>JBARPZ010000434.1:0-3298 GCA_049643445.1 Sedimentisphaerales bacterium
TCAGCCCGGTTAATCTAATTTCGGAGAAGGAGTAATCCTGATTTCCAGAAGAAAAGTCATTATTAGTTTGGCGGTGAACTTCTCTCTGCTGTGGGCGCTGTCGCTTCTTTGCTGGATGGGTCGTTTCCAGGGCCGGGCAATGGTGATTTGGCTTGCCCCGACCGCTCCTCCCTATTACGGCATCCACTTCCTCGCGAAGAGAGACCTCGATATGGCCATCGTCTCGTTGATTGTTACCTTCTTGGCAATCGTTATTTGCATATTAACCATACTCAAGCCCCACATTTCTACATTGATACCGGCCCACATCGCATTCGTTATCTATTGGTTTTGGAGTTTCTGCCTCATCGGAATCGGCGTGTAGCGTAAAAACCGCCGTTTCCCTTAAGCAAATTCTTCGCCTGTTGCCGCCAGTTTGCAAATCCTGGCTCGGCGGGTTATTGAAGGCAAATGCATGAAAATCTGCGCATAAAAAAACAGGGTTGGGGGCGGAGGGAGAGGAGAAAGCGAGATAACCCCAACCCTGCAATTTGACTTTTGTAAGTTAATCTCAATTTGCTCCGCAATAATACACAAGTTTAACAATAATTGTTCGCAGGTCAATAGAAAAAAACAAAAAAATAAAATTTTTTTTCATCCCTACTTTAGGATGGTTTAAACCGGCGTTTCAAGACAGCAGGAGCCTAATTCATACTTCATCGCAGGTGTATAACCATTCGTCGCCTGTGGTCCGGTGTCCGGGCTGTTGTAGAGCAAATCCTGAGATTGGCATTATTCTATTGACGAGCATTTCGATGTTGTGGATAGTATATATATGACGATAATCGGCTTCGACACGCCGCAGTTGCACGACCTTTGGATTGATTACACCACACAATGCAAAATCTGCTTCATATTTTAGATATCTTTGGTGTTGCCGTTTTCGCAATCAGCGGGGCATTGGCCGCAGGTAAAAGGCGCATGGACCTTTTCGGCGTGGTTGTCTTGGCGGTCGTCACTGCCCTGGGAGGCGGCACGCTCCGAGATATGATTCTGGATACCGGTCCCGTATTCTGGGTAACAGACCAAACCTACCTTATCGTGGCCGTAGCGGCTGCGCTCGCAACGTTTTGCACGGTCCGATTGTATAAGCTTCCACCTATGTTACTGGCCGTAGCGGATGCTGTCGGGTTGGCTGTATTCACGGTGCTCGGAACTGAAAAAGCCCTTGCCCTGGATATGCCGGCAGGCATTGCCGTCGTTATGGGAGTAGTGACCGGAGTCGTCGGTGGTATGATTCGAGATGTCTTATCCGGAGAAATTCCGCTCATCCTGCGCAAAGAAATCTACGCCACGGCTTCCTTGTGCGGCGCAATCGTACTTACGCTCACTATCACTAAAATACAAATCCGGGAATTGGCAGTTTTGGCATCAATCATCGTAACGCTCGCCCTCCGCCTGTCTGCAATCAAATGGAAGATTTCACTGCCGCTGATGACTCGGGACGCCGATACCTGACAGCTTAATTTCCCCCCGCTTGGATTCTATTAGTGCCCATCTTCTTCTTGCTCCGTTATCTGAAAAGTGTAGATAAAGCCGCCGGTTACCGCAGCGACAATAATCAACTGCGCAGCAAGGATGCCGAATCGAATATGTTTGTAATCTCGAACGATGATACCGTAACCCGGCACCCAATTTGTCACGACGGAAATTTCGGGCGGTTCTTCAACACCCTCAGAGGGCTGCTCTAACCGCCTGACCGGAGGAAAGATTATCATCAACTGAATGACAATCAAACCTATCCAAAGTATCATTTCCTGTTTCCGGTTCATAATACAATTAAATCCATGTCTAATCTCGTTAATTGTAAACCAAAACCCCGCTTCCCGTCAAACGAATTTCCCCCTCGCATCTCCGCACCTGTCCCTGCATGTCTTAGGCAGGGATCCACTCATCTGCGTATTGTTTTGAATATTCCTCACTCTTGTTGAACTTCGTCCGGCTTCCATTTTAATTTGTCAATTTCAACTTCTTGCGGCGTTATAAATAAAACCCTACCATTATTAAATAATACATTAGCACCTTTGCCCTTGTGATTATTCAAGGTTAGTAATTCGGGCCCACCATATTGATTCCAGCCTGGGTAAGTCTCAAAGAGAAGAACCATATCAGGTGGGGCATCCAAACCTAATTTCTCAACATTTTTATTCATAGCGTAATTACAGGGGCCACCCTTCGCACATGGACACTTAAGTTGCTTTTTTGTAACACCTCGATGCTCAATAAGCAAATCGCACCATTTTGAAGGTGTCGGTAACATACCATCGTAATCATTGGCATAAATTAGCATTTCTATACCAAGCTCTCTGAGGTTGAGCATACACGAGCGCAGATAGTGATTGTTAGGCGTAGGACTACAATGTATAGAATGACACAAAGTTATCAAAGCCAAAATAAAAAAGAGACAAGATAGGGCTACCAATAAAGAACGTATTGTTACTTTAGTTTTATAGCGTTTTTCTTTTCTCTCTTCTTCGCTCATCTGTCAGCCTCTATAAAGCTGTGAGTTTCCCACCTGTTATGTCTATATTATTATCTCTGCAATCCTCCCCAAACGCAACAAAAAAATCAGTGCACAAGCAGGCTCTAAAACGCCATTGATTCTGCGAACACATCCTGGAAATCCGGCTGGTGGGCGATTTCTATGTATTCAATCTTTCGGGCCAACTGCCTGGCCTTTTCCCGGCACTGTTTGGATAAAAGTATCATCTGCGCGCCGCTGCTCGCGGCGTTGCCGACGACCCTAATCCTTTCGGTCGGTACGTCAGGCAATAGCTTCAATCGCAAGGCGCTTTCAGCACGAATGTAATTACCGAACGCACCTGCTAAAAAGACCTGCTTGATGTCACCATCGGAGATGCCGAGCTTGCGCTCTAAAAAAATGATGCCGGCCCGAATGGCTGCCTTGGCTAATTGTACCTGTCGGATATCGGCCTGTGTGAGGATTACCTTTTGCGTGTCGTCGAGTACGAAGGCCGGCTGGCCATCCTGTTCGATAATTCGAGAAAAGAGTGCCGGTGATAGTTTGCCTTCCAGCGAGGCGGCTTCAACAAACCGTCCGGTCGCATCAACTATACCAAGATTTAGCAGGACCGCTACCGCATCAATCAACCCGCTGCCGCATATAGAATGCGCCGGGCTGTTTCCTATCACATCCAGAACAATATCATCTTCATTTACAACGACGGCTTCTATCGCCCCTTCCACCGCTCTGCTGCCGCACCTTATCCGCGCCCCTTCCAGAGCAGGCCCGGCCGCA
>JBARPZ010000435.1:0-9877 GCA_049643445.1 Sedimentisphaerales bacterium
AGCATGGCGAAGGAAGAACAGGTATTAGTCATCGAGCGCAAAGTTGTTGAAGAGGTCGGGATGTTTCATGGTCTGGCGTTCGACGTGGACCGCTACCTGCCCAAAATCTTCGCTCAGGGCGTCCCGCGTTTCATGCCCCGGCCGCAGGCTGAAATTGACCCTTCCCATAAACAAATCATTCCCTACGTGATAATGGCCTGCGACGGCAAGTTTCTTAACTACGTTCGTGGGACACGGGCCGGAGAAACCCGGCTTGTCGGAAACCGCTCCATCGGCATAGGAGGCCATATAAATCCCGGCGATGACATGCCATTATTCAATACCGATTTCTACGAGACCTACCTTGCCGCCGTGGAACGTGAAGTGGCCGAGGAAGTGGCCGTTGAAACAGGACACAGCGACCGTATTATAGCCCTGCTCAACGATGATTCCAACGAGGTCGGAAGCGTACATCTCGGAGTGGTCCACTACTGGGTCCTTGATGAGCCAAAGGTCAGCAAGCGCGAACAGATGATTACTCAGATGGATTTTAAGACATTGGCCGAGCTGCAAAAGGTCCGTGATACGATGGAGACGTGGTCGGGATTATGCGTTGACGGCCTTGAAAAGATAGCCGAATGTGTGGATGAGCAGGGGGGGGAATGAGCTATGGCAAATAGAAACTTTTAATTCGGGAGAAAACGATGACTACTATGAGTATTTCGTGGATATTATTAGTTCTATTACTTTTGTTGGGTCTGTTCGCAATCACGGTCATTATCGCCGGCGTGGTTGTAGTGTTGGTGATAATGAGAAAGAAAAAGCACACTTCTGATGAAAAGAAAACGGAAGGTTCGTGAACCGTGGATGCGTAGATACATGGATGCCCGCCTTCGCGAGGACATGGGTTAGACGCCCGAGCAGGTCGAGGGCAGGCTCGCGGGGATATCGTTAAAATGTGAGGGGCCCCGTTTTTCGGAGCCCCTTGGTTTTTGTGGTGTTTTTCTTTGGATTAGCCGGGGATAACGTTGGTCGCACAAGGGCCTTTCTTACCCTCTCCTATCTCGAAATCAACCTTCTGGCCTTCGTCAAGACTTGCATAGCCTTCTGTCTTGATTTCAGAGTGATGAACGAACAAATCATCGCCGCCATCATCCGGTACGATAAATCCAAAGCCTTTGTTCCTGTTAAACCATTTTACTGTACCTGTACTCACTACTTTACTCCTTTGGCCTTAAAAACGGCCATAAATATTGTCTCTCTCATTTGTTTCAAGGGTATATACCTGAGAGACCCGGGAATATACCCAACTGGAGTTATTATAAGAGCAAAAACACGGATTTCAATAAAAAAATAAAAAAAATTATTAAAACGGCTGTTGGTGAATTGGTGACTCACCATCCACCATTTAAACAATCACGAGAATCGCTTTACGAGATACGCTTCACGAGATATGATATACAAAATACGACTTTAATTGACTTAAACTCAATGTTCTTGTAAGGGCCAACTCCAGGGACGAGGTAGAGACTGTGAATAACTTTCATCAAACAGCACAACAGGTTTTTCTGGCTATTCTGCTGGTAGTATCATTTGGTCCTGCTTATACTAACGCAGTCTTCCAGGATAGAACAGACTACTGGAAATCAGATTCAAAAATAATGAAATTACCCGGCAACCGATGGGTGGCAGCCTCAAGCGCAGCTTGGGGATGGTAATCTAAAAAATTAATCAATAATCACTCATCCTTAATCATTTATATGGCAGGGATCCAGCGCCAGTCCCTGCATGTTGTAGGCAGGGAACCAGGAAAAAGCCTTTTTCTTTCCCTTTCCATTTCTAAATTCTCAATTCATACTTTATAATCGTCTCAACTCGTAAACTGCAATAATTACAGGGCCCTGAGCGAAATGATATTTCGCCTGACACAGAAACTGGCTAAGAAGATTAGGCTGGCGCCGTTACAGGCTTTGCCGCCCGGTCAAAATCCCTTCATCGATTGGACGGCCAATCTGTTCACGGCAGGGCGCGCACAGTATATCATCGTTACAAACACAGCGTCTCTGTATAGCCTGATAATGTATGGCCGTGGTATCACTGACGACAATGAGCTAATCCGGAGAACACTCAGCTTTATGCGGGAATTTATGACGGATGACGGCTGTGAATTTCTATACCGGAGGTTGATAGCACCACACGCAGCCGGAGTCTCATTTTCCAAAGCAAACGACCGAAGGGTGATAGGCTCAATGAATGAGCTTATCTTTGAATCTAAGTTTTATATGATAGAACGGCGATTATCGCCTTTTGAAACTTCCTGCCGCATTAATGAAACACCGATGTCATACCTTGATTACAACATACCAAAGGAAGCTTTCAGGTTGCTAAAGGTAACAGAGGCAGCCGGGTAGCGTGGGCCATGCCCACCGAATATAATTAATCCCGCAATCTCAATCCTTGTCATTTCGACCGAAGTCCGCCGAAGGTGGTAATCCACTCCGGTGTCATTTCGAGCGGAGCGCAGCGAAGTCGAGAAATCTGGCCACAACATGTAAACAACCTCACATCTGTCATCCCGCACTTGATGCGGAATCCATTTTTGATTTTTACATTTTAATCTTTGATTTCTCTTTCCAACCCCTAACCCCTCGTCCCTCACCCCTAATCCCTCGCATTCACTCACCTGCCCCAGCAAGCCTTAGGCAGGGGACAGGGACCAAGAGACCAATCCTCTAATCCACTATAATCCTGTTACCCTGACGCCTGTATTGAAGTATGTCTATTATTTGGAGAAAATACGTTGCAAAAACAAGAAAACCAGAGTATAATTTACAGTTGATTGAATTTAGATAGGCATGCAGGAGAAGCCATGGTTTACGGAAAGAGAGCCTGGATCATAATAATCCTTTGTGGTTTGGGATTGACCATTTGGCAAGTGCCCAACCTTGTTTACCTCTGGCGACAATATCAGTCAGTTACACGCCTTCCCCGTGGAGGATTGTTAGAATTGCCTTCAGCTCCTAAACCTTTATTCCCACAGCAAGTCGAGCAAACAGACACCGAAGCCGCAGATGTGGCAAATTGCCTGCTCTCTTCAAATGTTACAAAAGTAGATGAATTGGCCGCTCTCGTTTTAAAATATCCTCAGAATGACCTCTTGATTTCCAGGTTATTGTATAAAATATTATCGACTGACGGTTTGGACCCAAAGATTGCTGATTTGCTCGCTGACAGACTTCTCGAAAGTCAACCTGAAAATGCATATTTTCACTATCTCAAGGCTATCGTACAAATGCAGACAACTTCACCGACTGACTTTGAAAGGGTTTTGGAGGATATTGAGGAGGGTAATAAATCTGATGTGTTTTCTTTTCCATACTACACATACCGGAACAGAATATTTGCATTGTTTGAAAAGGCTAATCTCAACCCGGCTTATTTCGTGGGATGTCTTGAACCTTTTGAATTTCAAAACCAAATGAGACTTGCAACAAGGCTAAACGAACAAGCGGTCCAGGCTTTCGCTAATAGGGAAAGAGACTATGGATTGAGAGCTCTGCACGCCGGTTCAGTTATGGCCCAAAAGTACTTTGACAATTCAAAAAACCTGCTTCAGTTATTCGTTAGCATATCTCTGTGCAGGAGTATAAAATCCACTGAATTAGAATACGCCGAGCTTGCCCCAAATCAAGCTCGCCACGTTCGTTTTCACCTTAGTAGTTTGAAAACGATTGATGATACGACAAGAGAAAAGACCCTTGAGTATAAACAAAAAACAATATTTGCTTTGTTAATAGGCATGGGAATGCTCGGTGGTTGGGTAGCAGTATCGATTTTTCTTCTCTGCACACCTATATTCATAACCAATCTGATACGGAAAACACCGAAGGACTGCAAGGTAAAATGGTCAGCACATGTGTTGTGGATAGGTAGCATTCTCTATTTCCTGGTACTAATAACAACAATAGCGTTATTTACCATTGAACAGGTCTGGTTTATTATATTGGGCTACCTGGCAAAAAAAAGTTTGTATTTACCCCTGCTATGCATGGTTGTTTCAGTTTTCATATGGCTGACCTTTTGGTTGATGGATTATTTGAAACCCTATAGAAAAGTGTCTTATAGATTTACATTCATAAAGTCGTGTTTCTCTATAACCTTTTGTATTGCTCTGGCGGCCGTGTTTATTATGACATTGGCTTACGACTTTTCATGGAGAAAGGCATTTATAGTCTGTCTTTTTTCCATCGGAATCTCGGCCCTCTTATGGTTAATACTGATGTACGGCTGGTGGAGCATCAGGAAAATACCTTATCGATGGTTGACTAAGAACCGTATCATTCAGCTATTGCTGATCATAACATTTTTTTCAGCTATATTTGTTGTCTTGGAGATTGAGTGGTTGAAGTTAATTTTGGGTGTACTATTAATTGCCTCCATTTCTATAATCATCTTTCACCCTCCTTCTGAAAAAATGCCTTCACTTGTCAAGGGTTGGATTCAATTCTTTGGCAAGAGTGAACAAATTGCAACAACAAGGCCCAAGATTATAAAGCTGCTTTCACCTTATCTTGTGGTATTCTATTTTTGTTTCTTGATATCTGTCCACTTCAACTCTGACGTTTGCAGAGAAACAACAACAAGATCACTTGACGAGCTTGCAGCTTTTGGGACCTTGCCGCCGCCGAACTGGCAGACCTACTACAAGATGGTTGATAGGATAATGACCGGAAAGATTAGCGCTCGCGATTCTATCCAATACCTTCACATGATTGAACCAAATGATTTGCCTTACGTTCTAAGTACCGTAAAAAACTCAGATCCGGATGGTATAGATGACCGTAGGTTGTGCGAATTGATCGAATCCTCTACTTCCGATACTCTAAACATAATGCTCGACTTTCTTGATGACCCAAACTCAGATAATGCCCTCATAAATAGAGCTAAGGCAGGCGATGAAACAGTCAAGGCCAATCTTTTGCTGCTCTTGAAGAAAAAGCGGGCTGCTTTTGAAGCATCAGAAAGCAACGTAGAACGTTGGAACGACTATTGGGACCAACCTCGTTTAGGCCATTGTTTTCGTATCGCTGGAGCATTAGCTTATATAAGTGAGCCAAATGAAAACCTTGAAAGATTTCTCGACCTTGTTGAAAACAGTGATCTGGCCCGCATGGAAAAGGGGACTGTTTGTCCTGACAGCCGCGATTTCTATTATAGTCTAACCGGCCTGCCAACAAAACATGCAACACGGGTCCTGAAAGCATATCTCAATAAAACGGACTATTCCGATCTACGCCCTGTTAAGGCCTTTTCATGGCTTCCGGAAACACTCTCACAATTTGCTGATTCAGACACAGCCGAAGATGTCTTCAAGATTATGTGCCGGACTTCGCCTATGGCAAAGCCTTTTGATACAGAGATCAAAGGAGCAAACCACCCCATCGTGAAGGCCATAAAAGAGCTATTATCACCATCTTATGAAGCTTCAAAGCGCCTCAAAGCAATTGCACCATACTTCGATATGGATTCAATCAATACACTCAAAGATGGTCTTGAGAGCACTGATGAGGACCTTCGTGCCTATACAGTTGGGCAGTTGACAAGAGTTGGATACAAGTGGTCAAAAAAGGAGCTTGAAGGATTAATTCAGGATGAAAGCTGGAAAGTCCGTGCCAATATAGCTCTTGCAGTGAGCAAAGAAAGAGCAACTCTTATGCAGGATGACCAGAATAGTCTTGTAAAATTATCTGCGAAAATGAACCTTGCATATAGAATGTAGCTGTCAAACTTACCAGGATAAAGCGATGAAGTTGCCTAAAGGTTAGGTGTTGGGATTGCACTGCTCTACACTCCCCCCTCATTTTCCCACAAGATAAGACTTTGAACCAATTAACCATTTAACCATTTAACCATCTCAATCCACGCCTAATAAAATCTTTTTTTCATTTTTTCCTTTACAATTGTTTGATAATATATTAACAT
The DNA here is from genome assembly GCA_049643445.1 of Sedimentisphaerales bacterium. Lineage (GTDB taxonomy): Bacteria > Planctomycetota > Phycisphaerae > Sedimentisphaerales > Anaerobacaceae > CS2-K091. Next base: position 5,962 of record JBARPZ010000435.1, read on the forward strand.
ACTCTTATGTTTGCCAGTAGGAAAACGTAAGCGCCAGCAGGCGAAGGATTTAGCGGAGAACCGCAATAGTGGGGCCGTTGCCCACGTATCCCTGCATGCTGTAGGCAGGGAGCCATTTTAATCAATCAAATTTAATCGTTAGTGAATCGTCAATAATCTTGTAGCGAAACGGAAAACCCTTAGGGAAATTATCAATCATGAGCATCGATAATCCAGAATCGAGAATCCAGTATCCAGTATCGAGCATCGCAATACGAAGTACGAAAGATTACGTACGAAAAAATATACTTTTTATGCAAAACAAAGCCAAATTCCGAAAAGTCAAGTTGAACGTAAATAAAGTATTAACAAAGGATTACGACCAAATGGACACTTGGTCAATTAGGAAAACAAAGCCAATTCAAAGCCAATTCAAAGCCAATTCAAAGCCAATCAAAGCCAATCAAAGCCAATTCAAACCCAAAACAAACCCAATTTCAAAGGCAAAATCAGATGGTTTTTATAGTTACTTTTCGGATAAAGATACGTAAAATTAGCCGTCAGATAATCTGTGTTACAAATTGCAAGGAAAAGGTGAATTTCAGGGATGGTTGTAAAATGACCGAAGGGAAATTAAAAGCTGCGGTCCTCGGCCTCAACGAGAATGGCCGGCTCATGCTCGAAACGGCCTCAAAGCTTGAGCATTTCGAGATTTCCGCCGTCGCCGACAAAGACGGCTCGCTTGCCGAGAAAGTCGCTGCACAATACGAATGTGCCGGCTTCGACGACTATCGGCAATTGATATCTGTGATGGATTCGGGCCTGCGCGCCAATGACAGAAAAAGCAGCGAAGACAGAGAAAACGGCGAAGAAAATGAAAACGTGAGTAAAATAGGCTGTCTGCTGGTCGCCGCCGGTATGCATAGCTGTGACGAGTATGTTCGAATGGCGATGAAAAAGAAGATCAATGTACTCAAGTTAGCTCCTGTGGCGAGGAATTTTGAGGAGGCGGCGGAACTGGTCAGGCTGGCCGAAGAGCAGGATGTCAAATTTGCGATTGGAAATCCGGGCAGGTTCGCCCAGAGCTATCTTGTGCTGCGTCAGTTCTTGCAGGAAGTTAAAATCGAGAATGTTTTCCTGATAACGGCCTTCTGCAATGCCGGTGACCCGAAGCGGCCTGTGTGGCAGACAGACCCGAAACTGGCAGGCGGAGGAGTTTTGCTCCACAACTGTTACAAGATAATCGACCAGATAATACTGAATTTCTCGGCGCCTGAGCAAATCTATTCTCTTAACACGAACTCAGCGGGAGACAGGCAGCAGCGGCTGTATTTGACGGAAGATACGGCGGTTGTAACGATGAAATTCAGCGATACTCTCAGCGGCAACCTGATAGCATCCCGGCGGGGGGGGATGGGGCCGGAAGAAGAATTTTTGAAGATTTACGGTAAAGACAAAATATTAACGGTAACCAATACACAACTTACCGTAAGCGATGGTCTTAGCGACAAGAGTAAGAAATTCAAATACGAAGATGATGAGTCGGCCTGGTATACGGCCCTTTTGGAAAATTTTGCGATGGGTATATTAAAACCCAATGATAACAAGCTTGGCAGCAGCGGCAGAGAAAACCTGGTGAATATGGCTGTTATCGAATCGGCTTATCTTTCAGCCAGGACGGCCATGCCTGAGGAGCCGGGAAAGATGCTGCAGATGGCGCAAATCGAGCAGACAGAAATTTAAGCCGCCGCTTGTAAGGAAATAAGTAAAAAAGAAGCGTTTGACAATCAAGGTTTATTTGTCCTTTAAGTGTTTCAGGACGATGGTGTGGAAGTCTTCTTTTCCTGTTTTCAAACCCTCTCTTTTTCGATATCTTGCACTAATCCTTGACTTCAGATATCCTATGCGGTTTTCCGGATTCGGGTGCGTGGAAAAGAATTCGATTGGGCGTTCCTTCTGCTGGCTGTCGAGAATCTGCATAGTCTCAACCATTCCGTTGGGGTCATATCCTGCGCGGACCATGTAATCGAGGCCGGCCAAGTCTGCATCCTTCTCATCCCTTCTGCTGAACCGGAATCCGATGATCTGGCGTGTGAGGTCTGCGGCGGTTTGAGCAGTGCTCGATGTGCTGTCAGAAATGGCGGCAGAGAGCAAAATGCTTATGCCAATCTCACGACTCATAAGTACGGCGGTGTCTCGGGCAACAACGTGGGCCGTTTCGTGGGCGAGTATCGAGGCCAACTGAGATTCTGTAGTTAATTTGCTGAGCATGCCCTTTGTAATAAAGATATATCCGCCCGGCAATGCAAAGGCATTGATCATATCGTCGTCCAGGGCCACGAATTGATAGTTCCAGCTCCTTCTGTGGCTGACGTTTGCGACTTTCTGACCGACCGAGTTGACGTAATTCTGGATGCTTGCATTGTCAATTTTACCGCCCATTTGTTTTTCAAGCTCAGGAGCGTATTTTTTGCCAATTGCCACATCCTGCTGCTCACCCATGAGCATGAACTCCTCCTCGCCGGTAATCGGATTGACGACACAGCCGGCAGAAAGGAACAGAATAAGGTTTACAGCCAAAAAACTTAATTTTTGAGACATAATCGACCCCACGTTTTTGTAAAGCAGTCTTTGGTGTGCCGTGCACGCCCCAAACTGTGTATCAATTTCGTTTATTTTACACGGTAGTGAACCGTGTAGGCCAGAAAAAAATCCGTTTTCCCCTTGCGTTTTGGGAGGATGGCGGGGAAAATGGCAGGTGAGATAATAAAGATAAGAGAATTGAATCGAGCCAGCGGCTGGATGCGGAAGCTGCGTGGGCGGCGGCGGGTATCCGCGTTGCGAAGGAAGGCGTGAAGGGGTGTTGGCTCGAACTATACGTCGACAAGAGCGATGACGCTATAGTTGAATTAGTCAAAAAATACGCCGCCCTGGAACATGAGGCCAAAAGTGCATGCTCCGAGAAGAAACGAGGCGGGGACAAATGAGGGCGCCCGGAGGATGCGCCTTTGGTGAGTAGTTAGTATATAGTATTGGAGCTTGTTGGTTTTTATCTGAGATTTTGGCTTTTAGTATTCTGCGGAAATAATATAATCGATGGGTTCAGACTTCACATTTCAAAATTGGCAATGAGATTTCCGCGTGGGGGGGTTTTCGGCCTCATCACACCGACAAATCACTATATCCCCACCTACGGAAAAAATTGTTTGAAAATTTCGGCCGTGTATATTATAAAGGTGATTTTAGTTTGCATGGAAGTAGAAACGTATGGCCGAGGAAAAATTCTGTCAAGGCTGTCATCAGAAACACCGGTGTCAAGAGGTTTACGAACACCTTTCACAAATAGAGGGACCCGGGCTTGCTTTCAAATTTGTAATCGCATTCCTGCTGCCGATATTGGTGTTTATTGGCTGTTTAGCTGCTTTTGAAGGGCTCTTAGCCGAATTGACAACCAGCAAAGTAGTGCAAACAGGGGTCGGCTTTTTGTTGGCCCTGACGGTAAGCGGTATCTGCATATTGATTATAAAAGTGATAAATAAAGGCCTTGTTAAGAATAAATAATCGCAGCATTATTACATATGAAGATTGAGACAAAAGGCAGATTTTCATTTCACGGCGGAGTTCATCCACCGGAAAACAAAGAGCTTACGAGCGATATTCCCATCCAGCCGGGTCCTGCTGTCAACGAAGTTGCAATAATGCTGAGCCAGCATATCGGCGCAGTCTGCCAGCCGCTGGTGAGGGCGGGGAATATGGTGCAGGCGGGGCAGAAAATCGGTGACTCCGATGCGTTTGTTTCGGCGCCGGTTCATTCGCCGATTAACGGCAAGGTCAAAGAAATCGGGCTTCGGTCGCACGCAATTTTAGGACGAAGCCAGGCCATCGTTATAGAGGCATACGAGCACACTCCCACGAGAAGGTCTTTCTTCAAATTAGA
>JBARPZ010000436.1:0-5428 GCA_049643445.1 Sedimentisphaerales bacterium
TGCTTTCGTTCTTCACTTGTCAATTCAACTATATACTTTTTCATTTACGGTCTCCTTACCAAATATATCGTTTTGGAATATATCGGCAAAAAGACCTCTATCCCTGTATTTTATCCGTGACAGACTACTAGTGCGGTTCTCCGCTAAAAAACCTGCCCTTTTTAGGGCTGTTTGTATTATACCAAACATACACAAAATGTTCAATATAATTCAAACTTTTTTAAGAAAAAAATGGCAAAAAATGAACTATTTTTGGCCATCCCCGTGAACCTGCCCTCGACCTGATTGGGGAACGTGGACCCGGAAAATTCACCCATCCACGCATCTCCGCATATACCAATCCACCGTTTATAATTTTCGACTGAAAAAGTTTATTCGAAGAATAAGCTGGCGTCCGCTGGAGCCAGATTTTCTAATTCTACTTATCATTGTATTAACCAGGCCCTAATCTCTTCGCGCCATTCCAGAATCATGGATAAAATTGCAATGATTGAAGCGAGCCAGTAGCCATATGCTGCTGCAATATTTTGTCGACAGGAAGATTCATTATGCTTTTTCAAATATAAGTTGAAATTCGTAATAAAATCGCGAATAGGTTCATCAGGATCAAAGCCGATCTCCTTTTTAGAGTCAGGAATCACATCTAAACGGTCTGGCACTGCAAACGGATCAATATTGCACCTCGATGACTTGAAATGATATAAGCCAAGTAGAAGGAATAGGATGAAAAAAATGAGCCAAATAATAGATAATATGATTTCCATAATGGTTTTGATTAGAACAATGCTTATACAATATTTATAAAACGCCAAACAAAGACTGTTTCTTCCAGTTTAAGAAGTTCCCGTTGCTTCTTCAATATTTATCCGCCTATGGTGGACTCGTTCAATCTCTTTTATTAAATGATTCCGCGTGTGCAAACAAGTTACACACCTTACTCGACTGGATTCCTGCCTTCGCAGGAATGACAAAACACGATACTTTTTTGCAAATCAGAAATTTCTACATGCATCTAAATCGACTTCGATCGGCCTATTTCCTCCTTCAATTCTTTTGCCGTTGACATGCGGGAGGTCCTTAATTATTTTGATTTGTTGCTTAATGCCCGTAGAATCATCTTGTTGGGCTTTGTTCTTAACATCTAAAGAAGGATAAATTATCATAGAAAGCCAGCCATCAAGGGGTATTAAGTATTTTATTTTTTTTTGCTCTTCACAGGTGAGGTCATTGAAATACGCATGTTCTTTTTTATTTTCACAGTTTCTCGGATCAATTATTGCCATACGTGTATTAGTATTATTAGAGTTTTTGGAAACAATTTCTGATAACAGTTTTTCAAAATAGAGGATTCTCCATTCTGACTCGGCATAAAGGTCATAGTTCAAAGTTGTCGAGCTATTCATGGGTTTAAAAAAATTCAGCAAATTATTATCTTCCAAGTTACTAACACAATCTTTCAAAAAGATATCCTTGTCTAATTGTTTACGAAGATAATAGATTAAAGGTCTCCCCCATCTCTTAAATAAAAATGGTCTTTTGACACCTATCCCCAGACGCCCATATCGCCTTGCGTGCTTTCGGGATTCTGATAGTTTTAACTCAGTAAAACAAGTCGTTGGAGTTATGGGAATTGGAATTTGTTTGAGTATCTCCTTAAAACACAAACTATCTTCTTGTTTCTCCGTCATCCAAAGTCCGTACTTTAAGATATCTTTAAGGCGTTTAATATATTTTCCAGTAACATCACAATTCTTATTTGTTTTTGATTTATCTGATTCATACCATTGCTTATCATACTCATCGTCAATATCTTTCCCTGTCCAATGGATTAAAAAATCAGAATGGATTGCATAATCAAAATTCATATTATTTCCTTTTTGTCATGCTCCCTAACAATGATTATATCAACCTCGGGCGGATATAATACTCTGAAACAAAGGCTGTTTCCTTCTGTATAAGAAGTTCCCGTTGCTTCTTGCTTTTCTGCTCAATCTCTTTCATTGAATGATTCCGCGTGTGCAAACAAGTTGCACACCCTAACCGGCTTTCAATATAATATTTATCACCGTGAAAACAGAAATACAGGACAAAATTCGCTTGAGAAAAAGAATGATTTTAAAAAAAAGCTTTAATAATCGAACTAGCGGTGCGTACCACCTTTTCACTTTGACTTCAACTTCGTAAATCTTCACAAGGGAAGCGTACGTGATAAGGTAAATGTCTCCTTTACGAATAAATTCTTTATGTTCGTCTCGCCAATCATGATAAGACTTATTGTTCACCCATGTTTGAACACGGTCTCCCTCGGCCTTGATTCTAATGGTAACAGCTTGCGACGATACCGATGTTAATGGTGGTGGCTTCTCATTTACATAGCCACGTATTCCAAACTCGACTCTGCCGTCCTTACGAATGTAGAATAGATAAGCATCCCAATGATCTCTTCGGACAGCACGAGTCGCGATCCCAAACCAATGAGAAGGATCCTCGGTCTCGCCATCAGTTTTTGCTGTGCTTTCAATCTCTAGTTTGACAGTAACATCAACGTCTTTGTAGCGATTCGCCAGTTTTAGGCGAAGGAAATTCTCGCAGAAAGATAGACCTTTTCTTGTCTTGATTAGTTCAGTTGAACCAAAGTGCATTACATTATCTTGAACTTTAAGACCTCTGCCGTCGACAAAATCATAGAGAGACATGTTCGCCGTATCGTCGTGAAAGACTGTCTTCCAGATATTCAAAGCCATATTTACTCCATTTCCATCAATAGCACACTCTTTTTGCTCCAAAAATAATTTTACAGTTTGTATAAAATACCAAATAAGTACTTTTAATTATAAAATATAGCCGTATCTGGGACGGCACATTCGTCGCTTGTGGCTCGTGGCCCGTCGTTCGGCAGACGACAGACGCAAGAAATAAGGCACAAGGCATAAGGGTACAAGGCATCGATTTTCCTTTCCCCGGTGCCTTCTCAAAGTAAGTGGGGATAGATTATCAAAAAAAGGGAAAAGTGACAAGGGAAAAGTGCAAAAATGGGATTTTTCCTGGATCCCCCTCACGAATGATAATTGATAAGTGATTATTGATTAATTTATTGGGATTTTCATCCCGGTAAGGTTAATAACGCATCTAACCCAGATTTCTCCACTCCGCAATGCTCCGCATTGCTTCGGTCGAAATGACATTGTTTGATGATTGAATATTTTTTGAGATTGCCGCGTCGGCCTTCGGCCTCCTCGCAATGACAAGATTTGAGATTGTGTATCATGCCCGCCAGGGTCGCGGTCTGCTGATGGCTTTCAAAGTGTCTTTTGCAATGATTGCATCCTCTCTGACCTGAAAGTCGAACATACCCGCACAGACGAAATCAGCGCCATTTTCAAAGGCATACTTGAAGCCGGATTTTGGATGAATTGCACCAGCAGCCATGACCTTGAAGGCGATCCAGGGTTTTTTGACTTTTTTCATGAATTCTATGGTTTTTTCGGGAGTGACCGACCAAATGTTATCGTGGTCGTTGAGGCTGCCGCTATCAACGTTAAATTCTACCCTGTCTTCTTTAGGCGTAGCGGACCAGTAATCGCCGTGGTGTAACGTCTTCATATAAAAGTCGGCATTGATTCCTGCTTTTTCCGATGCCATAATCACTTCTATCGAATGGCCGCCGATACCTGCGATTATTCCGTTTTCTTTCATGAATTCGACGGCTTTGCCAAGGAGGTCAACCCGACCATTTTTGACGAAACTATCCCCGACGCCTCCCTGAACATAAGCTCCAATGGCACCGTTATCGACGGCATGTTTGATATTGCTGGTCAGGTCATTTGTTTTCGGGTGGACTTGCGCAATCCACTGTATCCTGCCGCCCCTTTGGCTCCAGTATTTATTCAGGTATCCCGACGAAGCTGTTATGATTGTGTTTACCCCCATTTCCTCACAAATCCGGAGGGTCTCCATGATTTTTTCTTCGGCATTATAGGCCTTGAACAACTCACGGAGATACTTAAGGTCTCTGCTATGGGACCAGCCGCTGAATTGATTTTCCCCGACAATCAATCTGCCAATTTTAACGTTGCCGATTTTGCCCATCGGTATATCATCGGAGGAAGTCTCTGAAATTGCCTTTTTTTTCTTTGCTGTGGTTTGTGCTTTTGCTTGTTTGTCGCCAAGATACAAGCCCAAAGTTGTCCCAGCCGATACGGCAAACGATTTCTTTATGAGACTACGGCGATTTAGGTTTTCCGACATTCTTTTGCTCTTACTCAATTTGAGTCCTGTAATATCCTGGCCGCCTCTTCGATAGTTGTTTCTTCGTGGACCATTTTGCAAAGGGCCTCAATAATTTTATCCGGTTTTTTGTGTTGGAAGGCATTTCGTCCGATGGACAAACCTGCCGCACCGGCTTCGAGGGCGCCTACAACCATTTTGAATATATCCTCGTCGCTGTCCATTTTCGGCCCACCCGCAATCACTACGGGGACGGGACAGCCCTGTACGACTTCGGTGAAGGTTTCAATGCTGCCGGTATAGACTACCTTGACAATGTCTGCCCCTAATTCGGCTCCGACCCTGGCGGCGTGCTTGACGTTTTTGACGTCGTATTCGTCTTTGATTTTCGCCCCGCGGGTGTACATCATCGCAACAAGCGGCATCTGCCATTGTGAACAATGTCTGCTTACAAGGCCCAGTTGCCGCAGCATTTGGTTATCGGTTTCGGCGCCCAGATTTATATGGACCGAAACTGCATCGGCGCCGAGCTTGATTGCCTCTTCTACGGTGCAGACCAGCTCTTTTGCATTTGGATCAGGACTGATTGATGTCCCTGCTGAAAGATGAATAATCAGTCCCACGTCCTTGCCCGTGCCTCTATGGCCTGCGCGGACCATCCCTTTGTGCATCAGGATGGCGTTGGCTCCTCCGGCCACAACTTTGCTTACCGTCTCCCGCATATCCGCCAGGCCTTCAATAGGGCCGACCGTAACACCGTGATCCATTGGGATAATAACCGTTCTATGCGAATTGCGGTCGATTATTCGTTCGAGTCTTATTTCTTTGCCTACCATATTAAACCTCCAATTGTTCATCGCGAGCGTAGCAAAGCAATCTCATATTTTGTTCTCAGGTTTGCTTAACGATATTCTATTCGTAAAATCTACCGTAAACAGCCGAAAACGCAAGAAAAAAACATACATTTAGTTTCCGCCTGCGGCGGATTCGTAGTGTGTGGTTCGTGGCTGCGGCCAACCATAGATTTTCAAAGCCTGCCATTGCAATATTGACCTCGACCACCTATTATATGGCCTGCCTGTTTGTTATATCTCGCAGAAAACGAGATACGGGCTGCGAATCACGAGGTACGAGAAAAAATGACATATTTAGCCGTTCCCATAGCAGCGAAGGATTTAGACCAGGCAAGGCAGCAAATCAA
>JBARPZ010000437.1:0-24431 GCA_049643445.1 Sedimentisphaerales bacterium
GACAGGATTATGATTACCGCAGCCGTGCCCAAGATACCCGAGCCCGTTGTAGAGCAGCTTGCCGAGGGCGGTTTGATTATCGCACCGATAGGTCCGCCGGGAGTCCAGGAGCTTATCGTTGCCGAAAAAAAAGCCGAACATATAACTAAAAGATTCATCTGTGACGTCCGCTTCGTTAAACTGCTTGGGGAATACGGTTTCGAAGAATAACTTAAGAATTACCTCACGATATTTTGGTATCCAAACTAATTGGATTTTGATATTGTATGTCCATGGATGGACATACAACAAGCCCGGATGTCAGCGGAGGACCACAACAAAGGCTCACCCTTTCTATGCCGACACAGTTCCTCAAGGGTGTTGGGCCGGCCCGGGCCAAAACCTTTGAGCAGTTGGGAGTGAATACGGTAGGAGACTTGTTGGAGTATTATCCGCGGGACTGGAATTTTGCGCCCGGGCCAATAAAGATAGATCAAATGCAGCCCGACCAAACCGCTACTATCATCGGCCTTGTCGAATCAACAGACTACAACAGCCACCGCCGCCAGCCAATATTCGAAGCCATAGTCAGCGATGATACCGAGGTGTGCAGGATTATATGGTTTCACGGCGGGTATCTTCGCGACCAATTAAAGCCGGGCCAGGTAATAGTGGCCTCGGGCAAGGTCGCTTTATACAAGCACCAGTTGCAAATAACCAATCCGAAATTTCTGGTGCTCGATGAAAAAACTTCAGAACCGGATGAGTATTTCAGCGGCGGTGTTTATCCGGCTTGCAGCAAACTATCCAGCAGGCAAATCAAAAAGATAATCGGACGCGTGCGTGATGCGGTTGATGAGCTTGTGCCGGAGTTTTATGATAAAGAGTTTCGGGCCAGGGCGAATCTAATCGGCAGAAAAGAGGCGTTTGCCTGGATACATTCGCCGCCGGACGAGGAAAAATTAGCCAAGGCAAAGCGCAGGTTAAAGTATGACGAATTGTTTTTGATGCAGTTGGGACTGGCGCTTCGGCGGGTAAGGAGACAGCACTACTCGGCGGCGGTGCCGATGACTTGCAATGACGAAATCGACAGCCGAATCAGAAAGCGTTTTCCGTTCCTGCTCACCGAAGACCAAAACGGCACAATAGCCGAAATTGCCTCGGATTTGGCAAAATCTGAGCCGATGAACCGGCTTCTGCAAGGTGACGTCGGGTCGGGCAAAACGGTCGTGGCACTTTACGCGGCTTTGACGGCGGTCGCCAATAAAACCCAAGTGGCCATTATGGCTCCTACGGAGATTCTGGCGGCACAGCATTTTTTGAGTATCGAAAGATACATGGAGAACAGCAAAGTCAGAAGGGTTTTGATAACAGGAGGATTGACCGGTAAAAAGAGGACAGAGCTTCTGGAGCAAATAAAACAGGGGGCGATGGACATCGTCGTCGGAACGGTGGCACTGCTGCAGAAAGATATAGAATTTCGAAAGCTCGGCCTGGTCGTGATTGATGAGCAGCATAAATTCGGAGTTGAGCAAAGGGCACAACTGCGAAAACAAGCCACGCCGCATTGTCTTGTTATGACGGCCACACCCATCCCCCGGACGTTGGCGATGACCGCTTTCGGCGATCTTGATGTTTCCATTATCAGGCACTCGCCGCCGGGCAGAGGCACCGTTATTACACGCTGGGTCGAGAAGCACAACCGGCAAAAAGCATTCCAGTTTATCCGCGAACGTCTAAAGGCAAAGAAACAGGCGTATTTTGTTTATCCGCGGATAACCTCACTCGAAGAAAACGAAGATATCAAGGCGGCAACCGATGAGTGGAAAAACCTGTCTACGAAAGTTTATCCGGAATTTTCCGTTGAGCTTCTGCACGGCCGGATGCCCTCCGCGAAAAAGCAGCAGATTATGGCCGAATTCAGGAAAGGCAAAATCGATGTGCTGGTTTCAACCGTCGTGATAGAGGTGGGGATGGATGTGCCCAACGCAACAATAATGGTCATAGAGGGAGCGGATAGATTTGGCCTGGCACAGCTGCACCAGTTGAGAGGGCGTATCGGAAGGGGAGAAGCTAAATCGTTTTGTTTTCTGTTTGCAGAGACCGAAAGCGAAATAGCAAAGGGCAGACTCGATATAATGACCAGGAGCAATGACGGTTTTGAAATAGCTGAGCATGATTTGCGGCTTCGCGGGCCGGGGGAAATGTTCAGCACGCGGCAGCACGGTCTGCCGGACTTGAAAATCGCAAATATCGTGGATGATTACGACCTGCTGGTTATGGCAAGGAAAAACGCATTCGAGCTGGTCCGCTCCGACCCGATGTTAAACAGGCAGGAGCACAAGAATATTCGCAAGGCACTGGTGACCAAATTTGGCGATTCGCTTGGATTGGCGGATGTTGCCTAAAAAAATAGCATAGAGAAACTTCCAATTGACAATTGACAATTATTTCAGTCCGTTATACCCTATTCGCTAATTAAATATGCAGATACGGTACAAAAACAATCTGCTGGAGAAGGTTTTAATCGGGGTCAATGCCTTGACCGCCGCTGCGGTCGCGGCGTCCTTTGCTGCGCTGTTCGGCTTCGATGAGCCCCAACTGCCGGCACGAATCTTATATGCCGCCCAGGCCGCCCTGCTTTGCATCTTCATAGTCGAGAAAATAATTCGCCTATTTAATGCCATCTCGAAAGCAGAATTCCTGCGAGAAAACTGGTTTGAGATTCCACTTGTACTTGCGCTTGTCATTGCCGTGGTCGGGGCGGGCCGATGGTTTTACATAGATGAGCCCCACACGGTTCGCCATTTCGCGGTGGGTATCTATCTTTTTCTGCAGGTAGTCTCCAAGCTTTGCAGGACCTGTGTGAACCTGGCGGCATCGGGCAAGAGTCCGACGCGGACACTGATTGCCAGCTTTTTAGTCTTGATAATCGGCGGCGCAGGGCTTTTGTACCTGCCGAAGGCATCCACCGGTGAAAGCGCAAGTTTTGTTGACGCCCTGTTTACGGCAACCAGCGCCACCTGCGTTACCGGTCTTATTGTAAGAGATACCGGTAAGGATTTTTCTCTGATGGGGCAGTTAATAATCCTGTTCCTGATTCAGCTTGGCGGCCTGGGGATAGTTATGTTTGGCGCCGTATTTGCTCTGCTCCTGGGACAGGCGTTAAGCTTACGTGAATCGGTGGCAATGCAGGACCTGCTAAGTGCCCGAACGCTCGGTCGGATAGGAAATATGATTGCCTTCATCTTTATCGGGACGATACTTATTGAAGCTATCGGTGCGGTCAGTATCTTCGGGATGTGGAACGACGTGCCCGGCTGGACCGGTGACGTACATAAGCAGTGGTACTATAGTATCTTTCATTCAATCAGTGCGTTTTGCAATGCCGGCTTTAGTTTATTCGACGACAGTTTCATCAACTACGACAGAAGCTGGAGTATATACGCAGTGATTTGTCCGCTGATAATCCTGGGCGGACTCGGCTTTAGTGTGCTCTACGACCTGGCCCACATTGCAGTCGAAAGGACAAAACGATTCTGCAAAAAATGTTTCCATACTCGCTACCGGTTTTTGATGGAAGCGCCGACAAGAATGCGGCTGCAGACCAAAATTGTTCTCAGCACAAGTGCCCTCCTGATAGTTCTTGGCGCCCTGGCTATCCTGTTGTTCGAGCGCTACGCAGGCGGTTATGATTCAAATACCGGCGTTCTCGGGGCACTGTTTCAGTCGATTACAGCCAGGACGGCCGGGTTTAATACTATCAAAATCTCGGCACTATCGGCTTCGAGCAAACTTGTCTTGATTCTGCTTATGTTCATCGGGGGTTCGCCGGGCTCAACCGCGGGTGGAATAAAGACCGTCACACTGGCGGTGGTAATAATGACTGTTTATGCGACCCTTAAAAAACGCGAGGAAGTAGAGATGTTTAAGCGTTCGATTCGGGTAGTTGTTGTCGGCAGGGCGGTCACTGTTACGCTGCTTTTCGTCGCAGTTTTGTTCGGCGCCTCGTTGGCCCTGAGTATCACCGAAAATGTAAACGGCTTTACCATGTCGGATATTATGTTCGAGGCGGGCTCGGCCCTGGGGACTGTCGGCCTGACAACCGGCATTACGCCTGACTTGACAACCGCCGGCAAATTGATTATTATTGCCACGATGCTTATCGGTAGACTCGGCCCCTTGACACTATTGGCGGCGTTGACGTTTAATTTAAAACCGGCCCAATACAATTATCCGGATGAAGCGATAATTGTCGGCTGATTCGTGGCTCAGGTCACGAAATTTAGGAGCTAATAATATGATGCGGTTTGCTGTAATAGGACTGGGGCGGTTCGGACAAAAACTGGCCATAGCGCTGGCAATGAGCGGGGCTGAGGTTATCGCAATTGACAAAAACAGGGACGAGATTGAGCTGATTCGGGACCAGGTAAGTCTTGCCGTCCGCCTCGACAGCACAGACGAGGAAGCCCTGAAGGCACAGGGCATCGATAAGATTGATGTCGCTATTATAGGCATAGGCCAGGAAGGCTTTGAATCGGCGATTCTGACGGTGGTGAACCTGCGGCAAATGGGCGTAAAGAAGATTCTGGCAAGGGCCGAAAGCCCCGTCTCAGGCGAGGTCTTCTCCAAGGTAGGCGCAACAGACGTAATTTATCCCGAAATCGAGTCGGCCCAAAGATGGGCATATAAACTTATCGCGCCGCAAATCGGCGAAAAGATAGATTTCGCACCGGGCTATAGCCTTGCCCGGGTAACAGCACCGGCAAGCTTCGACGGCAAGACCGTTATGGATTTGCAGTTGAGGCAGAAGTACAAAGTCAACCTCGTCGCAATCAAGCGGGACGAGCACCGCAAGAAAAAGAAGTCTGAGAACGGCGCAATTATCAATGTCCCCATGCCAAGCACTGTGGTTTACCAGGATGATATTCTGATGGTCGCCGGCTCCGACGCCGACCTGGCAAAACTGCCGCAGGAGTAATGCTAAGGGGAATGAACGTATATGAAAGAAATCTCTACAGAATTGCTCAACGAAATTACACAACGATTGGCCGAGTCAATACACCCTGAGAGGATTTATCTTTTCGGCTCACACGCTGCTGGCAAGGCTGACGACGACAGCGATGTCGACTTGCTTGCTGTCGTACCCGATACAGACCGATCAACAAGAGAAATCGCTATTGAGGGCAGGTCAAGCCTAAGTGGCTTTCTCATCTCTTTTGATTTAATTGTTTGTACTAAATCACAATTCGACAGATATGTTGACGTAAAAAACACGATTATGAATGAAGTTCTTTGCGATGGCAGGCTGGTCTATGGATCCTAAGCTTGAAATGACCAGGCAATGGATTATGCGAGCAGACGACGATTTGCGTCTGGCCGAGCTTATTCAAAAAGATAATGATCCTGCATATTGGGCGATTGCTTTTCACGCACAACAGTGCGCAGAAAAGGCCCTAAAAGGCGTGTTGACTTTCCACGATATTCGAGCGGGAAAAACACACAATATCGAGAATCTACTCAAACTAAGCTCTCCTGTAGTTGATGGACTCGAAAAGCTTAACGAGCAAGCCAAAACTTTGTCAGTTTATGCGGTAGATTCACGATATCCCGTTCCACACGGAGATATAAGTAACAACGAAGCAATTGAAGCTATAGAGACAGCGAGAAAGATTTTTGAATGTGTATTAAACGCACTTCCGGACTTTGAAAGTCTGCCACAGGAAGAAAATGGATAATTTAGGTGCCAAGCAACAGGCTATTTTTGATGCCGTATCTAAATACTCAAAGTTTCCAATTGATAGTAAACACCTCAAAGTAGAAATAAAAAATGGAAATACCTGTCTGGAATTTATCTATCAGGCCCAATCGGAACTTGAATTTGATGTATTTGCTGAGTTTTTTGAAGATTCATGTGCTCTATGCTGTGATGGTTGGCACGACGAATTTGTTATGGAAAAATTTCCAAACGAGAACGCAAGAAGGATTCTCGGAAAGCTTAAATCCATTTTTGAGGGAAAATTAAAAGTTAGAGTTACATACGCGGGAAAATTTCCTCATAAGTGGGAAATTTTATTTGATGAGGGGATAGATTGGGAAGTACTTCCTTTGACCGGGCTTCTGTTCTATAATTATTTTGGAAAACGTAAAACGATAGAAAAGATTAACAGAATAATAATCTAAAGTTTTCGGTATTTTCTGAGCATATCGAGCAGGTTTTGCATATCTTCGGGCAGGGGGGCTTCGAATTTTACCATCTCGTCACTTGTCGGGTGCTTGAATTCGAGCGTGGAGGCGTGAAGTGCAAATCGGCTTACGACCGGCTCTTCAACAGCGGTTTCCGCATCTTTTAATTGCCAGGGATAAACGAGCTTGCCGCCATACATATCGTCGGCGACGATGGGGTGCTTTATATACAAGAGGTGTACCCTTATTTGATGAGTTCGGCCGGTTTTAGGGGCCAGCTTCAACAGGGAAAAGCCGCGAAAACTTTCGATGGTCTCGTAAAAAGTAATTGATTCCTTACCAACTTCCGGCCTGATTGCGTACTTTTCTCTTGCTCTTGGGTGCACGCCTAATCGCGCACTTATGCGGTCGGACGTCAGCTCAGGCACACCATGCACAATAGCAAGATAAGTTTTATTGACCTGCCGGCGTTCAAACTGCTTTGCAATCTTCCACTGGGCGATATCATTTCTGGCAACGACCATAACGCCGGTCGTGTTTCTGTCGAGCCGATGCACGATACCGGGACGGAATTCACCAAGCCCGCTCGACAGCTCGTCGGAATAAAAGGCAAGGGCGTTTACCAGAGTGCCGTGAGTGTTGCTGCGGGCAGGGTGAACAACCATATCAGCCTGCTTGTTGAGAACAATTATGTTCTCATCTTCATAGATAATATTCAGCGGGATATCTTCAGGAACAATCTCCTTGCTCGGAAGCTGAGGCAGTGTCAAATCGATTGTATCACCGGGACTCAGCTTAAAGCTGGGCTTGACTATTTTTCCGTTGACCCTGACGGAGCCTGCGCCGATTTGCTTTTGGATCATAGCCCTGCTGAAGTTACTGAACCGGCCGTGGAGATATTTATCGACCCTCCGTTCTTTGATTGAGCTTCCCACTTGAAGCGTCAAGGGGCCACTGTTCTCATCTGGCATTTCGCTTTGTGAATTATTCGCCGGGCACATTTGTGTCAGCCACCCCCAACACATTATTCGGAGCTTGGGGCCGTAGATTAATGTTGAGGGACTCGGAGACACCGTTTGGTTCCGGCCCCATTTTGACGTCAGGAACCACAGGGACACGGTTCGGCTCTTGAGGCAACACATTGTCTTCAATCGGTCTGAGCGGAATTGGTGGTTGTAATAAATCAGTAGGTGGTTGTGAAAAATCGGTAGTTGGTTGTTTTGGTTTTGGCGCCGGCTTAAAGACTATCTTTTCCCGGTAATCGGCCATTGTTTCCAGACGCCGCTGTGCCTTGGCAACGGTTGTCGTACCTTTAAAGTCGCTGTTGTTAATGAGATCACGATATATCTGCTCTGCCCCATCGAAGTTACCGATTTCCTCTTCACAAAGTCCCAGGCCGAATTTTGCCATCGCCGTCAACGAAGGATTGGTCACGGCCTTCTCGAGCGCTTTGATGTACGCAGTCTTTGCCCCGTTTATAGCTGTTTGCACCTCCGTCTGGTTCACTGTCTGCTGGCGGTAATGCAATCCTGCACGCAGCGCTTCTGCCCGCTTAATGAGCGCAAGAGCCGCCATATGGTCGTCTTTGGCACCTCCGGCAGCGGTTTCCAGGGCAAGGGCTGTCTCGATGAGCCTATACGAAGTATCTACTCCTTGGGGCTGTGCCATAAGGATTTGCATTTTGTTTTGCGTTAGTTTGGCGATAAGGCTGGTAAACTCGATCTGTTCTTGAACCGACCCCACATTTTTTTTACGCCAGTACCAAAAAGCTGAGCCTGCGGCCAGCACAGCAACTACTGAGACATAGATAACCATTCTGCGATTTTCCCGAGCCCACTGCGGCAAATTTGCAATCCACTCGGCCAATTCATTAGTTTTTAGTTCGTGCCGATGTTCAGACTTCATTTTCCCTGCGTCTCTTTCTTAAAATATCTACTACCTGAAATATTCAATTGCAGACATAAGTGAGTATTGTAACAAAATTTCTTTTATCTTGCAACAAGCCTCTTCGCCGATTAAAATTTTATCTCGTTAGAAATCCAGATACCTCTGGCGTCCTGTTTCTAACGCGATTTAGTTAATAATTACTCGAAAGGGCATAAATGTTCAAAATAAATGCGAAGGTAAAAAGGCAAAACTTCCCACTTTTTACTTTTTTTTCTCTGGTTTTGGCTGGCTTACTTTGTGCTGCCGGGACATCAAACGCAATAGAAGGTGTTTGGGACCCGGCCAAATATATCGGCATTGACGAAATCAAGCCCGGCATGAAGGCGTATTGCCTTACCTGCTATAGCGGCACCAAGATTGAAAAATTCGACATGGATGTTATAAGCATAATCCGCAATTACGAACCCGGAAGGGATTCGATTCTGGTCCAGGGCACGGATGAGCGTTTTATCCACACAGGTCCCGTATGGGGCTGCAGCGGTTCGCCGGTCTATATCGAAGGCCGGCTGGCGGGCGCGTTAGCCACCGCGTATACTTACAGCAAGGACCCGCTCTATGGTGTTACGCTAATCAAGGACATGCTCAGGGTGGGCGATGTTGGCCGGCCGAACGCAAGCGCAGCCCAACATGGCTACTCACTGGACTTTTCCAGGCCGATTGATTTTGCCCAAATTGATAAGCAAATTACAACTCCCCACTTCCGGGGAAAACGCAGCCTGGCCGGTGCCGCTGCTTTGCCCTGTCCGCTAATCACATCCGGTTTGCCGGCCCGGGTCACCGAACAGTTAAACTCCCTGGTCGAACCTTTCGGACTTGCCGTCGTTTCCGGCGTCGGGGGCGGCGCAGGTGTCAACAAAGACCTAAATGTTCAGTTGGCACCGGGGAGCTGTCTGGTCGTGCCTTTGGTGACCGGTGATATAACAATGGAAGCAGTTGGGACGGCTACCGAAGTCGTTGGTGACAAGGTGTATGGCTTCGGGCACAGCTTCCTCGGCTATGGGCAGGTTAATTTGCCAATGGCCACCGGGCAGGTGCATACCGTCGTATCAAGCATATCCCGCTCTATTAAGCTCGCCAGTGCGATCAAAACAGTCGGTGCCCTGACAAGGGATGAGTCGACGGCGGTCTTCGGACGAATCGGCGCAAAGCCGCACACGTTCCCGCTGACAATAACCATTGACGATTACAGAGACAGCGGCAAACAAGTATACAATTGTCAAGTTGCTCATAATAAGTCGCTTACTCCAATGCTGCTGCGTTCGACTGTGTCCGGAGCAGGTATGCGGTTCGGCGAGCTGCCCCCCGATCATATGATTGAGTATAAAGTGGCTATCGGCGTAGAGGGTGCCGAACCGATTACCTTTGAAAATGTCTCCACCGACATGGGCCTGATTGAGATGCTAATGGAAAGTATTAGTCCGGTTACGATGCTCATGAATAATCCATACGAAAAAGTCGATATAAAATCAGTCGATTTTGATATTCGCATAGTGCCGAAAAGCATTGTATCACATATATGGTCGGTCGATTTGTCCGGTTCAACGGTCAAGGCCGGCCGGAATCTCGATATCGAAGTAGTGCTCGAATCCGTCCTGGCGGGAAAGAAAAAATACCAGTGCAGCTTCCAAATACCCAGGACCCTGGCACCCGGCAGATATGAGCTGACTATCTGCGGCGGTTACGGCTATGAGATGTTTCTAAGAAAAGCCGCGTCATATAAATTAGTAGCCCAGGATTTGGACTCCTTGCTGGAGGGCTTGCAGTATCTTCTTAGTATCGGCAGAGGTAAATTGTATTGCATTTTGGCATTACCGCCCGGCGGTGTTGCAATAGAAAAGGCAGAGCTCCCGGACTTGCCTGCCACGAAGATGCTCATCTTACAGAACCCGAAAAGAACGCTGAGAATACAGCCATATCCGCATTGGCTCGAAAAAAGTTTCGATTCCGGCACAGTCGTTATCGACAGGAAGATTCTACAGATAACCGTAGAAAAATAAGACGCGATGCACGAAACGCAATACGAGATACGAAGTATGATATTTTTGTTTGAGGAATTGTTATGAAACACGAATTTCACGTTAATCCCAGATTCGCACTTTTAGTATTGACTTTGGTTTGTTTGATTTCCAGTTCTGCTTCTCTGGCGGTTAACAGCAAGATTGCACGTCACGCCAGCAGTTCAGATTTTTTGAAGGGCGAGACGGAAAATATTGTGATCGGCTCACGAGGAACTATTCAGCTCGGCAGCGCCTGGGAGGCGCCGGTTAAAGAGTTTGAAGATGTTTGGTCGATTAACAGTATCGTTGTAAGCGGTGGGACGGTTTACCTCGGAACAAGCCCCAACGGCGGTATCTATAAATACAGTCTCGGCGAACTGACAAAGATTTATCCGGAGAAGTCAGAGAAAAACCCGGCCCGCAAAAAGGCCAAAAAGGATAAGGATGCAAACACCCCTGGTGATGCCAATACCGTCGATGACGAGGAGTATTTGTCGAACGAGCATATCTTCGCGATGACAACCGATGTGGCAGGCAGGCTTTTAGCCGGGATAAGCGGCGACAAATGCAGGCTCTGCCGCTTCAAAAACGACAAATATGAAGTGATTTTCGAGCTGGATGATGAGGACAAGTACATCTTCGCCATTGCGGTCGATGCAGGGGGTAATATTTATCTGGGAACCGGGCCCGAAGGAAAGGTTTACAAGCTCGAGTCGTCGGGGAAAAAACCCCAGCTCGTTTACGACAGCCAGGACAAAAACATACTCGCACTTGCTATTGGGCAGGACGGCTTTGTTTACGCCGGAAGCGACAGCCGGGGACTCGTATACAGGATAAACCCGCGCACCAAAACAGCAACGGTACTATACGACAGCGACGAACCGGAAATTACAGCATTATTATTTACGGAAGACGGCGTTTTGCACGCAGCCGCAACATCCGCCAAGATTGTCGGAGCACAGACCAAATTTGCCGCACAGTCACCTTTTGCCGGAAAGCCTGAGGCAAAACCGCCAAAGACGACAAGCGATGCCAAAGGCGGACTGAAGCTGAAAATTGCAAATATAAAAGGAGCAGTCAGTAAAACGCCGTCCAAAGGACCAACACCGCCGCGCAAGCCGTCCAGGCCGGGCCAGGCAAGCTACATATACAAAATAACCAAGGACGGTTTCGTAACAAATGTATTCAGCGAGGCAGCCGTCTTCTTTTGCCTGGCAGAACAAGATAAAAAGCTGCTTGTCGGCACCGGAAACAACGCCCAGCTTTTCACCGTAGACCCCGCCTTGGAGCAGGAAACAATTATCTATGAGGATAAACAGGCATCACAGATAACCGCGGTAAATGTCCGGCGCGATGCCGTATATCTCGGTACGGCAAATCCTGCAAAGTTGATAAAGTTAGGCTCCGGCTTCGCTTCCGAGGGAACTTACTCTTCTGACCTTATCGACGCCGACCAGCCGGCCAAGTGGGGAAAGCTGCAAATAGAAGCCGATATTCCCCAGGGCTGCAACGTCCGGGTGGCCTCTCGAAGTGGAAACGTCAAAGATGTCAACGACCCCACTTTTTCAGACTGGACCGAACTCGTGGAAGTAACACAGCCCGTCCAACTGCGATGCCCGCCCGGCAGGTTCTGTCAATATAAACTTGTATTGCAAAGCAACGGACCAAAAACTCCGATTATAAGGGAAATTGCCGTTGCCAGCAGCGTACCGAATTTGGCGCCGAAAGTCGAATCGGTCGACGTCAGTCCCATTGCAGCACCCGGCAAACAGGGAGAATTCAAAATCAGCTTTAAGGCCGAAGATGACAACGGCGACAAGATGATTTACAAAATAGATTTTAGAAAAATCGGAAGAACAAACTGGATTGAACTTAAAGACGAGCTCGAAACAGCCACTTTTGAATGGGATGGAAAGACCGTAGAAGACGGCCGGTACGAGGTAAGAGTAACTGCAAGCGATGAAAGAAGCAATGCCGCCGCAACTAAATTAGCGGGCAGCAGAATAAGCGAGCAGGTAATAGTTGATAACACCGCGCCGGTCATTAAAAAATACTCTATCGACAAAGATAAAAAAACCATAACGCTGAAGCTGCTCGTATCAGACGAATTCAGCATTATCGGCAGGCTCAATTATACCGTCGACAGCAATGAAAAGTGGAAAGGTACTATGCCGGACGATATGGTCTACGATACTACGGATGAAGATTTTACGATTGTGATTAACAAACTGGAGGCCGGCGAGCATATAATTGCAGTCAGAATCGCTGACAGCGTCGGCAATATAATCTATAAAACTTTCGAGGTCAATGTCTCGTGAGTGGTGATAAAAAATTCCGCCTTTGGTGGATTCGGGCACGGGGCACGAATTGTGCGATACATCAAATTTGAACAAATCGCTGATACCGTAGAATCGCTTTGCACAGCAGCCGCCCACGAGCTGCCCGACGATGTTTTAGCCGCCCTCCGGCAGGCCGCACAAAAAGAAACCAATCCGGCCGCGGCAAACACATTAAATCAGCTCCTCGAAAACGCCCGCATAGCAGCAGCCGAATCAATACCGCTCTGCCAGGATACCGGCCTTGCGGTAGTCTTTGTTGAGCAGGGCGCAGACGTCGCCGTAAAGCCTCCGTCAAGCCAGGTTCAGGCGACTCTGCTCGACGCAATCAACGCCGGTGTTGCCGCCGGTTACGAAAAAGGATACCTGCGAAAAAGCGTTGTCACCGACCCTCTGAACAAACGCACCAACACCAGGTCAAACACACCCGCTATAATTCATCATACGGTCATACCAGGCAAGACGTTAAAGCTGACCGTCATGACTAAAGGCGGAGGCTGCGAGAACAAGAGCCAATTCAAAATGTTCAAACCCACGGCGGAAAGAAAACTGATAATTGATTGGATTGTTGATGTCGTTAGACAAGCCGGAGCTGATGCCTGCCCGCCGTTTGTTGTGGGCGTAGGGATTGGCGGCGATTTTGAACTAAGCTGTCTGCTCAGTAAAAAGGCACTGTGCCGAAACCTTACATCCAAAAACAGCGACGATTTCTATGCAAAGCTCGAAACGGATTTGCTCTGGGCAATCAATGCGCTCGGCCTCGGTCCGCAGGGGCTCGGCGGCGACACTACAGCCCTTGCCTGTTTAATCGAGACCGCTCCGTGCCATATTGCATCGCTGCCGGTGGCGGTAAACATCGAATGCCACAGCCACCGGCACAAATCAGCCGTTATTTAGCCGGCTGTTCGATTATGTCAGCCAGTCCCACGTCGATATATTGCCCACCGCTCGTCTGACGGCAGCGCACGGCCAGGCAATTACGCCCGACTTTCAATGCCCTGCTCGCCTTTTCACTAACAGGAGCCGTCGTATAATCCGAAGTGTACCCTTTCAGATTCGCCGCCAGCACACCGTTGATATAAACCTCGGCGTCCTCATCATGGTGAATTTGCAGATGCGGTTGGCCAAATTCCTTGTCCTTCAACTCAAACGTTCGCCGCAACCAGATGTCCGATGTCTTCCACTCGGTCCGCACGACAGAGCCGGGCGTGCTTTTAGTGCCGAATCCCCCGACGCCTTTCTTCCAGGAAGAATCGTCGAATCCGGGTTTTTCCCATCCGCCACGGGGCCTGCTCGTTGTGTAACTCCATTCGATACCCTGCTCCTGTGATGTCGGCACAATCGTTTTGATTATCGGGGGCGGCAGGTAAAGCTTGCGGGCGGCTTCGACCATCTGTATAGCGTCCGCCTTTATCATCGCCCGGTCGTAGGTCATATACCCGTTGACCTCAACCTCCACATCCGTAGTCTGGGTGTACACCGCGGCCGAAAGCCCCCTCCCAATCAGCGGTCGAAGATTGTTCAGCAAAGCCACGTACGCTTTCGTCAGGTCCGACCTTGTTTCATAGCTGCGATAACCCCAGTTTTTCTCTTCCTGCCATGTATGCCCTTTAACCGGCAGCCCAAGACCGCCGAACTCGCCCAGCACCGCTACGCGCTTTTCCTCGTTCGGAGGTCTCCCAGGACCGGGATAGCTGTGAATATCTCGCACGTCGCCGGACTCTCTGTTCGTCCAGCCGCTGGACTCGTTCACCAAACGCGTCGGGTCCCACTTTTTAACCAAAGCCGAATAGCGTGGCGTATCGTGCTGTCCCCACCCCTCGTTAAACGGCACCCACATAATGATACTGGGATGATTGTAGAAATTTTCAACCATCCTCTTCAGTTCCAGCTCGAACTGCTTACGCGCCTCATCCCCATTATTATTGCCGCTGGCCATGTCCTGCCATACCATCAGCCCCAGCTTATCGCACCAGTAGTACAGTCGCGCCGGCTCTATCTTGACGTGTTTTCGAAGCATATTACAGCCGATTTTCTTCAACACTTCGATGTCGTAGCGAAGGGCCTTGTCCGTCGGCGCCGTATACAATCCATCCGGCCACCAACCCTGGTCCAGCGGGCCATACTGAAACAGCGTCTTGTTATTCAAACATAATCGATTTATCCCGTATTGGTCCTTCCTGACTGAAATCTTGCGCATGCCGAAGTAGCTGTCAACTTTGTCACCGGTCTTGCCGTCTTTCATCAGCTTCACTTCGAGGTCATAAAGGAAAGGTGAATCCGGTGACCAGAGCTTTGGATTCTCTATCTTGATTGTACATTTATTTAACCCGGGCGTACCACCGATTATCTGTAAATGGCCCTTGCCTTTAACCAAAACATTTAATTCATATTGGTCGACGTCGCCTACAGTATCAACTTCGACTTGTACGCTGCTGTTATCAATATCGGGGACAATCTTGATAGCCTTGATATATGTTTCAGGCACCGGTTCCAGCCAAACGGTCTGCCATATTCCAGTAACCGCCGTGTACATGATACCGCCCGGTTTCTTCACCTGCTTACCGCGGGGCTGGTTGCCGGTATCAGTCGGGTCCCACACAGACAAAACGATTTCCTGCGTCCCCGACTTTTTCAGCGCATCGGTAATATCAAACGTAAACGGGTCGTATCCGCCCTTATGATTGCCGAGCTCTTTGCCGTTGACCCACACCGTGGTGTCCCAGTCCACCGCACCAAAATGCAGCATCACCCGCTGGCCCTTCCTCCACCTGCCGGATACCTTAAATGTTCGCCGATACCACAGCCGGTTATCTTCACCCACCTTCTTCATCACTCCCGACAAAGCCGACTCAACCGGAAACGGCACAAGAATCTGGCCATCGAATTCTTCCGGCTGCTGCGCATCCTTAGGCACAATGGCATATTCCCACAACCCGTTGAGATTCTGCCAGCTCTTGCGGACCATCTGAGGACGGGGATACTCACGGTGGGCCTTGCCCGGTGAAACATCCTTTGCCCATTGCGTCATCAGCGGCCCTTCAGCCGGTTTCCACTTCGCCAACACTGACGAGCTGACACACAAAATCGTGCATATCAGGACCAAATACCAAACCTTGCTTACCATACAATCTCTTTTGCTGCGCTTTGCTGCCATCTTTCTATCCCTTAAAATCTATAGGCATTACTTTTGTGCTTTTTTCACGAGAGGAAGCACTTTTTTATCTATATCGGACTCGGCCTCCCCGACCTTTACTTTAAATAAGTTCCACTCTTCGACATGCTCAATCTTCCCATTGTCTGCCGGGATCTTTACCAGTGGCCCTAACGTCTCGAATTCCAGCATCTCGTCATTGGTGAATGTCTCGGTATTGCAGCCCATATCGGGATACGTTGCGCCGGGAATGTAAGGGTACTGTTTAAGGAAAAGCTCGCCATTGAGGTAGTAAGCTCCCCAACCACGTTTATTGAGGAGGCCCAACTTTTGCTTTTTGGCATCTTTGGGGTCCTGTTTGAGCTGTATATACTTTGTGCCCCATAGCCATCGCGGGTCACTCATGTCCGTGTAACTCCAGAGCACTAAAGGACGCGCCGGAAGCAGAAACTCAGGATGAGGGCCAAAAGGCTCCTGCGGCAATATGAGCCTTCCCCCCTGTGCCATAACACTCATCGACCAGCACGCCGCTTCAATCTCCCACATGTTCTTATTTGTCAGCCGGTGAAGCACTTTGACATGGTTGGCCTTCTCATCAAGGGTGACCTCGATTTCTTTTACTATACCTGTCTCGGGCTCGACGTCCTGCGTAAGCGTTAAAGTCGTTCCGTTCCATTTATGCTTAATAGGCGAGTTATCAAGAGAGTACGTCCTCACAATATGTTCCGGGGCGTGCCACAATCGATGCCCCCCGTAGATTCGCCATTCATCGCCGCCGGTTTTGCCCACCTGGTCTTTGTATTCGTTGAGCAGATTCTGTCCGCCGACAAATCCAAACCGCATAATCCGAGGCCCAATATCCGTCGTCGCAATAAGTTCTACCTGGCCGTTGCTAAGCTTTATGCAATTGGGCCATCCCGCATAAGAGACTTTCTCCATTGTTAATTTCCTTTCCGGTTTGGCTCTTCGACCGCCAAGAACTTGCGGCCCTGACATAAGGACCAGTGCCAAACCAACTGCCAATAATGCACTGTTAACACGACAGACCTTTGTTAGAACTCTCATTTTTGTGTCCTCCATCAAAATTTGTCCTTTTTCCACTAACAATACAATTTCTCTTACGAACCTGCGTCTGGCAAATACGGCTTATCCTCCATCCATGGTGACCGGTTACAGAACAAACAGGTCCGTAGATTATGCCCGAAATCCGCCAACGCGCCAAGCCCAAATTCCAGGATTGTTCAGTTTGAGTACCCACTTTGCAATTGATTGTTTACGCGAAGACGTGAATACGAACCTTTATAATCCCTCATTCTCGCTGATAATACGACCAAATGACAACAATTTAAACCGCGGTTACGCGTTCGCGGCAAAGGTTTGCAATAGCGATGTAATCTTCCGGCGGCAATTTTTCCGGCCGTTGTGTCGGTTCAATGGAGCATTGCTCAAAGATTTCAGGCCAGTTGTCAATTCTTGAAAGCTCACCGCCCGCAAACTTTGTGCAGGCCTTCAGCATCTTTCGGCGATGGCCCATAAAAAGATTTATCACCTCGCCGAAAAGCTCTATATTTTTAATCCGGTTTACCTTCTCTTGGTTGCGAACAAAGCTGACCATCGCCGATTCAACCAGCGGCTGGGGCCAAAAGACCGTCGGCTTCAAAATCCTCTCCGTCTTGACTTGGCCGGTAGCGATCAGAAAGATGCTCAAAGTACCATAATCCCCACTGCCCGGCTTGGCGCTCATTCGCTCGGCCACCTGCTTCTGGACGGTAACATACATCTCGTCCGCAACCGTTGGCCCCGTCACCAGATTCAGCATAACTGGGCAGGCCACATTGTAAGGAAGATTGGCCACTAACAGCAGCCGCCCGCTGTATTTTTTACGGGCCTGCGAAATTGCTTCTATAACGGTGCCGCTGATTGTATGTTTGCTCTCAAGTATGTCGGTATTGATGACAGCAACATTGTCCTTTTCTGCAAGCTGCTCTTGTGCGATTTTAGCAAGGGTATCGTCAACCTCGACGGCGATACAAAAGCCCGCCAGATCGGCCAGGCCCTCGGTCAAGGAACCTGTCCCGCAGCCGACCTCTAACACAATATCATCGCTGCCGATATGAGCAGAATCTATCAGCAGCCGCATCAGGTTCAGGTCGATAAGGAAATGCTGGCCGAAATGCTTGTTCGGAAAAACCCCCGCTGATGCGAGTAACTGCTGGATTTGATGCTTCGTATGCATTGGATATACGAATTCAGAATTAAACTCTCAATTCTAAATTCTTTTTCATCTTTGCCATTTCTATCGCGGTCATTATCGCCGACTTCATACCCTCCGGGTTGGCAAGGTTTCGGCCCACAATATCGAAAGCCGTCCCGTGAGCGGGCGATGTCCTGATTATCGGGATGCCGATAGTCACATTAACTGCCCTTTCGAAATCGAGCAGCTTCACCGGTATCATCCCCTGGTCATGGTACATCGCAACCACACCATCGAACTCCCCATGGACAGCCCGCAGGAAAAGCGTATCGGCCGGGAACGGGCCGCAGCAGTTTATCCCCTGCTCCTGTGCCAATAAAATCGCCGGCGATATGATCCGCTGCTCTTCATCGCCGAACTGCCCGTTCTCGCCGGCGTGTGGATTCAGCGCCGCAACACCTATTTTGGGATTCTCTATGCCCCAGGTTTCCTTCAATGCGATATGCAATAAATCTATCGGTTCGAAAACACAGCCGATCGTAAACTTATGCCGCAATTCAAACAGCGCCTCGTGAATCGTCGCCAGCGCCACTTTTAAGGGACCGGCAACAAGCATCATAACCTTTCGCTTGGACTTGCACCGCTCGGCTAACATCTCCGTATGGCCCGGCCAGGGCGCTTCGGCAAGATTCCAGCTTACCTTACTAATCGGTGCCGTTACTATCGCGTCTACAATACCGGCCCGGGCCGCGTCAACAGCATCGAGACAAAACCTTATAGATGCCTCGCCGGCGACCTTGCTCGGACCTCTGACCCACGGCGGAACAGAATACTCGTCGTAATCGGCTACGACCACTTTATGAGGGTAGTCCCTGCTAATTTTTTCGTGTTGATGCCGGCCCCAGAAAGGTTCGACCTCAACTTTATCGGCCGCGTAACAAAGCTGTTCGTGCATACCGAAGACAATATATTTCGCAGCCCGGCGTATATCCGGATCAGCCAGGGCCTTGACAACAACCTCCGGGCCGATTCCCGCCGCATCGCCCATCGTTATGCCGATGACCATCTGCTCGGTTATCGAATTGGTATCGTTGCTCTTGTTCATTTCTTCGTAACGCATATATCGCATCTCGTCATTAGAACCACGAGTCACATATTCAAAAACCCAATTGCTTTAGTTTCTCCTCCGTCAGCGTTTGCTTTTGGGGCAAAATCTTTTCAAGCTGCTTTTTGATTGTCTTGGTGATTATATCGGTTTCGATATTGACCACGTCGCCGGTCTTTGCCTCGCCCAGCGTGGTCTTTTTTAACGTCTCAGGTATTACGGCCACGCTGAAGCTGTTCCCCTCCATACTCGCTATCGTCAAGGAAATTCCGTCGACGGCCACCGAACCTTTCGCCACCATTTGGTCGAGCAATTCTCCCTCGGCCTCAAATCTTATATCGGCAAATTCGCCGTGCTTATCAATCGCTTTTATTGTCGCCACACCATCAATATGACCCTGAACGATATGCCCGCCGAACCGGTCGCCGATTTTCATGGAAAGCTCGACATTGACTTTCGAGCCGGTGCTCAATTTATCCAGATTCGATTTAGCTAATGTTTCCCCGCTGACGTCAAACGTCGCCAGATTACCTCCCAATCCGGTGACGGTCAGGCACACCCCGCTTACCGCTATACTATCGCCGATTTTACTCTCCTCGGCCAGCTTGCCCAAATCTATGCTCAGCTTCAAAGCTCCTGCGCTTGTCTGAGCCGACTTTACCGTACAAATCCGTTCTATAAGCCCTGTAAACATTCGCAATTGACCATTTGCTATTGACTATTTAATATTGAAAAAACAAAACCAAACAGTAAAATGAATTATAAATAATCAATAGTCAATAAGCAATTATCAATTAATAAAGGATGGTGAGTAACGATGAATACGTTCTGGCTCAAAATTGCAGGAGGTGCGATTGCAGTTGTGGCCCTGATTATCCTGATAAACGTCTTTTCATCCTCTGAACCCGAACCGCCGCCAATAGAAGAAAAGGGCTTTTCACAACAGGTAGAAACAGACAAAAAAAAGTTCCTGGCTAAACCCCAGGCCGTCGACCCGGCCAAACAAAACGAGCAGACAACTAAACAGGCTGATCCTAACCAGCCCGTCAAAACAATTATACAAATACCTAAGCCCCCTGAACCGGTTACGTTGTATTTCGTTGAGCTCTCCGAGATAGATGAGATTGAAGCCGAAAGACTCCTCAACGTCGCCGTACCGGCGCGCAGCATCGGCCGCCTGCCAATGACCGGCTTCAAACTCATGGTCGACAACTGCCGCATGACAATCTCCAGATGGCCCGAAAGCTGGTACGCCTACCGGGCCAAGCAGATGCTGGCCGACATGCCCCAACGCTTTTGGTCGCGATACAAAGTCACTGAAGAAGAAGTCGATACCAGCATGTATACAAAACAAAGAAAAGACACCAAACCCTTCACTTTCAAGGAACTCCCCTGAATGCCTCCAGCCAACACCGCCACTGACATCCCTGTAATTTCTATAACCGCTGATTGTCTGCCCGAGGCCTGGGAGAAGGCCGTCCTGGCCGTATGGGAAAAAGGCCTCGAAGTCAAAACCCAGTACGACAAATCCGAAGACCCGCCCAGCAAGGATGCAACCGTTATCGTCTCCGTCACGGATCCTTTCAACGAGCCGAGGATTCACAAGAACTTCCCCGGCGGACCCGAAGAGCTTGAGTCGTATCGGCTGGAAGTTGTAAACGGCATCCACGACCACTGGATCAACCCTGCCGCCGGCAAGTGGACATATACATATCACGAGCGCCTGTTTGCCTATTCTCCGGTAGAAGATATACGCAACGCCGATGCGCCAAAGCCCTTCGAGAAGATCGACCAGATTCAGTATA
Organism: Sedimentisphaerales bacterium; assembly: GCA_049643445.1. Taxonomy (GTDB): domain Bacteria; phylum Planctomycetota; class Phycisphaerae; order Sedimentisphaerales; family Anaerobacaceae; genus CS2-K091. Next base: position 20,704 of record JBARPZ010000437.1, read on the forward strand.
TTATCGATCGCCTTGCCCGCGCCGGCCACAGCCGAAGGGCCCAGGCCATAACCTGGATGCCCACTGCCGACCCAAAGACGGACGACCCGCCATGCCTCCAGAGGATATGGTGCCGCCTCATCCCCGACAAAGCCAACCAGCTTTCACTTAATATGAACACACACTGGCGAAGCAGAGACCTCTACAAGGCCTGGTTCATGAACGTCTACGCCCTCACGGACCTTCAGAGGATAATCGCCGAGCAAATTTCCCAAAAAATGGATCAACCCGTAAAAGTGGGAAGATACGTCGACATAAGCGATTCGCTACACATCTACGGCAGCTATTTTGACGAGGTCGCCGGTGAAGTGGCAAAGATGCGCCAAAGCCCATTCACAGAGCGGGCCTGGGAGAGCACGCATCCCGCTTTTGCCATGATGACCGCCGAGGCCAGGGAAAAACTGGCAAAGGACCCCGATTGTTTTGCAAAACCCACAGAACGCTAACCTTAAAACCGGATAAGAGGTACCAAACATGACTTTAATTGTTAACGGCCAAAAAATAGAAGAGGAAACTATAAAGCGCGAATTTGAACGCCTAAAGCCGCATTACGAGCAGGCATTCAAGGACCAGCCCCTCAAGGAGCAAAAAGCACAGCTACTCGATTGGTCTAAAGAAAATGTAATCGAAATGGTCTTAATCAGGCAGGAAGCAAAAACCAATGGTGCCCCGATACCGAAAGAAGAGCTTGATTCTATCTTTGCCAAAATGAAAGAGCAATACGCCGACGCCGAGCAGTTTTACAAGGATTTTGAAACCGAGGACGATACAAAAATAAAAGAAACCATAGAGATGCAGATAAAAGTAGAGCGAAGGCTCGAAGATCTCGCTAAGGACCTTCCCCAGCCATCGAAGGAAGATATCGACAAATTCTATGACCAAAACAAAGAGCAATTACAAACCCCCGAACAAATCAGGGTTTCCCACATAGTAAAACACATAAACTGGCAGACGGATGAAACAACGGCCGAGAATATCATAAAAAAAGCACTGGACGAACTCAAAAAAGGCGCGGTTTTTGAAACACTGGCCGAAAAGTATTCCGACTGTCCTGAAAATGGCGGCGACCTCGGCTATATTTCAAGGGGACAAATGGTCGAGGAGTTCGAGGATGTAGTCTTCAATCTGGGCGCAGGCCAGGCAAGCGATGTCTTTCGGACCCGCTTCGGCTTCCACATTGCAAAACTCTACGACAGAAAACCCCCTGCCCTGCCCGAACTAAAAGAAGTAAAAGACCAGATAGTAAACGCGCTCAAAGAGCAGGCAAAATCAAAAGCCATCGACGAATTCATAGACAAGCTAAAAAGTAAAGCTAAAATCGAAGAAAAATAATCCGAAAATAAATACTGCAAAATCCCGCCTCACCGTTAGTTGTTCAGCCTCGCAATTTATTGCTTGATTGTACTCTTCAAAGTAGTATCATTCACACTATACTCACTTAACGGAGCCCAAATGGCCAGGAAATCCAAAATCGAATGGACCGAGTCTATATAAGAGAACGGTTGCCGGTTTTTCTCGATTGACGGTTTAAAACACTGTCGGTATCCTGTTGTGGGAAAGGCGTGTGACTTCTTTGAGCGGAATCTTTCATTGATTCGACAATTTGAAACATGAAATTATCTCTTTGACTATCAACATTTTCCGTCCCAGGAACAGCTATATACTAAAGAATAACGACTATCGACTAACTATTTAGTGGTAATTGCGGGGTTGTAGTTTGATAATGAAATTTAGACTGGAAGACTACTAACAGTTAAAGATGGGGATAAGAAACTATGGGAGTAGTTAAATTAGATGAAGTAGGTTATTGGTCAGAAATCAAATTAGACATTATAAAAGATTATTCTGATGCTTACTCAACAATAATGAACAAGCAATCCCATATCAGAAATTATTACTATATTGATGGATTTGCAGGTGCTGGTTATCATATTTCAAAAGATACAAAAGAATTAATTCCCGGTAGCCCAACAAATGCATTAAATGTAAAACATCCATTTGATGAATACCATTTTATAGATCTGGATGGGGATAAAGCACAGTTGCTTGAGGCAATAAGCGAAGACAATCCTAAAGTACATGTTTATGAAGAGGATTGCAACAGTATACTAATAGACAAGATATTCCCTCTTGTAAAATATGAAGATTATAACCGAGCAATTTGTGTTCTTGATCCTTATGGCCTTCATTTGAACTGGGAAGTAATGTATACTGCCGGACAATCTAAAACAATTGATATGTTTCTTAATTTTCCCGTGATGGATATGAATATGAATGTGCTTTGGAAAGATCCAAGTAAGGTTGATCAAAGGCAAATAGAAAGGATGAATGCATTTTGGGGAGATGAAAGCTGGCGTGATGCAGCATATGAAAAGCAAAAAGATTTATTTGACGATACATTTGAAGAAAAAACGTCAAATAGAACAATAGCTGAAGCTTTTCGTAAAAGACTCAAAGAAAAAGCTGGATTTAAATATGCGCCAGAGCCGATACCAATGAGAAATACTACTGGAGCAATAATTTATTATCTTTTTTTTGCCTCACCTAAAGAAGCTGGTTATAAAATAGCGAAATATATCTTTGAAAAATATAGAACCAGAGGTTTGAAATAATGGCAACAAAATCTGCGATTGAATGGACTGAATCGACGTGGAATCCGGTAACTGGTTGCACAAAAATAAGTCCCGGCTGCCTTAATTGCTATGCCGAGCGGATGGCGAGAAGATTAAAGGCGATGGGCCAGCCTAATTATCGTAATGGTTTTAAAGTCACTTGTCACCCTCACACTCTTGATATACCTTTGCGATGGAAAAAGTCGCAGATGGTTTTTGTTAATTCAATGAGCGATCTTTTTCATAAAGATGTACCGGAAGATTTTGTTCTGGACATTTTCTCAACGATGCGACAAGCACAACAACATCAATATCAAATCCTGAGCAAAAGAGCTGAAAGATTAGCAGAATTGTCGCCTGAACTATCCTGGCTTGAAAATATATGGATGGGTGTTACCGTTGAAGCTGCGGATTATAAATACCGGATTGATTACCTGAGGTACACAGGAGCTAATATTAAATTCTTATCGCTTGAGCCGTTGTTAGGTGATTTAGGAGAACTTAATCTTGATGAGATTGACTGGGTAATTGTTGGTGGGGAATCTGGGCCTGGAGCAAGACCAATAGAAATCGACTGGGTCAGGAATATAAGAGAACAATGCCTTGCTCAAAATACACCTTTTTTCTTTAAGCAATGGGGTGGAGTCAATAAGAAGAAAAACGGGCGGATGCTTGATGGTCAAACTTGGGACGATATGCCTGAATTGGATAAGAAGTTCTCTCTTGCCTGATTTGATTTCCCGCCTCTTCCCCCATTCCCGTCATCATATTTCCCCTCTCTCGTCTTTCATTTACCCATCCACTCATCCCCGCATCTACGCATCCAACAGCGAGTATCGAGAATCGAGTATCAATTTTATCGGCCTCCTGTAAAAAGCAAAAAACCGCTCTCCTGATTTGCTCATCCCCGATTTGTATATTATACTTTAATTGAGCTTGGGCCGAATATAAAAACGACGCACCCAGCTAAGTCAATTACACCCCCAAGTGGATTGACGTCGTTGGCCCAATTTAATAATCCTGCTTGTCGACAATTTGCAGGAAGCAACGGAAAACAATGCTTTCGCATTCCATAGG
>JBARPZ010000438.1:0-3369 GCA_049643445.1 Sedimentisphaerales bacterium
CAACGTCGCAGAACTTCAAGCTGCTGGACGTTGTTGTTGGTCAGAAGGATGTTGATCTTGGAGTTATTCCTGCCAAAGGAAAAACTCTTCGTGTCCGGGTCGAAATACTCGGTGAAACTGAAGAAAAGGTTCGATGGTTTTTACTGAGGGAAAATGATCCCCTTTACGGTGCCTGTGTCTTTTGGGTCGATCAACCGGCATTATCAGATATGCCTTTGCAAATCGATGACCTTCGGCCTGGAATATATTATGCCGTTGCCCATCTGGATGGCAGAGGAGAATACAGATTGCCAATTGAGATTACAAAAGAAAACGATATTTTCGATATTACTTTTCCGATTCAAGATGGTCATATAACGTTAACCGGGACCTACCCACAGGATATAAGCCACGTAAGGTTTACAAATAAGGACATGACTATCTCTAAATTCATATCCGCATATCAAGCAAAGAAAACAGGAAAATACCGTATCGATGGCTTGCTGCCCGGAACATATTTTTTAAGTCCAAAGTGGCCGGATTTTACTGACTCCCTGGTGGTTACTATTCCGAATACATATGAATATACATTTGATCTTGACTTGGCCGTTTTGCAGGAAAAGTTAAAGGATGACTTGTTTGTTCATGTTATGGATGAGGATGGTTATCCGGTCGAAAATGCTGCTATATGGATTGAGTGCAATGGGAAGATTTTGAAGCCGGCCTGGTATGATGGTTACAGTGGCCGATTCTATTCGCGCGGTGGCGAGCATATCATCCATGCTGAGAAGGACGGACTGAAGGCGCAAAAGGCGTGTGTATTTTATGTCGACAAAAATAATACTGAAAACATGGAATCACGGGAGACATTCATTCAATTTCAGCGAAAAAATAACGAGTAACGCAGGATGGAACCTTTGAACTGGAGAATTTGGCGGGCCATTGCTATCTTAAATTGTAAGTGAATAAATAACGGTTCTAACCAATCGATCAAGCAAGCTCGCTAAAACACTTGACGCCAACAGTTTCACCGTTTCACAGTTTATCTAACCACTCCTTGACATCGGCCACCCCAGTGCGTAAAGTTACAACAATGGCAAAGAAACTCTACATTATCGACGGCCACGCCCACATCTACGCCGCCTACTTTGCCCCCATGCGTCCGCTGACCAGCCCGACGGGCGAAGCGACCAAGGCAACCTATATCTTCACCGCCGCCTTGTTGGGTCTCATCCAGCGTCATAAGCCGGATATGCTGGTCGTCGCTTTGGACAGCAAGGCCCCGACTTTCAGAAGAGAAATCTACACCGAATACAAGGCAAACCGCCCGCCGATGCCCGATGATATGCCTGCTCAGATTGACCGAATCGAGCAGATTCTCGAAGCGATGAATATCCCCATCCTGCGCCTGGATGGCTTCGAAGCCGACGACATAATCGGCACGCTGGCAAAAAGTGCTGCCAAAAAAGGTGTCGAAACTTACATCTGCACAAAAGACAAGGATATGTACCAGCTTGTCGATGAGCAAACTTACATCTTCGATATCAAAAAGGGTGAAGTTCTTGATGATGATACACTGTTTGAAAAATATAAAATTCATCCGAAGGATTTTATCGATGTTCTGGCATTGCAGGGTGATTCTTCCGACAATGTACCCGGCGTTCCGCTCATCGGGGAAATGAACGCCGTTAAGATGATTCAGCAATACGGTTCTCTCGACAAGCTATATGAGCACGCCGATGAAGTTAAAGGCAAGCGAGGCGAAAATCTCCGCAACTTTAAAGAACAAGCCTATCTTAGCAAAGAGCTTGTTACCATTGATTGCAAGGTCCCGATCAAGATTGATTACAAGGCCCTGGCCCTGGAGAAATTCAACGAGCACGAACTCGCCCAAATCTTCACCGAGCTTGGCTTCACACGCCTCCTCACACAGCTCGGCCTCTCACCCGCATCGGACACTCAACAAACCACGCCTCGAGTATCCAGCAACGAGCAGCCGGCATCGGGTATCGAGAACCGGGCATCGACCGTCGACCACGAATATAAGCTCATAGACACGCAGAAAGAATTCGATACATTTTTAGCTCAGCTCAAAAAGCAAAAGCTGTTCGCTATCGACACGGAAACAACCTCTTTGAATGCCATGCGGGCGGACCTCGTCGGCATAAGTTTTTCCTGGCAGCCGCACAAGGCCTTTTATCTTCCAATAAAGGCCCCGATGGGCACAAAGCATCTGGACCTTGCCGCCGTCCGCAAACAGCTCTCACCCATACTGGCTGATGAAAAAGTCAAAAAGATTGGCCAGAATATAAAGTACGACCTACACATACTGCAAAACGCCGGCCTCCCTCTGAAAGGAATCCACTTTGACACGATGGTCGCTTCATATTGCCTCGACCCCGGCCGCAGCCATTCTATGGATAACATGGCGTTGGACTTTTTGAATTACGAATGTATCCCAATCTCAGCCCTCATCGGCAAAGGCAAAAACCAGCTAACCTTCGACATGGTCGACACCGCCACCGCCTGCGAGTACGCCGCAGAGGACGCCGATATCACATTGCAACTCTATCATTACCTCAAAGACCGCCTTAAAAATGAACCGTTGATCGAGAAATTGTTCGAGGACGTGGAGATGCCTCTGGTCTCTGTGCTCGCGGCTATGGAGTACAACGGCGTCTCGCTCGACACCGCTCTGCTGAGAAAAATGTCCGGCGAAATCAGCAAAGCACTCGAAACCCTCACCGACACAATTTACGAGCACGCAGGCCAGACCTTCAATATCGATTCGCCCAAGCAGCTCTCAGGAATCCTCTTCGACAACCTCGGCCTGACACCCATCCGAATCGGCAAAACCGGGCGCAGCACAGATGCCGCTGTCCTCGAAGAGCTTCGCTACGAGCATCCTGTCATTGAGCCGATTCTCCAGTACCGCATGCTCACCAAGCTGCAAAGCACTTACGTCGATAAGCTCGGCTCACTGATCAATCCTCGCACCGACCGAGTCCACGCTTCATTCAACCAGACCGTTACCGCCACCGGCCGCCTAAGCTCCAGCGACCCAAACCTGCAAAATATCCCCATCCGCACCGAACTCGGCCGAAAGGTCCGCTCAGCTTTCATACCAAAAGAAAAAAAGGATTGCATCCTGAGCGCTGATTATTCACAAGTCGAACTCCGGCTGCTGGCGCATTTTTCGAAGGATAAAGCCCTTACTGCTGCTTTCGCCGAGGACCGGGATATTCACCGGTTTGTCGCATCGCAGATTTTTGAGGTCCCACTCGAAGAGGTGACGGATGAAATGCGTTCGCGGTGCAAGGCAGTCAACTTCGGTATCATCTACGGCCAGGGAGCGTTCGGGCTTTCCCGGTCGGTTGGGATGAGCCAGGC
>JBARPZ010000439.1:0-1592 GCA_049643445.1 Sedimentisphaerales bacterium
GCCACTACGGTTATATTTTCCAAATGGTATCGTCTCATGTGCTCTATTACCTCTTCAAGCGGCTCATCGGGCGTGGTCTTTTCCCGAACAGGCTCGGCAACATCACAGGCCAGCAGCCAGCCGGCTACATCCTGATTCGCAAACATCTCTTTAATATCGGGGATAGTGATTACCCCTGTAATGCGCGATTGAGCATCAATAACCGGATAATACACATTCTCAGAAGTGCTGAATACCTCAAGAATCTGCAACAGTGGCAAATCCTGCGCAATGCTTGTCGGGCTGGTATCCATAACATCGGCAACTGTATATGTCTTTATCAGGTCCTCCTCGGTAACATTCATTCCTATTTCACCTGCTTTTTTGACTCCCACCTTGACCAGTATCGGCCCAAGCAGCTCTATGATAAACGTCTCTGTCATAACGACCATAATAATGGTCTTGCCGAATTCCGAATTGAACAACTGGCTGGAAAGAATTGCAAGGCCGATGGCCACGCCGGCCTGGGGAAGCAGGCAAATCCCTAAGTATTTGCGAACCACCGCAGGTGCCCTCGATTGTTTAGCGCCGAACCAGGCACCCGCCACCTTACCACAGACCCGCAGTGTAATATATACTGCCGTTATAGCTGCTGTCGAGGAAGCTAATCTGCCGAGTTCAATATGCGCACCGGCGAGCACAAAAAACGAAGTATAGACAGGCGGTGAAAATTTACGAATAAGTTCAAAGACATGCTCGCTCTGGCGGGGCGCCAAATTCGCCATAGTTATACCCAGTACCATAGCAGGTAGAATCGGGTCGATTCCCGCTATCATCGAGACACCGACTATGAGCAGAAGAAAAGCTATCGAAAATTCCAGGATTTTGTCGTCGGCTCTGACGAATTTTAACAAAAGATATAATGTTACGCCCGCTAAAAAGCCTAACAGCACTGTACCTACGATTTCGGCCAACAAAATAAGGGTAGTACCGAGAACAGAGCCGTCTGCTGTGCCTAAGAGCGCTTTGGCTCCGGTAGCTGCGCCGCGATAGAGCAGCAGCGCCAAGGCATCATCGAGAGCAACGATAGCGAGTATTGCCGCCGTAAGAGGCCCTCTGGTCTTATACTCCCACAAGACGTTTACCGTCGATGCCGGCGCCGTGGCTGAGGATATGGCACCCAGCACAAGTCCCATTGCAATTGAGCTGTATAGTCTGCCTGATATAAGCCAGCCCATCAACGAAGTGCCAAGGGCTACCAGAAGGAAAGCCCCAAAGCCCTGTGAGAAAAGAATGATGAAAAACTGTCTGCCGTACTTCCTAAATACCTCGGCCCGAAGCTCGGCCCCAATCATAAAACCGATAATGCCCAAAGCAAACATTGTAAAGGGCTTGAGAGCTTCGACTCTTTCGGGTGTTATCAGATTAAGAACGTCCCTGCCCAGAAGGATCCCGACAACAACGGCGCCGACTACCTGTGGAATGTGGAATTTTTGAAAAAGACGCGCCCCAAACGCACCGCCAAAGATAACCAGCCCGAATAACAAGGCCAAATTCAAATCCAACCAGGGCGGAAAAACCTCAGCGCTCGCATTGACTAACGTATGAGTCAT
>JBARPZ010000440.1:0-2384 GCA_049643445.1 Sedimentisphaerales bacterium
ACGATGACCAATGATGATGAATTTTATAAGAATCAACTGGCTACAAGACTTGATAGTCCCATTGATGGCGGGCCTTTATGGGGAAAAATGTGGGGTAGTAATCATAAAAATATAGCTGATTTACTGATCAAATCCACTCAAATTCAACTGCGCAAAGGTAAAGAAAGTATAAATGGTATACTTTGCTATGCCATTGAGACACCAACTGAATACGGTAAAGTAACTGTCTGGATAGCACCTGAAAAAGGATACAATGCTGTAAAATGGTCTATCCAGAAAAAACCAGGCGATCTTTTCAACGAAAAGCCTATATCTTCGGGTTCCTGGATTGCAACTTTTGTCGTTGATGATTTGCAGAAGATTGGCAATGTTTTTGTTACCTCTGGCGGCCAATTGACTCTTAAAATCGATTATGGCGATGAATATGAGAGAAACAAAAAAAGAAGCACTTATAAGTATACAGTCAGCAACATTCAACTTAACCCTGATTTTGAATCCTTAGGGGCATTCAAGCTTGATTTTCCAGAAGGAACACCTGTTCAGATTATTGAATCTCCAGGGATAAGATATAAATGGCACAATGGCAAGGCCGTGTCTGCCCTAGATGAGAGCTTTCCTGATGATTTAAACCTCGAAATTGAGCAGTTGAAAAGCGATGTTAAGGCTGAATCCACGAGAGCAACCGAGAAAAAAGGTGAGGGTGTTCGTGATGAGTCTCAAAGAATTGCAGATGCCCTTCAACGTTACAGGGAATCACTATCTTATTCGCAGTCTGTATCAATGAAAATATTGACAGACGTCGATTCCTTCGACGTAGATATAAATAACGAACGTCATCCCAGTGACGAGGAAATTTTTCCTCAAAAAATAGACGTTGTCTTTCGCAGAGACAGGCATAATAATCGCGTAGAATGGCTCGGAAAGCGATTAGTGTTTGGTTTGCAAAATAATGTAGATTTAGCTTCGAGCAGGGTTGTAAAAACTATAGCAGATGGAAATATATTCGTTGACCTTCAAGCTGAAAATTTATTAGATGAATATCATCCTTCAAGAATAGTATTACTACACTACTATAAAGAAAGACAAGGAACATTACTTGGAAACCCGAATCGAGGCGGGCCTTTGTTCGGGAACATGTATGGCAGTAATTACAAAAGCATAGCTGATTCACTCGGTCAAAGTTCCGACCTTTATATACATGATAAAAAGGAAAATATCAACGGGGTGGCCTGTTTTATCCTTGAAGGAACATCTGAATATGGAAAAGTAACCGCATGGATTGCTCCTGAAAAAGGATATAACGCAATGAAATGGGTTATTGAAAAGAGTTCTCAATCTCTTTTTGATGGCACTCCCCTTTCTACAAAATGGCCGAGCGTAAAAAGCGGAAAGGATATATTCACTTTGAAAGAATTACATGAAGTAGAAGTTGATGGAAGGACGGTATTTGTCCCAAAACGTGCACATTTTACCCATATCACCAATTTTATTGATGGAACTAAAAACGTCGACGAATATGAATATCAAACCAGTGATATTCAAATCAAACCGGATTTTGAGGCTTTGGGAGCTTTTAAGATAGATTTTCCTGATGGTATTCGTGTATTTAATAAAGACTTTCCAAATTTATCTTATAGATGGGAAAATGGTAAGCCCGTGGCTGATGCGGAGGCTACTGACACAAAAGATAACGTTTCTCAAAAAGAACCTCCTGCCGGTGCCGATACAAAGGTAGATACTCCAAAAACTGAGCGAGAACTCCTATCGGAATCTGGACCGTCGTTGACAGTGCTGTTGATCCCAATTGGCTTAGTAATTATTGGAGTTATTGGATGGTTAGCGTTTCGACGGCTTAGATATCAGGAGTGATAAGGATGTGGAACTTTAATCTTGCGGGTAAACATAAAAAATAGCGAAGAGCGCGCAGTGTGAAGCGGAGAGTCTGGGTCCCTGCCTAATGCATGCAGGGATTCGGGCGGGCACATTCGGGCAAAATTTTTTATATAAAAAGCGGGAGGTTATCCGTTATATATATAAAGACGATCGTCAGTTTCGAAACTAATTAGGCAGGCCTTAAATGCTGGAAGACAAGCTGCTTGTTTTGAAATGCAATCGCGGCAGCAAGGATGCAATGCGCCGCATCTACGAGAAGTACAAGGATTATTTGCTGACGCTGGCAAGGGCCCTGTTGGGCGAGAAAGCAGCAGCAGAAGATATTGTGCATGATGTTTTCGTATGTTTTGCACAATCGGTCGAAAAGTTCCAACTCACAGGAAATCTCAGGAACTATCTGGCCACCTGCGTGCGCAATCTTGCCATCGACACAATACGGTTAAGGAAACAACAAGTACAAAATCTGTACTCGGCGAATACGGCCAGTTCAG
>JBARPZ010000441.1:0-4770 GCA_049643445.1 Sedimentisphaerales bacterium
ATGCATCTTTACGACTAACAAGAACCGTTTTTACCCGGCCAAAACGATCCTTGCCTACTTATCAAGTAGGTCAGTGTAATCTGCGATTAATAAACGACTTACGAAGTACGAAAGTTTACGTACGAAAAAATAAACTTTTTTTGCAAAACAAAGCCAATTTCCAAAAAGTCAAGTTGAACGTAAACGAAGTATTAACAAAGGATTATGTACAAATGGACACTTGGTCAATTAGGAAAAACGAACCCAAAACGAACCCAAACGAACCCAAAACGAACCCAATTAAAGCCAATATTATGCTAAAACGAAGCCAATTCAAACCCAAACAAACCCAATTTCAGAGCCAATATAATGCTGAATTTGAAGATTAACCCCCGGCCTAACCCTCTCGGTTACTACACCAGCCAAATAGAACACGACTGCCCCGGCCTTCGTATCCATGGTCAAAGTGCTAAAAAGTGCCGAATTACTGATGAAATAGAAATGAACAACAGAAAAAACAAAACATTGATGTTCTTTGCGACGATATTGGTCTTGGTTTGGATATTGACGCCGTCAGGTAACCTTCATGCAAATCCCAAACCCTCCGATAGTAGGCCTCGCGAGAAAGGTTTAAAAGGCTGGAATACAAACACAGCAAAGCGAACCATAGAGCTTAATGAGCTGATATCGGGAGGCCGGGCAATACAGGGCGAACTTAAAGGAAAAAAACTATCACCGGTTGTTCACGGGGACTACTTCGCATTTGCATGGCTTGTTTTTAAGCCTGAGACAAAAATCTACACAGACTAACATAAAGCACGGTTGGCTACAGCTTCGGCGTACTAGACCTCGATCGGAAGCCTTATTTTGTTTTGAGTTATAAACACAATTTTTCAACTCAGTTTTAGGTTTTCACTGCGAGTAAAATCAGGTAAAGTGGTAGCAATAAAAATCCGGAGCAGTGGCCGAGCGGCTGAAGGCGACGGTCTTGAAAACCGTTGTACCGTAAGGTACCGGGGGTTCGAATCCCTCCTGCTCCGTTTGCTGTGATTGTCACAATTGTTGTTGACTACCGGTAGATTAGTTATTCATCTTCCGACAAGCCGGATGCCGAATTAAAAAAAGGGCTGCAAGCTAATGCTCACAGCCCCTCGATCTCCGCACCCGTTTTATCAGCCTATCTTGGCCAGGGAAAATTCAACTGAAGACCTCTTCCTTGCTGCGGATCTTCTCCTCACTGTGTCTTCGTCGCCATTCATCGAGATACCTTGCCGCCGCATCTCTTCCACCCAGTCCGAAAGCTAAGGCCAAAGCAAGGCAAACACCGCCAAGAATGATATTGAACGTAGTAGTTACCAGAAGCGTTGCTATACCCAGCTCCCTCAGCGAAATCGTCCCGGCAAAGATAATAATGGCCCATCGGCTTGCCGCTGAGTACATCTCAGGTCTGGGCAAAGACGCATTGCCCGCCGCCGTGCGAACGATGCCCGATACGAAGTTCGCCAGAAACATGCCCACCACCAGAACAAAAAGAGCCGAGATGACATTCGGTATGAAAGCAAACAAACTCTCAAGAACATTTGATGCCTGGGGTAGGCCAAGTGCGTTGACAACTATGACCAGCACCATAATAATGGCCAGCCAATACACCAGGCTGCTCATCACACCGATGGCGGAAGTCTTCAAGCCGCCTTTACTCAGAATCTCCGATATCCCCGCCTTGTCCGCCAGCTTGTCGAAGTGTATCGCCTCCAAGGCCCGATCGACTACCCGTCTGAGTGTCTTGGCTATCACCCAGCCCACGGTCAGGATAATCAACGCCCCAATCAGCGTGGGCAAGTAGCCGATTAGTCTGGTCAGCATTTCACTGACAGGCGCCACAATAAGACTGTTCCATTCTATTGCTGCCAACATTTTTGTACCTCCAAATTAAATTATTAGTATCCAGTGCTCGTTTTTTCACTGACCTAACATATTCGGCTGTTTTCATACGCAGGCTTAGGACATTTCTTTGCTGCCGACAAGCAAAGCAAAAAAGGCGATTTTGTATTTGGAGTGAATTATTTTCGGACCAAAAAAACTGCTTCAACGAACATCCTTGGGAAAGGACACAACGTTGAAAAGCTTCACTTGATACGTGACAGATGACTATCTAAGGTAATATTGAAGTGTCATGGTTTGGCCGTTTCTTAACAGCTCGACTTCCATAATCGGCAGCTCCCTTGCTTTTTTGAAAACCGTGAAAGCTATTTTTTTGCTGCTTAACAGTTGTCCATTCACTACGCAAATTATGTCTCCGCTCTTAAGGAGAAGGTCTCTTGCCACCAGCACTTTGTCAAGCCCGGATATTTGAAGACCCTCTATTTGGCCGTTGATGTTGTGATAAGGCTTAATAACTGCTTTTCTCAATACCGTTTCTATACTTTTCATTTTAGTACGTATCTTCGTCAGGACTTGCTCAGTTGGCGTGTCTGTTCCCACTGTATCGCTCGCTTCTTCGATGTTCCAGCCCAATGGTGTCTCTGTAGTATCAATCCCCATGCTGTACTGCTCAGCGCCGATTCTCGTCATTGTTTCTTGCTCTTCTCGTAAATATGATGATAGGCCATCGGTTTCGATGTTTCCTGTGGCGCTATCTGCTACCATAGTGCCCGGTATGTCGAAATCGTATACGTTGCTTTCCGGATTTTCTAAGGGACTTGCCGAACTTGTCGGAGTGCCAAAGACATCGCCACACAATTTTAAGTTAGACACGTTCTCATTTGACTGTATCCGGCCGTTAGCGCTGTCATGCCGATACTCCCCGCCCAAAGGCCCCAGCAGGTTCGGCATATCGAGTATAGCGGCACATTTGCTGCTACACGCCGATGTCGATGCGGCAATTCTCTCCCTGTGCCGTGCGAGCAGACCTGTTCCAACAGTAATAAACAAGATAACGCCAAAAAGAGCCAACCGACTTGTAAAGCGGGCCGCATGCGTCAGCATTTTATCACAATCCTCTTTCAAAATACACAGACTCTACTTTAGCTATAGTCCTACAATTAAAGTATAAGGTACCAGCAGGAGAATGCAAAATCACAGCGTTCACATAGCTGTAAGTAATGGCCTTGAAAGCCGTTGTATCGTAAGGTATCGGGAGTTCGAATCCCTCCTGCTACGTTCAAAACAGGGCCTTTTCCTGTTCACTCGACGCAATCTAAAGGTACCCATTAAAAGCGATTATTGTAGTCATAATTATGGCAAGGTCTGCTTTCAGAAACGACCGGGAAAAAGTTAAAAATCGCTTGAAAAATCGCGATGAGGTTGGTAATCTACTAAGAGAGGGCTTAGAAGGCTGATTCATAGCGTAAACGAAAAATGATAGATAAAATCACATACATTACGAAAATAGAGCACTTGGATCGGCTCAGCAAACAGGAAATTCCCGATTTAAAGACGGTCGCCGACAAGTTTTCCTTTCGCTGCAACGATTATTATCTCTCCCTGATTGACTGGGATGACCCTGCCGACCCAATACGCAGGATTGTCGTCCCGCATGTGCAGGAGCTCGACGAGTGGGGCCGCCTCGACCCTTCCGATGAACAAGCCTATACGGTTATCCCCGGCCTGGAACACAAGTATAATTCGACCGCACTATTCCTGGTCAGCAACATTTGCGACGGTATTTGCCGATACTGCTTCCGCAAGCGCGTCTTTATAGACCCGCAGAGCGTACGACTTCAGGACATACCGGAGGCAATACAGTACGTTAGACAGCATTCTGAGATAACCAATGTGCTGCTTACCGGCGGCGACCCACTGGTGCTCAAGACTTCGGAACTCGAAAACATCATTCGCCAATTAAGGACTATTGAGCACGTCGAGATAATTCGCATCGGGACAAAGATGCCGGCTTTCAATCCATATCGGATTCTCGATGACCCGACGCTGCCGGAAATGATAGAAACATACAGCACAGGGCGTAAAAAGATATACATGATGACTCACTTTGTTCATCCGAGAGAATTGACCGAGCCCGCCGTCAATTCGGTCCATCTTCTCCAGAAAGCCGGCGCGATGATAGCAAACCAAACGCCGCTGATAAGAGGGCTCAATGACGACCCGCAAGTTCTGGCAGAGCTGCTCGGCAAACTATCCTATATCGGTGCGGTCCCCTATTATATTTTCCAGTGTCGTCCGTCTCTTGGCAACAAGCCTTATACCGTGCCCATCGAAGAAGGATACCAGATTGTAGAACAAGCCAAAGCTCTTGTGTCCGGATTAGCTAAACGCCTGCGGTTCGTAATGTCACATTCAACCGGTAAAATCGAAATCTCCGGCATGACAGAAAACCGGGTGTATTTCAAATATCACCGCGCTGCCGATGATGCCGATAGCGGCCGTTTTCTTGTTCTAAAGAGAAATCCCAGGGCGTACTGGCTCGATGATTACGATGAAGTAATCCGGGACTATGCGGTCAATTTGCCTTACAGGTCGTACGGGCCGGAATAAGACCTTACGTATCTGACTTTCCCCTGCAAACCTCTCAGTGCTGAATTGTCCATCCTAATAATTATTATGGCCGAATCGGCTTTCACAAACCAGCCGACAGAAAAGATAAAATCAGTTGAAAATTTGGGATGGAACTGGTAGTTTAACATCATCGGAGCGCTTGGCAGGGTGATTTAATCATCTATTTCGAAAATGCCGGATAGCATAAGCTCTTGATTCTTAAAGGATTAAATGGTATGGTCTTTGTAGCATAAAGGTCATGTAGATATTTTTTTGTACCACACGGTGTCCACGGTGGAC
>JBARPZ010000442.1:0-11858 GCA_049643445.1 Sedimentisphaerales bacterium
TTGCCTCTATTCGAGATAAACGCATCAAATACATAATGGCTCTTATGTTTGGCTCGATGGCTTGCGGGATGCTATTGGCCTTCCTGAGAGACAAAGCAGACCTTTGCTTGCGTACGCCTGACGATGTCGTTAATCGCATTGGTATCCGAATAATCGGGACTACCACCAGTTCAGAGACCGTCAAAAGACCTCTTCTCCCAAGACAGATAGCCGGAGACTACCAGACTATTCGTGCTAACTTAAGGCTGCTTAATGGCGACAGAGAGCCAAATAAGCTGGTTATTGCGAGTCCGGGGATGCGAGAAGGCAAAACTACTTTTGCCATTAATTTGGCAATAAGTATGGCAAGGTCAGGGAAAAAGGTTCTGCTGATAGATGGTGACTTGAGAAAACCCGATATTGCGCACATGCTGAATCTTCCAAAAGGTTCAAGGGGACTGCAGGATGTACTTTTCGGAAGAAAATTTGGCGAGGCTGTTTGCTCTATGCCTTCAACTGGCCTGGATGTGCTGGCGGCGGATTCTCGCAATAGAGACGATGCCTGTGAACTATTAGCTTTGCCGGGCGCGCGCGAGCGCATAAATACAATCAGCGAAAAGTACGACCACGTGATTATTGATACTCCTCCCGTGCTGGCCTTTCCTGACGCTCTCATGTGGGCCAAGATGGCAGACGCGGTCATATTGACCAGCTTCGCCGGACAAACTACCGCTCCGGACCTTAGAGAGGCAACCGAAAAACTTGCCCAAATAAAGGTAAATGTGCTTGGCACTGTTCTAAGTAACGTTGGGGCTGGTCACAGTTACTACCGTTATGGTCACAATTATTACGCACAGAATACCCGCTCTAGGAAAAATGCCGAACGAGCCACCGCGAAGCTGCTGCTCCCTATGCAGAGCCAGGAGGGTAATACCAAGGATCCTGAGTCCTAAAGAAAATTATCCTGTCTCAGATTGTTAACGGGACATTAGTTCTTCATCAACCCATGTTCTCAATCTACCTATGAACCTGATTATCGTACACAAAAACAAGAACTCCGCAGCCGGTGGTGATAACGGCCTGCTTCGGTTTGCTGTTTCCAGCGAACCTGTCGCCGGCGTTGTTCTCGATGGATTAGGAAAAAATTTATGCCTGGACAGCGATACAAATCCTGTTATTGCCACCCCGGAAGGATGGGGTGTTGGCCCCTGCGTAGCGACACCAAAGATGATAGCTTATACACAAAGCGTTCCAATCTGCTCAGAGCTTCTGCGAAAAACTAAACGAAACTCGTGGCTTGCTATTTCCAACGGCCGATTTGCAACGCAGGTTGATAGTGGATTGCTCTACAAGGTGCTCGACAGTGTACGTGCAGATGTAGTGGCGATTAATGTCGAACCTGAATTGTTGGGCAAGCGAGATAAAGTGCGATTGACAGCCCAGGGCAAGGTGGCAGGTGTCCGTCGGCTTTACTCTGATTCTGCTAAACCCGCTCCCGTTCCTACTGATTGGCCTCATCATATCTTTATTAAGACTAATGTGCTTGGCCAGGTCGCACCTGACCGCGATTTGCCTCAATCTTTTTCCGATTTTATCAAGAAGTGCCGGGTGAATGTATTAACGCTGCGAGCGATTAGTGTTGGAGGTACTGTATTGGATTTAGAAAGGGAAGACGGCCTGCTCAATTTCTGTCAGGCAAAGCTTTTGAAGAGTCGAAATTCAAAAGTCGAAATTCAAAATTCAAATATGATATCCCCGAGTTCAAGATTAGTCGGGAAGGTGCTGTTAGGAAAGAATATTAGCATTGGCCCAAAAGCCATTGTCGTGGGCCCAACCATTATTGGTGATAACGTTAGAATTGGCTCCTCTGCCGTCATAAATTCATCGATCATTGGCTCGGGAGTTTGCGTGCCGCAGAATCAACTTGTCCAAAACCGCATTATAAAAGGACCACAATGCAACTGGAAACGACTGAGTCGACCCAACAGCAATAATTCAAAGCAAATTTGCTACCCGAAATTCGATTTAAACCACCAGCAACGTGCTAAAGAAAATTACCGCATTTGGCCGAGGTTTTCCTACGCCGGATGCTTTAAGAGAATTGTTGATATTATTGCAGCTGTAACTGTGCTGGTTCTTTTTGCGCCTGTTTTTCCAATAATTGCTTTGGTTATAAAATTAACTTCTCGTGGGTCGGTATTCTTCAAAGATATACGACAGGGGCTGCGCGGCAAAGACTTCAACTGTCTGAAGTTCAGATCTATGATCGTTGGTGCTGACGAGATACAAGATAAACTAAGGAGCGTCAGTGAGGTTGATGGCGACCATTATAAGATGGAGGATGACCCGCGAGTGAATGCCGTTGGCAGATTTTTCCGAGACACACATATCGACGAAGTACCTCAATTCCTTAATGTGCTGTTTGGTCAGATGAGTGTTGTTGGTCCAAGACCGTCTCCCGAATCGGAGAATACGCTGTGTCCATCTTGGCGTGATGCCAGATTGTCGGTTCGGCCGGGTATCACGGGACTCTGGCAGATCTGTAGAACCCGCCAGCCAATGAAAGACTTTCAGGAATGGATACATTACGACACCAAATATGTCAGAGACCTGTCATTAAAAATGGACTTATGGATATGTTGGCAAACAATCAAAAAGTTGGTCAGGAATTTCGTCAAGCAGTTCTAACAATAACGGTATGTGGAGGAGAGGGGCCCCCATTGTGTAATTTGCTGCAAAAAAAGAACCCAGAAAGGATGAGTAAATGCCAAGAAGATATTTTAACTGGAAATTAGCAATTGTTTTGGTAATCGGTCTTGTGGTTTTGGGGGCGACTGCTTTCGGACTGCGCCAATGGCGCAGAGACAGCAGGTCTGAGCGGGGATTTATCCTTGGCAATAAGGCGTATGACGAACATAGGTACGAGGAAGCAGCATCGCAACTGGGCCTTTATTTGACTGTTGAACGCGAAGATGTGCCAATACTACTTAAATACGCTGATGCGCACCTTAATATCAGGCCTCTCAAACGCAACAACCTTCAACAAGCTGTAGCGGCTTACCGAACGGCCTTGAGAGAGGACAAAAACAATTCCGAAGCCGTTACGAAACTGACTGAATTGTATTTAGTGATGCTTATGCCCGGCGAGGCCGAGTTAATTATCACAAGATACCTTGATACAAACCAGGACCTTAAGCTTCGCAGGATGTTAGCTGTGGCAATGGCCAGACAGCGAAAGTTCGATGAAGCGGTGATTGAATTGAAAAATATCATAGCGGAACATCCTGAGCAAATATTAGCCTATGAAACATTAGGTCAACTTACAGAGCAGCGCCCGGAAGATTTCCCGGACTCCAACGATTGGTTTAACAAAGCGGTAAACAACAATCCGTCCTCGGCTTTGGCATACATAATCCGGGCCGCCTTCCATCTAAGAAGCGACGATAGGCCCAAAGTTTTAGCTGACCTGGAGCAGGCCGAAAAGCTGGATTTATCTGAACCTATCGTACGGCTGCGCCTTGCGGGGGAATTTATCAACACAAATGTCTTCGACAAGGCGGAAAAACACCTTGAGACTGTTCAGGCTGCCGATCCAACCAACCAGCTCCTTTGGCAAGCCTGGTCCCGGCTTGCGCTGAAATTAGACTCAAAAGCAATGATGCTAAAAGTGGCCGAAACCGGATTAAAAGAGCTTTCTTCGCAACCCTGGGATTTTATGCCGACCGCCACAGAGTTATATATTAGATGCGATGAGCTTGGCCGCGCCGGCGACTGTCTTTCCAAACTACGCCAAAAAGAAATTGCCCCCCCAACCACCGCATTCATGGAAGGTCTTGTAGCCGACAAAGAAGGTCACCTGTCTGAGGCGGTCGAATGCTTTCGCCGGGCAATACAATTAGGTAATAAATCCCCACAAGTTCGATTAGCACAAGTTCGATTAGCGTTGGCATCAACCTTGTCTCGGTTAGGTGATACACAATCGGCAGTGCGCCAATTACGCACCTTGGTTTCTGAAAGTCCTAATCTCTTCAATGGGCGTTTGGCCCTTGCCAGACTTTTGGCTCAGACCAGAAACTGGGCCGAGACAGCAGAACAAGCCAGAATGGCCAGGCAAATTTCTCCGAACAGTCTCGATGCGGCCTTACTGTATATTCAAGCCCGGATGCAATTGCTTGCGGCAAGCCCAACATCCGAAAATACCCAGATGTGGCAGGATATAGAGGGCCAGTTGATTGCGTTGGAAGACGCTACTGATAGTGCCCTCAAGGTCAGGCTTTTACAGGTACAGTGTGCGCTGCAGCAGAATAACTTTACCGACGCTGAGACGTTGGTAACTGAATTAAAGGAATCTCATCCATCGCAAGTAGAAGTTGCTATGGCAGGGGTTGAATTGCTGATTGCTCAGGACAAAACTGATGAAGCGATAGCAAAATTATATGATACCGTTAGCGCATTCCCTGAATCCATAAGTTCCTTAAGATACCTTGCTAATTTATTAGCGGCAAAAGATAAGACTAAAGAGTGTGAAAACATTATTAAAGATGCTTTAACTCGTATAGAACAGCCCGGTGCCAAAAGGGAGTTGGGTTTGCTCCTGGCCGGCTTTTATAATCGCTGGGATGAGCAGGAAAAACGATACCAGTTCCTCAACTCACTCGCCCGCGACCTCCCGGACGACATTCTCGTCCAACGCGAGCTTTTAAGAAGCGAAAAAGTGATAAAAGACTCCGACCGGGCTCAACAGCTCGTCAACAGGATTAAGAGCATTGAGGGTGAGGAGGGTTGGCAATGGCGGTATGAGCAGGCAAGAATTTGGTTTGCACAGGACAATTTCAAAAAGCAGTTTTCGGACATTATTTCACTTCTTAAAGAAAATCTGCTTGCTCATCCGGATGACCAGGCCAGCCGAATGCTTCTCGCTCGCAGCTACGAACGGGCAGGGCAGTTGCAGCTTGCGATTTCAACCTATCGCCAGGCTTTGAATCGTTCGCCCCGCGACCTTCGTATAATTGTTCGGATTGTTCCCGCTTTACGCAAGGCAAATGAAGACGACCAGGCAGACAAAATCCTTCAGCGAGCGGCCAGCGAAGGACTATTCCACCCAGAGCTAAAAAAACTCCAATTACAAAGCTATCTTAGACGCGGCGAATTGGGACCCGCCGGTGATGTTATGGAGGACTTATTAACTGATGACCCTAATAACAGCGCTGCTCTCTTATCTCTTGCAAGAATCAAGATGTGGCAAGGTGAATTTGACCAGGCAAGAGAATTACTGATCGAGCTGCAGAGTCAAGATACCAACTCGCTGCCGGTAACGGTTGCACTGATTGAATTGAATGTTCGTGAAGGAAAATCTTCCGAAGCAATCGCACTGTGTGATGAGCTAATAAACAACTTTAACAACGCATCGGCTTACATACTTCGCGCCAGAACATTTGATGGCGAGCCCAATAAAGCAATAGTAGACTTTGACCACGCCATAACTATCGAGCCCAACAACGTCGAGACTTGGGTGGCCAGGAGTGATTTTTACCGTTCCATAGGCCGGCCAGAGAAGGCAATTGCTGATATACAGCAGGCCTTATCTCTTGCCCCGGACAACCTCCAAATCCAAAAACGCGCTATTTCGCTATTGTTAGCATCCGACCGTTCAGACGAAGTACGTCAGGGAAAAAGCCTTCTCAAGAAATCCCACGCGGAAAATCCTGATGATGTCGAACTGAATTTATACGAAGCCCGTTCATTGATTGCCGAAGGAACAGCTCCATCGATTGAAAATGCTGATCGCATTCTTCAGAAGATGACCGAAGACCAGCCTAAAATCAGCGAGGCCTGGGTGCTGCTGGGAGAACTCTCACTGAGGCAGAAAGAATATGGAGAAGCTGTAACAATTGCTCTACGCGGTCTTGTGCATAAGCCAAACGATAGGGCGCTGCTCCTGTTAAAATTCCGAGCAGAGAAAGGGCTGTCACTGGCCTTGTCGATTCCCACTATCAAGCTTCTTAACGAAATGGACCCGAACGATGTTGATACGGCAGTGCTCCTGGCCAACACTTACATTGAAGCGGAGGAGCCGGGAAAAGCCGTAAATCTTCTCAAAAAACAATTAGTCTCCTGTACTAACACCGCCGACGAGCTAAAGGTCAAATTTGCCCTTGTTAAGGCGCTGTACAAAAACGGCAACAAAGGAGAGTTTCAGAAAGTGCTTGATTCTCTGCTCCAGGCTGCGCCGGATGCTCCGGTTCTGTTAATAGTGCAGGTCCAGTTGCTCAAGGATGACAAGCTCTGGAGCCAGCTAAACAAAAAGCTCATAGATTGGTATCAAAACCATCCAAAGGATACTCAAACGCTCATTATTATTGCCGGGGACTTGGCAGTCACCCAAGACAGTCAGGCTAAAAAAATAGCCGAAGATTTACTTCGCAGAGTTCTGGACCGGGAACCCAATTCTCTCTCGGCAATGAACTCGCTTGCCATGCTGCTGCAAATGACCGGCCGTCCTGCAGAAGCAGCCGCATTTTACCATCGCATTCTTAAACTTCAACCGGATAACGTAATCGTCATCAATAATCTGGCCTGGATACTTTGTGAAGAGCAGGGCAAACACGAAGAAGCCCTCCATCTTGCCGATCGCGGTTTGAAAATCGCTCCCAACTACGTTGACCTGATTGATACCCGTGGAGTTGCGTATTACAGACTCGGCCAATTTGAAAAAGCCCGTCAGGATTTCAACACGTGCCTGACATTGTATCCCAAAGGGACACCTGCATTGACAGCCACGTATTTTCATTTGGGAAGGGTATTGGCCGAACTGGGGCAAAAAAAGGAAGCCATTGAAAACTTAAACAAAGCATTAGAGTTGAATACTGAAATTGGGGGTTTATCCGATAAAGATACAAAGGAGGCGACAAGTCTTCTTCAGGAATTATCAATAGGAGATTAGCTATGCTTTTTCCATCAGAACCAATAAAACAAGACAAAAGAGAAAATATCGATCCTGGTGATTCTATTTATACCCAGCCCGATGTTGCCTTACTTAACGAGAAGCAGTGGCTGTATATTCAAAGGCGTTATCACATAAGCCCAAGAGAGCTCGAGGTTGCAAAACTCATTTGCAGGGGCTACGTCAATGGCGACATCGCAGCTAAGCTTAAAGTCAAGCCGGGAACTGTAAAAACCCACATAAAAAGTATTTTTGGTAAGACACGCGCCAGAAATAAAATCACATTGCTCTTAAGGTTTATGGAGGATGTAAACAATTTATTCGGTGAATCTCCAAGTACTCCTTCTATTCCAATTGTAGATGTAAAGAAACCCGCCAAACAAACACCTGCTTCTGGTGAGATACTTAAAAAAGACTAATTTAGCACTCACCACGATAATCCACCCCCTCTAATTCATCTCTTTCCTTCACTTTTTAACACTTGAAACTCTCTCCTCTGTAACCGATAGAATCTTAACAACCGTGTATTTTGCCACTTATGGTCTATACCTAAGGTGGTAAAGATGCATATTTTTTCAAATATTTTTGTTTTTCTTTACATTTATTTATTGACGTGCACTTCACTATCCTATAAAAATAATCTGTAACCTCTAAAGGAGGAGGTTATGTTTTTACACGCACGGATGCTATCAGAAGGTTCTTTGCTTGATAACGAAGTCCCCCTATAAGGAGACGGAGTGGTGACATCAGGAAAAAGGAATAAGTGGTTGGCTGTGTTGCTGCCGTTGCTTGTTGTGACGGTAGTAAGTGCCGCGCCAACGGTTAACAATTGCAGCAGCAGTTTTGTTGTTTCTGCTGTGTCCCCCACTTCAAATGTGCATATCTTTTCTTTACCTGAAGTAACCCAAATCGTCGAACCATCTGATTCCCATTTGGCCCGGGCCGCCGCTGAATTTCTTAAGCCTCCGCCCGCTTTTACGAGTTCGCCGGCTCCGCCAATTGGTGCAAAGTCTTTACCTGCAGTACCCGGAGCGCTCTTTATGGGCTTAACGGGATTCCTTTGTGTCTCACTGGTTAAGGACCGCAGGTTTTGGCTGGCGGCTTTGACCGGGCTATTATGGGTAGGCCAGACCGGAATTCAAGCCGTCCCTCAGTTGGCTGTGCGCATTAGCCACAGAAATCATATCGAGCAGCAGCTCGATGCAAAGCTTACTTATCAATATAACCTTGAAAATTCTCGTTTACGTAGTGACGTTGACGGCACACAGTACATAGGTCTGCTCCATCATTTAGCTGGAATACCCGATGACAAAATGTCCCTACTTTCACAGGATTCCAGTCAGACCGAGGATGAATTCAGAGCGCCTCAATTTGCAATTATGGGGCTTTCGTTTCCCCTAATCCCTGCAACCAATTGCTTGGCTGCAAAGGTCGAGCAATTTATCTATTTCTCACCAGCATTCATTTTTGACAACCTCGCACGCGGCCCGCCTAAACTCACCTGAGAATTTTTTTCAAACTATTTTAGAGTGTATTCGCGAAGCACTCTGAAAGTTTGACCTTCTTTATTGTTAACAACAATCTTTGAAGAAGTAAACCGGCGTCTTTCGCCGGAAAAATAGAAAGTAAGTAAAGGAAAAATAATCATGAAAAAGTTGATTTTAATAAGCATTTTGGTAGGGTTGTTGGCCGTACCTGCTCTTGCCACGCCAACCCTCCAATTTTCTAAAACTACCCCCCCCGGTGGTTGGACCTTTGACAATACTGGCACTACAGATACGTTGTCGTATTCTCAGGAGATTAAAATCATTGATGTACAGGGTGGCAGCACAGATGCGTTGTATGGTGCATTTGTTTACATACCTACCATGACGGTTGGCGGCAGTTCTGGTGCCTGGACAGTTACCGGCGGTACGATAACGATTGAAACTCAATCAGACAGTTTAGGAACTGTAATTCTGAGTGGTACATTGGGTTCAGGTAACTTGGAACCATCTGGAATTACTGCTGGTGCTTATACAGTCAGCCAGTCGGATATCATTTGGGGTAGTTATGTAGGCGGTTACTCCCCTGTGGCTTATGACATGTGGACTCACGGCTCGGCAGATTTCGAATTGACCCTTAGCGGTGGACCTTCCGGTATAAATGGCCCCGATGGTTTCGAGGAAATGCTGGACGGTACGTTGGGAACTCGCACATGGAGTGATGGGTTAAGCGGTACTATGACAATCCCCGCTCCGGGCGCTATTTTCTTAGGCGGTATTGGCGTAGCCCTGGTCGGTTGGTTGAGAAGACGTAGAACGCTTTAAAGCCGAGAAGACGTAGGAGTATTTAAAGAAGCTTAGGAAGCTTCAGAAAGGAAAAATAACCATGAAAAAGATTTTAACAATTTTAATAGGTATCGCACTTACGTGTGCGATGGCCGGTCCGGCATCGGCAAGTTTGACCTGGAACTATGCTTATGCAGCCGGCGATGGCACAACTTACTTGTCACTTACGAGTCCCTATATCTTGGCTTTTGGGGCTACGGTTGACACATTCGACGGCACGAGACCCGGATGGACTTACGATGGCAGTTGGGCGATCTATACCGGCGACGTGTCTGGAAAAGCCTCAGCTCCGTATAATGCAGAGATACTTCCTTATGGTAAAGAGGACACTCCCTATTTGTCGGTACCCAAAGATGTGACTGATGACCCACAGACGGCCACTGTCGATTTTGGTGGGGGCTCCTATGACTATCTGGGTCTCATGTGGGGATCGATGGATAATTACAACAAGATTTATTTCTTGTCGGGTGGAGTCGACGGAAGTGTAGTTGGGACGATTACAGGATCCGATGTATCCCGTGATAGTGCCAGTGGCGGTCAAGAAGATTGGGAAAACAATGCATATGTGAACATCTTTAGTACAGTAGCCTTCGATGCGATTAGAATCGAAAGCACAAGTTATGCGTTCGAAGTAGACAACCTTGCCGTCGGCGTCATTCCCGCGCCGGGCGCTATTTTGTTAGGCGGTATTGGCGTTGCCGTAGTCGGCTGGCTTAGAAGGAGAAGGACACTGTAGGGATTAACTAACTTAAACTTATAGCTTAACGGGATAGTAGGAAGGGGGGCAGTGAAATGTGCTACTCTCTTCCTACGCCCTGAGAGCTTTTTGGTGTGTATTATGAAAATATTAAAACTAAAAACATGTTTAATTACGGCAATGTTGATCTTCGGAGCATTTTCTACGCCTGCCCGGGCAGTGCCGACCTACAGCTTCACTCACATCGTGGAAGCAGGAGATGGCTCCGACCAACTCGCCAACGGTGCCATCGGCGAAGCTCAGTTCTTCGTTGAGGTAACTCAACCAGTCGCGGGTCAGGTGCTCTTTACATTCTTGAACACCGGGCTTGCAGAGTGTTATATAGATGGTGTGTATTTCGACGATGGTACATTGCTTGGTCTTTCTTCGCTTATTGATGCCGATGAGAATGGTGGCGATTCTGGCGTCGATTTTACTGGAGGTAGTGCCACGCCGCCCGACCTACCCGGTGGTAACTTGGTAGGTTTCACAACCAGTGTCGGTTTCCTGGCAGACGCTGACCCGGGTGGCCAATCTCCTGCTATAGGTAATCCTGGCGTCGATCCCAGCGAGTCGTTGGGGATTATCTTCACGCTTTCAGGGAATTACGCTGACGTGCTCGCCGACCTTGACAGCGGGGCCCTTCGTATCGGCCTCAAGGCTCAAGGTTTTCCCTTTGGTGGTGATGAGGATAGCGAGTCATTTGTGAACAATGGCGTAATCCCCGCTCCCGGCGCTATTTTACTGGGCGGTATCGGTGTGGCCCTTGTCGGCTGGCTGAGAAGGAGAAAGACACTATAAGAGAGCAGAAAAAGCAACTTGAGGGCAGGGTATTTACCCTGCCTAAAGGAGCTTTGGAAAGAATGCCTATGAAGAAATTAAAGTTTATTTTATTAGGTGCTCTGCTGGCTGTGGGTGGTTTTTCTATACCTGCAGAAGCCGGCCTTACGTACGGTTTTACTCACCTTGTAGAGGAAGGCGACGGCCCCAGTGAATATGCCAACGGCGCTATCGGCGAAAGTCAGCTCTGGGTCGATGTTGATCCTTACGGCTCGGAGAACCAGGTACTTTTCACCTTTAGGAACGAAGGCCCCGACGTTTGCTTCATCGCAGGTGTATATTTCTACGATGGTGCGCTGCTCGGAATTTCCGAGCTCATAGACTCTGATGACGGACTGGGTGGTCACCCCGATGTTGATTTTACAGAAGATGCAACGGATGCAGTAAACCCAAAGGATTTACCGGGTGCAAAGAAGCTCGTGGCCGGCTACGGACTTGACATTTTAGATGCTGCCGATAATGACCCGTCGGCGATTAATGGCGTTCACCCCGGTGAGTGGCTGGGAGTTGTGTTTGACCTCCTCCCCCCGCCGCCGGAATATACGTACTCTGATATAATCGCCGGATTGAACAGTCGTGCGATACTAATCGGCATCAAGGTTCAGGGATTCGCTGACGACGGTAGCGAGGCTTTTTACAATAATCCCGAGCCTATCCCCGCTCCGGGCGCTATTTTGTTAGGCGGTATCGGTGTGGTCCTCGTCGGCTGGCTTCGAAGACGCAGAGCGTTATGAAAAAAAATGATTAACTGAAGAAGTATATATGAAAACAGGGCGAAGTCATATGGCTTCGCCTTTTTTACTTCAATACCCGATATTTAACTTATTTGTTTTAATTCGTGTAAATATTTGTGGCTATCGTCAGCTATTCCCGCTGCCAGAGCCAGTTCTCGACAAAAATCCAAAGGTCAGCAGAGTCCACCATGCCATTATCCGTCAAGTCCTGAATACAGGATTCTTTAGCAGACCACTTATAGGAGAACTCGGCGAAATCTACAAAATTGACTGAACCGTCAATATCGAAATCAGCC
>JBARPZ010000443.1:0-1665 GCA_049643445.1 Sedimentisphaerales bacterium
GAAGGCCTGTTCGATATATTCTACGATGCAGGCTGCGTGATTTCAGCGCCGACCTGCGGGGCGTGCTTAGGCGGATTTATGGGAATATTGGCAGCGGGTGAGAAGTGCGTTAGTACGACAAACAGGAACTTTGTCGGTAGAATGGGACATCCTGAAAGTGAAGTATATTTGGCAAGCCCGGCCACGACAGCGGCGTCGGCTATCGAAGGGAAACTAACAGACCACAGGAACTATATGTAGAAAAATCAAAATGCAAAACGACAAAGTAAAAATCGAAAAGGGAGAAGTTATGGATGAAGTTAAAGCGCCGTCGATGCTCGCCGCTGTTTTGCTTACTATAGCGGCTGTGTGCAGTTTCATGTCGTTTGTGCTTATGGCTACAGGTGGAAAAAGAAACGAAGGATTAGTGATATTTCAGCTTTTCACAGCTGGACTGTTGGCGTTTTGTGCAATCGCAAACTGGGTCAAGTACTTTAAGAAGTATGTCGACTTCAAAATTGAAAATCAATTAAAAGAACAAAACAAGGAATAACAAAAGACAATCGTGACAAAGTCCTTATTCAAAAAGATCAGGAAGCATAAAACAATTATCATCGTGATAATAGTAGTCCTATTTATTCTGCTCTTGATTCTGGGCTACACAATGGATCCTGATAGGACATGGAGACCCGCAGGTGGTCAACAGGAAACTCGGACACAGTAATAAAGAGATCAGTGCCTTTAGGCACATAAATATTACAATCGAGAGACTAAACTTTTATTTGAGGTTACAAAGATGAGCAAGGCGCACGTTTACAAAAGAGACCATATAAATACCGATGAGATTATACCGGCGAGGTATTTGAATACGGATGATGTAGCTGAATTGGCGAGTCATTGCATGGAAGATCTGGACAAGGACTTTGTTAACAAAGTTCAGGCGGGCGATATAATCGTAGCCGGGGAAGACTTCGGCTGCGGCTCGTCCAGAGAACATGCGGTCTGGGCCATTCGCGGCGCAGGCGTAAAGAGCGTTATCGCCAAGTCTTTTGCGCGAATCTTCTATCGGAACGCTATCAATAACGGATTCTACGTAATCGAATCACCTGATGGATTAGAGAAAATCAACGACGGCGATGAGCTTGAAATCGATTACAAGGCCGGGCTTATTAAAAACAAGACTGCCGATGTGGATATAAAGTTTAAACCGCTGCCGGGGTTTGCACTCGAGATAATTAACGATGGCGGCCTGCTCGAACATATAAAGAAAGGATAGGGACCAGTTGCCGGTTGCCAGTTGTCAGGGGAATAGCAGCAAGGGATGAATAGATGAGTATTAAAGGTTATCAAGACCTTGAAGTATGGCAAAAAGCTATGGATCTGGTAGTAATGTGCTACCAAGCAACAAAAAATTTCCCAAAATCTGAAGTGTATAGTCTTGCAAACCAACTACAACGTGCGGCAGTATCGATCCCGGCAAATATAGCTGAGGGGCGCGAAAGAAAACACAAAAAGGAATTTGTTCAACATCTATCTATAGCTTACAGCTCTTTAGCAGAAGTGGAAACCCTACGGGCAGAGCCCGTAGCACCTTTCCACTTTACGAGCTTTGCTCGACGCCCTTCGGGCGAGTTCCCATTCACCCACGGGCAAGCCCGTGGAACTCTGCCCTTCGGGTTATTAGAA
>JBARPZ010000444.1:0-11674 GCA_049643445.1 Sedimentisphaerales bacterium
TTAGTTCCTTTTGCCAACGGGTCGGCACAATATATGCAATGGCGATTGCAGCCGCGTTTAGTTTCCAATCCACATTGTCCGCCGTTTTTAAAATAGCTGCTATTATCAATGAAATCACGAGCTGTTATTAGGGAAAATGGATCCGGCCACGAAGGCGAATTACTGTAAGTCTTCCCATCCTTTTGCCAAATAAGTCCTGGCACCTTCGAGAAATTTTTTGCCTTTTGCAGTTGATGGATAAGCGAGACGATTGCTGTTTCTCCGTCACCACGTATGCCAAAATCAGCACCTGTATATTTCAAAACAGGCTCGCCAAAAATCGAAAATCCCACACCGCCGATTACGATCGGTGCATCGGTCATGCTTCGGATAATTCTTATTGTATCTTTTAATCCCGGAACGAACCAGGCGGCACTGGGCCAGAAGCAATCATCTACATTTCGGAAGGAAACACCGACCAGTTGAGTGGTATGGGTGGAAAAATACTGCTGCATTGTTTTGAGAGGCTCGGGACAGAGGCATAAATCGAGGATATCTGTTGTTATCCCTGTTTGTGTGGTACAACCGGCTATATAGTCCAAACCTATAGGACCAATCGGGGGAAGCATGTAATTTGTGTTTATCAGCGTCAGCACGGCGCACTGCTAAAGGGCTCTGCCGAGTTTGGACAACGGCAGAGCCCAGAGGATTCATTAAATAAAAGCTGTTAGAACTTGTATTTAAGACTCAGGTTGACCCATGTTTCATCTTCATCGTTTACAGAATCATCCATTGATAACTGCTGATAGATTCCCGGAGTTAAGCTCATGTTGTTACCAAGGTCAAAGTCGGTTTCGACGCCAAAGACAAGATTTGACCAGTCATGGTCCGCATTTCCACCAGCAGGATGGACCCCATCATTGAAAACGAGCTCTGAGTGGAGTCTTAGGACCTGCTCATCCGTATCGGGCAGAATGCCCGGTATAGACAGGCCGTAGTCAAGCATGAAAATGTGTGCAAAACCAGATGTATGTCCTCCCACCTGGTGCTGCAGGCTGCCGCTATTTTGGGGCCACAGCTTGACGAGGATATAAGTGGGAACTAAACCTTTAACACCTGTGGCATTTGGCAAGGAGAAGATCCAATGCAGTTCCGACAGGTCTGCGCTCCCCCTGGAGTGACTGCTGCCCTGCGGGAAATTGTAGTACACGTAACCCATTCTCCAGTTGGTCGCATAGAGTTCGTCTTCAAAGAGTTTGTTGCCATAATACAGGTAGTAATCCCACCGTTCGCCTTCTTCATGCCCTGACGAATTTGCTCTGTGCCCCGTCATGCTGACACCTAAGCCAGTGCCAAACAAATCCAGGTCGACAGACGCCTGTATGGCACTCTTGTCATTAAAAATGTCGAAGCCACGCCAGATGTACTTACTTTGATAAGTAAGATCGACGGTTCCGCTCAGTTCTCCTGCCTGGGCATTGGTAAGTCCTGCAGCCGCTAACAAACATACAACAGTCATTAAAATTACTCTCTTCATATCAATTGCTCCTTAAACTGTTTTCTGTACAATACTCAACACTAACGTTAACGTTATATCTATAAACCCCAAGATTGTCCTACCATTTACCGGTTTTTCTCATTTCAGCCTTTGGCAGATTTTCAAGATCTTTGAGGTATTTTTGCATCTCTTCCTTCGGGAGTTCATAATCAACAAGCTTTCCGGAAAGAAACGCATCATAGCCCGAAAGGTCCATAAGTCCATGCCCACTGTAGTTAAACAGAATGACCTTTTCTTTACCTTCTTCTTTTGCCTTCTTGGCTTCATCGATGACGGCAGCAATAGCCTGACTGGTTTCCGGAGCAGTGATAAATCCTTCAGTGCTGGCCCACGTTATTGCGGCATTATAGGATTCCAGTTGATGGTATGCCCTTGGTTCTAACAGGCCTTCCACGATAGCCTGGCAAACAAGCGGTGCCATGCCGTGGTATCGCAGCCCTCCGGCGTGAATGGGAGGTGGTATGAAAGCGTGTCCAAGTGAATGCATTGCCAAGAGCGGTGTCGTACAGGCTTTATCTCCAAAGTCATAAACAAAAGGTGCACGCGTCATTGTTGGGCAGGCCACCGGCTCAACGGGAATGATCGTAATGTCGGCACCATTAATTTTATCGGCCACAAATGGGAAAGACAAACCTGCAAAATTACTGCCGCCTCCGGCACAACCAATTACTATATCCGGTTTTTCACCGACTTTTTCTAATTGTTTTTTTGCTTCGAGGCCTATTATTGTCTGATGGAGCAGTACATGATTCAGCACGCTTCCAAGAGAATAGCGTGTCTTACCGGTTGCATCAGTTACCGCTTCCTCAATGGCTTCGCTGATGGCAATTCCAAGACTGCCCGGAGTATCGGGCATTTCCTCTAACACTTTCCTTCCGGCATTTGTTTCAGAACTTGGACTTGCAACACAGTTTGCCCCCCAGACCTGCATCATTGTTTTTCTGAACGGCTTTTGGTCAAAACTGATTCGAACCATAAAAACTTTGCATTCGAGTCCTATCAGTTTGCAGGCAAAGGCAAGGGCGCTGCCCCATTGACCGGCCCCTGTTTCGGTGGTTAGCTTATTGATACCAAACTCTTTATTGTACCATGCTTGAGCAACCGCGGTGTTCGGCTTGTGGCTTCCCGGAGGGCTGGTACTTTCATCCTTGTAGTATATGCGCGCAGGTGTATCAAGGTGTTGTTCCAGATACACCGCCCTTCGCAGCGGTGCCGGCCGCCAGCGATAAAGGATATTGAGGATTTCCTCCGGGATATCTATCCATCTTTCTGCACTTACCTCCTGCTCTATCAGATTCATCGGGAACACAGGTGCAAGCATATCCGGCGAAATGGGTTTTCCATCAGGCCCGAGCGGTGGAAGAAGTGGGGTTGGCAGGTCTGCAGCCAGGTTATACCATTGTCGGGGAATATCACTTTCATCTAAGAGAATCTTAACGTTTTCCACTTAATTTCTCCTGAATATAAACCTAATTTATCTTTTGTGAGTTATAATCACCTACGCCTACACAAAATAAGTATCGAATATGCTATTTCATAAGCACGTAAAAGTCAAACAGTATATATCAATAATTCTGTCATTTTTTAGCAAATAATCACTATTTTCTTGGGAAAAATGCATATATTCTTAAATTTGAGAGCCTATTTACAGGTTTATACTTACAACGAACACTTATGTTAGAATTCCCCTCTTCAAGTCTTTGGCCTGTCTTTAGCCTAAATAAGGCATCACGATTCCCCGGAGAGGTTATTTCATTATAGCGAGTATATGATGGGTCAAAATCTGATAAATCCTGATAAAACATTATTAATGCTGAGACTGTTTTAAGCTGTTGTGGGAGAATTTGCGGTTGACATTGGCCGCCGCTGCTTCGATTTGCGAAGCAGAACGGAGGGAGCTTGCGTTTGCTCTTTGGCGTTATAGCCTTATTCTATGCTCTGTTAGAGGGAGAGGATAAATTCAGCGAGACTATTTATCTTCTTTTCGGTCAGAGTGGATGTTTTTCCGTGCTTATCACCGGCATTGTGTTTGGTCAGCACTTCTTTGATTGTCCTGGAGCGACCGTCATACAGATAGGGCGCGGTCCGCCACACCTCAATCAGTGTGGGCGTATCAAAAGATTGGTTTTCGTCCAGACCCTTTCCGGTGCCGATATTGTATTTCTTAAGGTCGGTATAAAGTGGGGAAGTGTGACACGAAGCACATCCTGCTTTCTTGAAAACTCTGCGTCCTCGGTTTGCTGCTCTGCTCAGTTTACCTTTGACCAGATAAGGGCTTTGAACAGGTTTTAGTGACTTGAGATACTCATCTATCGCGACTGCATCCGTTTCGGGACGAACGGCAAACTGGATGTGCCTGATGCCGGCACGAACCCCTGACTCGGCGTCGGGACGAACACCAGTCATCATCGCCGGTGGTGTTTTGTGAGCGAGTAACATGCTTTTAGTATTCTTGGGGTTGCCTAAGCCGTCATTTAGAAGGTCCCAGTTGAGGGCATCGACCCGTCCTCCGCCGGGATGGCAGCTGGCGCAGCTCTGCCAGTGCTGAAAGCACAGCGAGGCATCATTGAATAGCATCTCGCCTTTGCGTACCTTTGTCAGGGTCTTCTTGGTTCCCAGCGGGATGGATTGGGCTTTGGGATAACTTTCCGGATTGATGTCCACAATGCCGAGGCTGTCCGTGAAGTATTCAGCCGCGTATACTTTTGTTCCGATTACGGCCAAACCGCGCGGTCCATTGCCGGTAAGTTTGAGTCGACGTCGCAGGCCTACCAGAAAAGACAGGTCGTTCGGCACATCGGCGGGCGACCGTGATACGTCGGATACCTTTTCCCCTTTTGCGACGCTCGCTAATTTATTATGAAGTGACGTTGCGTCAATGACACTCACCTCATGAGTGCCGGCATGGGTTACGCATATGTACTTGCCGTCTTCAGTACACGCCACGCCCCATGGATTGGCCGCGCCCAAATCGACATCGTCCAGAAGGACCGTGTTCAGCAGTTCTTTCTTTGATATATCAATGATGCTCAGGGCATTGGTATTCATCCATCCCCGCTCCAACTGTGTCGTGGGAAGCTGATAGCGGGCCAGAATATGAGTAACATACGCGTGTCGGCCGTCGGGTGCGATGCAGATTCCTTGCAGGCTGTTACTGCCGTTGGGGATCTCGATGGTTTTTATCATCTTTTGTGCGCCGGTATCCAGAATTGAAACGATTGCTGCCGTGTAGTCTCCATCGGCTGCGCCTGCAGGCAGATGGTTGGCTACAAACAGAAACTTTCCGTCTTGTGTAATGGCCGCCGCCACAGGTTCGCGCTGCACGGGAATACTTGTTAATTCCTTCCTGGATGCAAGGTCTATTACCGAGACGTTGTTGTTGAACCGGTTGCAAACATAGAGCGTCTTACCATCGGGACTGACCACGGGGGCGAAAGGTGTATGCCCGGCCCCCAGCGTGTCAGCGACCTCGCCGGTCTGCAGGTTCACGACGTGAATCCATCCATTGGGCACAGCTCCGGTGACATACAGTTGGGAGCCGTCCGGGGCGAGAGCTAATCCGGTCGGCTCCCCGGGCAGCGAAATGACTTTCGTAACCTTGCCTGCGGCAATATCAAAAACGGCCACTTGTTTCGCCGTGGCTTCAGCTACATACAAGGTCTTGCTCTCATTGTCAGCCACGAGCGCCAGTGGCGAGAGATATTCTGCGCCGGCTTTGGCAGCAAACAGGAAGGTGCTGAAGCCAACAAGTACCAGAAACATGCATACCCACACTTTTATCTTGTTCATTTGTCGTTGTCGTTCAGTCATATTGAATTCCCTTTATAATTACCGAATTGCGTCGATATTGTCATCAGGTTTATACCATAACGACCGCCAGTACGCCTGGTCGATCGCGTAAACATCAATGTCGGCATCGGCAGCAAGGTTTTTCGGGAGAACCCCATACCTTTTCATCTCGCGGACATACGACTGCCGAGGACGGAAATCGGGCATATCGAATCGTTTGATCTTTTCCAGATGTTTCCTGCCTGCTATACAGAGGGCCAGAATTTTCTGATAGTCGGGGTCGTTGGTGTCGGCGAAGACTGTCACGGCCTCGCCCGGCTTGCCGTCTTTGCCTCTGCGTTTGCACAGGCCATATCCGCCGGCTTGACTCGACAACGGCGCCAGCAGAATCAATGACTTTTCCGGCCGGTTGAGATTAAACACCAGGTGTCGCGGTACATACCCCGGCTGACCATGCCACGGCGGCACGTTGCGGTTGTCGGAGAGCGCCACAGGTAAGGGCAGGAACCGGTTGTGGCAGTTAGCACAGCGGCTCTTGATTACCTCGGCCGCGGCGATTGTGCTTGGCCACTTGCGGTCGGACTGGTCCTGATTGTTCTCGCCGTATCCACCGATCATTCCACAGCCCAGCGCAGCATACGTACCGGGGTAAGGCGCGCCGGCCTCAATCCAATAACGAATCATATCGCGTTCGTGCGGTGTGACCTTGACAGAAAAATGACTGCCGTCGAGTTTCTTCATCAGCGAACTGACGCCACTGCCGATGGATCTCGGTGGAAGATTGCTTTTTGCCTGGTTGCGCCCGTCTGCGAACTGACGACGGATGGTCAGCACGTAATAGCTGTGGGAGTAAATGGGTCCACGATCACCGCTGAGGAGAACGCCGCCGGCCCGGGGGCCGTTTTCTTCGGTCGGTTCGTATCCATGGCACCTGAGACAGTGCTTATCGAGAATGGGCTGGACGTCCCGTGGAAAGTCGAACACGTCCGGGATACCGGGGATGGGCTCGATTTTATCCGGGGGATGTTTGAGGGCCGCAAGTGTGCTTCGGCCCGGGTTGGCCGGTGTGTTGGTGCGGTGCTCATGGCATCCGACGCAGCTTGTGGTTTCGCCCGGTGAAACCGTCAGGAAACTCTGCATTCGTTTGACGGAATTATCATTTTCATCCAGTGCCACGAAAAACAGGCTTCGCATGGCCGGCACTTCCATGTAAGCCGATCCATCCGGCTCAACTGGTACCGTCCCGAGAATTCGCTCGAGCATGAACGTGCCGCCGTAGCTAATCGGTTCCATGCCGCCGGTATAATGAATCGGCGCAGGAAGAGTCTCCATGACAAGCAATTTCTTGATTTCGCCGCGCTTGACGCCCTCCATCCGCCGCCCATTATAAACATCCATCAAAACCAGTCGGCCTGTTTCTTTTGTCAGGTCCACCCGAGGCGGAATTACTCGCTCGCGAGGCCTTTGTCGTAGGGGACGTGGTTCGTGACATTGTACGCCGGCCTTGGTAAGCTCTGCTGGTAAGTGATAAATTTCGGCTGTTTGTCCTTTGCTGTTCATTACCAGCAGCTTTGTACCCTGGGCCATGAGGAAACAATCCTCGGAAAACGGATATGGGTCCCGATAATTGGACTTTTGGCTGACAGGATGCGCTGATGCCTTTTGATCGGGGCCGGCTTTGGGTGTAACGATGGTAATTTGCCCTTCGTGTTCCCGGCGGCCATGTCCCGGGGAAAACACCGCTAAAACCTTCTCTGTATTGGGGATCGGCTTGGCATCTATCATCACGGTGCCTGGGTGGAGATTGCCATAGTAAATCATCTGACCGGTCCCATCGGGATTTATTGTCCAGAGGTGATGATAGTGGACCTGGCTTCGGTCGACATACTCCCAACGCTGGTACAGCACCCGGCCGTCAGGGAGAGGCCAGGGTGTGTTCTCGTGCTCGCTGTTGCTGGATATCGGGCGAATGTTGCTTCCGTCAGCGTCACATCGATACAATATGGCAACGTGTGTAAGCCAGCAGCCCACCCAGCGATGACAGCGACTGGAGCAGAATACGATTGAGCCATCAGGTAGGTATGTCGGCTCAATGTCATCATACGGTCCGTCGCTAAGCTGCTTCAGGGTGGTGCCGTCAGCATTGATTTCATAGAGATTGTAGTTTTCCGTACCGCCCTTGCGATAGGAAAACAGAATTTTGGCGGCGTCATAGTGTACCTGTGGGTCGCGGACCGCGCCCTGAGGGTCATCCAGTAAAACAGTAACTTCCCCTGTTCTTAGATTCAGCTTGCACAACCGGCCCATGGCCCGATACGCCTTGCGGTCTGCGTTCTCTGCGTAATAACCGAAATTGGCGTACCAGTGGCCGTCGTAGTTCAGTTGACGGCAGGCAAAAATAATTTCATCCACGCCCGCCATCGGCCCGTCAAGGAATTCTGTGAGCAGGCTCGGAGGCTTTGTACTTTGGGCTTCACCAGCAAGGCACGAAGCAACAAGGCCTGAAAGTATGACATACAGGATGATAAAGAAAACACCTGTTCTATGTTGTTTTATAACCATCTTTGTTGGTTGTTTCCACATAGTAACTTGCAGCCAAAGATTTATACTTTTGATATCCTCAATCACTGTTTGATAAGCGTTCTTCTGCACTTGCAGCGGCCAGCGTCTGCCTTGGCTCTACCACTACACGAAAGCCCACATTATACACTTTTTGCCAGGCGGGATAGCTCAGGCGAAAAGCCGAACGGCAGCGTTTGGGCCGGTCGTACCATGAGCCGCCGCGAACAACCTTCCTGCCGAAAGTATCGATATCGTTACGACCATCATTCGCCCTGTACGGGTAAGGCCGGTACGTCGAGCGTGTCCACTCCCAGGCATTTCCGTGCATATCATAAAGGCCCCAGGCATTGGGTTTGTAGCTGCCTATGTTTGCCGTAACGAGTTTCTTATCATTATATCGTGCATCTCTGGGTACTAAATCCGGCGGGTATTGATCGCGAACGTCATATACCAGGTCCCGTATTGTGTAATCGGCCATGTTCCCGAACTCCGAGAAATCCGTGTTCAGGTCGCCGTAGGATAGGGGGCTGTCCGTGCCTGCTCGACAGGCCCATTCCCACTGGGACTCGGTGGGTAAGGAGACTTTTTGCCCGATCCGCTCGGACAGCCAACGGCAGAACGCCATCGCTTCTTTCCATGAGATGCGGACCACAGGTTGTTTGGGATGGTTCATGTCCCAGCCGAGGTCCCACTCCTCAAACATCCAGCTACCTTTGTGCTCATACTTGCTGTCATGTGAGGGATCAAACCTTGCGTATTGCTCGTTGGTTATCTCGAATTTGCCGATCCAGAACGGTTTTTCGATTTTCACCGCGGTAACCGGGCGCTCATCGCGATAGCCACTTTGGTCCCCCATCGCGAACTGGCCGGCTGGTACGTAAATCATTTCAAATTTGACACCATTTCCAAGCTCTATTGTGCGATGGGCTGGTCGGAGCATTGTCTGACGGCGTCTGGCCTCAGCTTCGTCGAACGGCCAGTTGCTAACACGGGGAACATCGACTATCGGTTCTCGCATTGGCTTAGGCTTAACCGGCACAATTTTTTCCTTTTGTATTGCCGGATAGACCTCGGGGTCTTCATCGCTTGCACAGTACAATTTGCGAAGGTCCAGCCGTCGCCTGTGATCGTTCCGGGTTTTTTCAATACCTACAACCTCTCTCCAGGTTCCGTGGCAGGGGGCATTCAAATCAATCCAGGTCGTGATACGCTCCCAACCCTCGGCATCAAGCTGGACGCCATAATGTCCTTTAATCAGCATCTGGACAAGTTCGGTTGTCTCTGCGCCGAATTCACCTGGAGCCAGCAGTCGCAAGTCGCTTTCGAGCCCGCCCACCCGAACGAAGCTGCGCAGCGTAATATATGATGGCTCGAACACGCCGCCGTATTTTTTGACAAGTTCTTCTCGCGGCACGCCGTAGATTATATTGGCTTCTGGTTTTCCGTTTTTATATGCGAATAATTTACCCTGGTCACCACGAAGGTCGGCAATCTCCTGATCGTCCTCGCGTATGCTGCCGTTATGGCACGAGACGCAGTACTTATCAAGGACCGGCTGGACCTCGCGGCTGAAACTAAATCCTCTGTCAGGCCCGTACCAGGGTTTTATTTCGGTCGGCTGGCGGCGCGAGGCTATGGTCTTGAGGTTCGGAGGGCCGGAGTTCTGCTTCTCATGACAGCCGACACAGGATACGATTTCGCCGGGCATCGCTGTCATCCAGCTCCTCATCAACTGCAGGGCTTTGCCTTTGGCGTCAATCGGCTGTATGGATATTGGTGTGTTGGCCGGAACGCGGAACATTGCAGAGCCATCTTTCTCCACGGGTACTGTTCCAATTATGCGTTTGGGTTCCCATGGACCATCGGCGCCGACCCGGTGGTTGATTCCTGCAATTCTATGATAGGCAAAGTGGTACGTGAACAGCCGCAGTTTCTTGACCGTTCCACGCGGGACTCCTTTCAAGCCCGGTCCTTGATATACGTCCTCGAGATATACCAGTGCATCTTTTCGTTTAAGGTCAATCCTCTCGGCAATCACCGGCGGCCTTTTCGTTTTGCGCAGAGGGATAGGCTCAAGCAGGGCGTAATCTTCCATCTCCTTAAGCAAAAGGACATTATCGAAAACGTCCACCAGATAGATGCCCCAAAGATCGTAAGGTCTTGGTTTGCACGAGACGATAAAGTATTTTTCACTCAGAGGCCGGGGATGAAGGAATTTCGGCCAGCACTCCATTGCCAGCTTATCCTGAATGAGAGGTTCGACCTTTTTTCCATAACCGGGGATTCGCTGGACCACGCCGTCTGTTGATGTACGGCCGAGAGATGGATCAAAGATGACCAGCTCGCCGACACGCCCTACATGGTGACCCGTCGCGATACCCACAACCTTGGTTGGATGGTCAGGAATGGGACGCGCAAAGAATATCGCGTTCGGCCAGTAGCCACCGCTTCCATAGTGCTCTCTCTGGCAGGTGCCGTCGGGATTCATCGTGAAAAGGAACCGCGCCCAGACGTGCGGGATGTCCGTATATTCCCAGCGCAGGTAAAGAATCCGCCCGTCGTTCATAACGGTGGGACAGAAATTGTGGTCCTGCTCAAAACAAAGCTGACGTACATTTTTACCATCGGCATCCATCACGTAGGTCATTCCCACATTGACCGCTGCATTGCACGGAACACCCTGGAACGGTGCGGTGGATATATAGGCGATTTTCCCGTTGGGCAGGTAACATGAGTCGAAGTTATGAACGTCCGGTTGGTCGTCAGGCGAAACCTGGCGCAGGTTCGTGCCGTTGGTGTCAATCTCAAAAACCTGCCAGAACTTGCCGCTGTCCGGCATGGAGAACATAAGTTTTTCACCATCGAAATGCAAATCCATCTCGGAGACTAATCTTCCTCCCGGAGGTCTATAGACAGTCTTGAGTTTTGAGTCTTGGCTCTTATGTTTTGAGAGAACACAGATTTCATTGTCCCAGCCGTCGGTGTTGGGCATTGTATGAAGCTGCCAGGAGCTTTGTTGGGGCATGCCCACGAACTTGCCTATCCCCCGGTCCGGTTCTTTCGCTCGGCGGGGGTCGCCAAGCGGCTTGCGCTTGATTAACAAAAGTTGATCAAAGTCCAGCAGCGGGTTAGACAATAAAACTTCACGCTGAAACGTTACAATTTCTTCGACCTGCTTCAGAGCCGCTTTGTCCTTTTGCTTCAGAGATTCCTTTATATCGGGTAGGAGACCTTCGTATCGATCGAGAGACTTAAGATTATCCCGGCCTTTGGTGTACCTGGTGGGAAATGTTTTCACAAGGTCTCGAATGGCCCGCCGCAGGGCACTGAAGTTCACCATCTCCAGGTCCGCCACAGCCTTGCTGAATTGGTCAGTTGGTTGAGTCTGGACCTGAGGTGTAGTTTCAGGGCCGGCCGACTTTGTCCCCCACTCTTTTGCATATAATAAGGAGTCTGCTCCGGCTGTCACGCCATAAATAATGGCGAGAAAAACTCCTATCAACCTAATTTGCCGTGTCACCATCTTAACTTTTATGCCCTCATCCTGTACTCATTGAACTTAGGCCCACGCTTAATTGGTGCGGGGTGAAAACACATTACATAGGCAGTATAGCAGGATTTCGTAATATTTCCAGCGAAATTTAGCCGGTATGTATCCTGTTGGATAGATAAAGACGCAGGGAAAACCGGGCTTGTTATTTTCAATGAATTTTGGTATATCTGACCAATTGCTGTATGTCGAAAACGTCTCGTCGGTGGTTCCGGCTTCTTTAAATAGTCCGGCCC
>JBARPZ010000445.1:0-4345 GCA_049643445.1 Sedimentisphaerales bacterium
CAAAGCGCTGATACGCACCCGGCTGAATCGCTCCCGCAATTCGTCAAAGCTGGAATCCAGCAGGATCCTACCCTCTTTCATTATCACTGCGTGGTCGACGACCTTCTCCACGTCGCTGAGGATATGAGATGAAATAATAATAGTTCGATTCTCGGTCTGAATAATCTGGAGCAACAAATCCAGAAACTGAGCACGTGCCAAAGGATCCAAGGCCGCCGCCGGCTCATCCAGTATAAGCAGTTCCGGCTCAAAACCTATCGCTAAAAGTATCGCCAGCCTTTGCCTCTGGCCGGGCGATAAAGACCCGACACGAACTTTTGTTGAAATTTCGAAGTCTTCGATGTATTTTTCTTCCAGCTCGCGGTTCCAGCTTTGATAATATGCGCTGACATAACGAATTAGCTGCCTGACTGTCATCCAGTCAAGCAATTCGCCTTCCTGGTGAACGTAGCCTATCCGCGCAAGCTCTTTTGGGCCCAGCTTTTTAGCATCAGAGCCGAACGTAACACATTCTCCTTCGTCTTCCAGATACAGTCCGATGATGTTTCGCAGTAATGTGCTTTTGCCGGCCCCGTTGGCTCCCAGCAGTCCTATTATCCTGCCGGGATATATCTGAAGGTCGATATCATCAAGGGCCTTTATGTTACCGAATCTTTTGCAGACCTTGTGCATTTCCACTATCGGTTTTTCGTTATTCATTAGAGTGACTCCTCGTTCTTGAATCGTATTTCCTATATAACCTAGCCAGCATTTCCCCGGCCTTTTCTTCTGGTATCCCCAACTGCACTGCCGTCACCGCCGCCTTTCTCAAAATCTCCTCCAGGAGCTTGGCCCTGGTATGTGCCTTCTTGTCCTTCCGTAGTCTCGCTGCGAACAGTCCGACACCCCGGCGTCTTTCCACCAGCCCTTCGACCTCAAGCAGTGCGTACGCCTTGCTGATTGTCATTGGATTAACTCGCAGTTGTGCTGCAAGCTCTCGCACAGACATTAGTTGCTCTCCTTCACTCAACCGCCCGGCCATAATCTGCTGCCGAATCTGTTCGATTACCTGCCGATATATCGACACTCCGCTGTGATGGTCTATTTCCAGTAACATAATCTTTTTGCCCCTATTCTGTATTACTGTATTAGCTACTTAATACAGTATACAAAGTCGACCGCCCCCGTACAAGAAAAAAATGGGAATTTTTTCAAAAATAATTAAATAAATTTGACACCCTCCGTAACAAACGCCTAAATCTCTTATATGAAAAGACTTATAAACTTAATAAGTTGCCGCTCGTACACGCCTCTTGACTGAGGCCGGTCTATAGTGGAGAATCTCAGGTAGTAAACGAAGATTATCGATGTACCTAAAATCGGAATCCTACTCGAAGGGTGATATATCATGGTGAAAAAAATGCTTTGCTTATTACTGTTGTTAGTCGGTCCATCCGTTCTTGCTCAAACGAGCGATTATTTCAACGCCCCCTATGGCGAGCTGCTTCCCGGCTCAACTGCAAAAGTTGGTCTGTGGTGGGCCTCCTCCGGCTGGAAAATAAGCCCGGACAAGCCCCTGCCAAAGGCAAGGAGTAATGCTATTAATGTATGCGCCGCCCGCAATGAAGCCGAAGCCGCTCAATTAGTAGTAAGGCCTACAGTTACCCTAAAAGATTTCACATTACATACCGCAGCGTTGAATGGAACAGATGGAGCGATTATACCCCCTGAAAATATCGAGGTATTAAGAGTACAATACGTCAATATCACACTGCCTACAGATAAAAGTTCGGTACCCGGTCTCTGGCCCGATCCATTGCCGCCGTTAAAAGGGCCGATTGTTCTAAAAGCAAATAAGAATCAACCTTTCTGGATTCGTGTGAAAGTTCGGCGCAATGTGCCGGCAGGGATTTATACAGGCGCAATCGTCCTTGTGGCGCAGAACTATCGAGCTACAGTCACCCTGCGAGTCGAGGTATATGATTTCGTCCTCCCCGATCGGATGACGTGCACAACGGCTTTTGGTTTTTCGCCTGGCAACGTATTTCGCTACCAGAATATCTCCGACGAGAAACACAAACGCCAGGTAATCGAAAAGTATTGGACGAACTTCAGCAACCACCATATATCGCCATACAACCCGGCACCGCTCGACGGAATTAAAGTGACATGGCCTAACGTTAAGCCGCCGGTCGAAAATAAATATGCAAATTGGGAAGGTCTGCGTATCGTTGATAATGAATCTCATTCAGGCACCGGCTCGCTGCTGGTCTATGATGATGACCAGAAGAGTAATGTAACCGTTTCGTATCGGCCGCTCATAGAAATACCGGCCGGCGGCCTGCAGGTACGATTTTGGTATCGTACAGCAGTGCCCGACCACCGCTTCGGCGTTACGCTTAACCACTACGACCAGGACGGCAAGTGGATGTCCGGCAGAAATAATGATATGACACTAAAGGGCAACGGCAGATGGCAGCTCTTCGAAGCCCTGGTCAGCGATTTCCCCAAAGGGGCGAAGTTCATAAGACCTTTGATAAGAGCCACAACATGGACCGATGCCGGGGAACTGACGGGTCTTGTATGGTTTGATGAAGTCTCCTTGAAGGATGCGGCCAGTGGAAAAGACCTGATTGAGGGTGGTGATTTTGATATTGAAAAACGGGCCAAGCTTGTTGCGCCTGCTGAACAGTTGAAAGTCAGGTTCGACTTCTCGGCCTGGGACAATGCAATGGACCGAGCAATTAATCACTACCACTTCAATTCGTTTCGCCTCAGCATACCAGGCCTTGGCGGCGGAACTTTTCATGCAATCTCTGAACCGTCTCTGCTGGGTTTTAAGGAGGACGAGCCGGAGTATCCTATCATCCTCGAATCCTACTGCAAGCAAATGGAGAAACATCTGGCCGAAAGGGGCTGGCTGGATGAGGCTTATGTCTATTGGTTTGACGAACCAAGCCCGGACCAGTATGCCTTTGTCATGAACGGCTTTGAGAAACTTAAACGTTACTGCCCGCGAATTCCGCGGATGCTCACTGAACAGCCCGAATCCAAACTCGAAGGTGGCCCGAATATTTACTGCGTTATATCCAACCTGTATAGAGATGATGCTTCCGAGAAACGAAGGGCGTTCGGGGACAAATTCTGGTGGTATGTCTGCACAGGACCGAAGACACCCTACTGCACGCTTTTCATCGACCACCC
Source organism: Sedimentisphaerales bacterium (assembly GCA_049643445.1). GTDB lineage: Bacteria > Planctomycetota > Phycisphaerae > Sedimentisphaerales > Anaerobacaceae > CS2-K091. The sequence goes on from JBARPZ010000445.1 coordinate 3,184, forward strand.
TGCGACCGAAATGCGTGTTTGGCTCTGGCAGACATGGCAGCGAAAAATCGAGGGAATCCTCGTCTGGCAGACCAACTACTGGACCAGCTCCGCCGCCTATCCTGACCCTGAGCGTCCTCAGAATCCTTACGAAGACCCAATGGGCTGGACATCCGGTTACAGTACACCAAAAGGCCAGAAAAGACCCTGGGGCAACGGTGATGGCCGATTCATATATCCGCCCCTCGCAGCTGCAGATGCCCACCCGGCCGGACCTGTTCTCGATGGACCGGTGGACAGTATCCGCTGGGAAATGCTGCGCGATGGAATCGAGGACTATGAATACCTCGTAATACTAGAAAAACTACTCAAAGCCAAAAAAGACAAACTCACCGCCCTGCAATATAAACAGTATTCGATTTTGTTCGATGTACCGGAAGCGATTACAAAAGACATGACTACTTTCACCAAAGACCCGACTCCCATTGAGGCCCGCCGCGACCAGATAGCTCGAGCTATAGCTAAGCTAAACAAACTGTGAGTTAACTTACCGCGCAGCTTTTGTCCAGTCCTCTTGCCGGACGCCGTGGTACGTTGTCAGAATGTACCCAAATTCCTTTGCCGACCTCGGCTCCAAAATAAGCGTAAACTTGACCGTATCCAGGTCAACGTTCTCAAACTGGCCGAAGTCGCCGCTTTTCTCAAGCTCCCAGTATTGCGTGGGGAAGTTACGCTTAATTTCCACTTTAGCTGGGATATCACGAGTGTTTTTAACTTCTATCTTGAATTTGCGGACTTCGTCCCAGCCGGAAATGTTGCGCTTACTGTCGAATCTGTAGTTCTTCGTCTCAAAGTCCATAAGCGTCGGTTCAACAACAACATTGGCCACCGCACCAAGATTAAGCTCTATATCCTCATCTACGGGAATATACTTAAATGAAGACTGCCCCGTATAGGACAAGTGTCCCTGATTGTCAGCGCTTCTGTAAACCTTGAGCATCCCGCCGGGGATGGGTGTTTCACCGAGCTTGTGCTCTTCATCGTTCTTGAAGCTAAGGAACCGAACCACAGAATTTCCATAGCGCTCCTGCTCGTACTTATAAAGATTTATCACCGGAACATCATCAACATCGAAACTCAGCAATCTTTTCGACCAACCGGTAGGAATCGTTTCCGTCCCCTC
>JBARPZ010000446.1:0-4030 GCA_049643445.1 Sedimentisphaerales bacterium
AGAACATATAATTATTATATCTACACTGATGGAGTTAAGCTATGACGGGAAAGAAAGGTTCAGACTCTCTGAAAACAATAAATCCGTGTTTCTTTTGTATTAACAACAAAGGGGCACCGCTTTCTGCACCGGTTCTCATGCACAGGGAGAGCCGGGAAACGCTCAATATAGCGGTGCCATATTTGTGAGAGTGAAAACAATAACAATTTACATGAGGAGAAAAAATGAGAAGGCAATCAATTCTTGTGGTGGAGCTTGTAGTTTTGTCGACATTTTTGTTGGGGATAGTTTCTACAGCTAATGCCGTTTCCTATATTGTAGGAGCACCGCCATCTGATTTCCTAACCATTCAAGCGGCGCTCGACTCTCCGGGCGTGCTCAACATGGACATCATCACCGTCAAGGGCGATCCCATTACCCCCATCGTTTACTCGGGTGCAGGATTTTATAACGTCGACTTCAATGGCAAAAATGTGAAAGTGCAAACGGGGGACAGTACGGGGCTGATCCCTATGCCACGGACATGCATCATAGATTGTCAAGGCCTGGGACGGGCCTTTATTTTCCAAAGCGGCGAAACAGTTCCATTCGCGGAGTTAAACGGTTTTATCATCGTCGATGGTAACGCTACGGACGCAAGCGGTTATGGAGGGGCCATATATTGCAAGAACAGCAGCCCACGCATAAAAAATTGCGTGATAACCAACTGCACTGCCGATGCCGGAGGTGGAATCGCGTGCGAAAACAGCAGCCCGAGACTGACCAACTGCATATTTATCGCGAACTCTGCGCAAGTCGGCGGCGGCGTGATGGTCGACTCTGGCAACCCAATATTAACCAACTGCACATTTGCTGGTAACTCGGCACAAGAAGGCGGCGGGATGCTCAACTTGTCAACCGCTCCGATATTAACCAACTGTATTCTGTGGGGTGATGAACCTGAAGAAATAAGGGGTAACGCTAATGTAAACTACAGTTGCATCGAGGGCGGTTTGCCAGGGCTGGGCAACATTGATACTGACCCATGCTTTGCAATTCCTGGCTGTTGGGACGTAAACGGGACACCTGAAGATGCCAATGATGACTTTTTGGTTGTTGGTGACTACCATTTGAAGTCTCAGGCAGGCAGGTGGGCCGCAAACAGCCAAAGCTGGGTGCAAGATAATGTCACCAGTCCGTGTATTGATGCGGGCAATCCCGATTCTCCAACAGGTAATGAGCCTTTGCCCAACGGCAATAGAATAAATATGGGGTCGTATGGTGGCACAGCCGAGGCAAGCAAGACACCAATCCAAAGGGCAGACGTAGCCGGTTACATTGAAGCGTGGGGCTACAACTACCAGGGCGACAGCAATGTGCCTGCAGGAAATGACTTTGTCGACATTGCAGTTGGTGGGTGGGGGTCGCACGGTCTTGCTATCAAGTCGGACGGTTCACTTGTAGCGTGGGGGGTGGGCGACTGCAATGTGCCAGATGGGAACAACTTCGTTACGATTGCGGCTGGCGGCTTACACAGTCTGGCTCTTAGGGCAGATGGTTCGCTCGCAGCTTGGGGCAATAACGACTACGGGCAGTGCAACGTGCCGCCAGGTACTGACTTTGTTAGTACTGCCGCGGGTCACTATCATAGTCTTGCTGTTAAGGCCGACGGTTCGCTCGTGGCATGGGGAAGCAACACTCCTCAAGGCTACGATGTGCTTGGTGTGCCTGCAGGGAGCGATTTTGTTGCGGTAGCGACCCACGATTTTTATAGTGTTGCCATCAAAGCGGATGGTTCGCTGGCAGCCTGGGGCTCCAGCAGCTACGACCGATTGAACGTCCCTGAAGGTAACAACTTTGTCGACATTGCGCTTGGTTACGGCCACGGTCTTGCTCTCAAGTCGGATGGTTCCGTTGTCGCGTGGGGCAGAAACTGGTTGGGGGCAGGCGACGTCCCCGAAGGGAACGATTTTGTTGATATTGGGGCTGGCTACGACCATAGTCTTGCTCTTAAGTCCGATGGTTCTTTGCTTGCGTGGGGCCGCAACGAAGACGGCCAGTGTGATGTCCCCTCGGGTCACAACTTTGTTGCCATTTCAGCGGGTTACCTGGGGACGAGTAGCGTTGCTCTGGCGGAACCCCTCATTGCTGGTTACATCGATTGGACTGACCTCTTACTTTTCGTTGACAGATGGTTGGAGAGTGGCTGCTCGGATGCGAACGATTGGTGTGGGCGTGCCGATATAAACCGTAATACTGTAGTTGACTCTACTGATTATTCCTGGTTGGCGAAATATTGGGCGAGCATTGCGCCGGAACCAAATGCGGCCGGTCATCCCGAGCCGGGTGATACTGCAACCGAAGTGAGTATAACCGCTGATTTGAGCTGGGCAGGCGGGGTCGATACGGCAGCGCACGGTGTATACTTCGGGACTAATCCGACGCCGGACGCTAATGAGTTTCAGGGCTATCAAACGGCTAAGATTTTCAATCCGGGGATTATGACCGCCGCCACGACATATTACTGGCAAGTTGATGAAGTCGGTCTGGGCGGTGAGACGAGCGGTGATGTCTGGAGCTTTACCACTTCTCCAGTACCGGGAAAGGCGTACAATCCAAACCCGAGTGATTTGGCCACTAATGTAAACATAAATCATAATCTTAGCTGGACGGCCAATTTTTATACAACGTCACACGATGTATACTTTGGAACAAATCCGACGCCGGGCGCGGGTGAGTTCGAGGGCAACCAGACAAGTACGACGTTTGAACCCGGCACTCTGGATTATGAAACGACTTACTACTGGCGGATTGACGGGGTTGGGCCGGGAGGTACTACCACCGGCGTTATATGGAGCTTTACAACGGAGGCGCCTCCTGTTCCCGGTCAGGCCGGCAATCCCAGTCCAGCAAATATGGCGACAGATGTAAACATAACCATTTGCCTGAACTGGGAAGCCGGATTAAATACGGAATCGCACGATGTTTACTTCGGCCCTAATCCAATACCCGATATAAATGACTTCCAGGGTAATCAAACGACTACCACTTTCTGTCCTCCAAACGATCTTGAGTATGACACTACCTATTATTGGCGGATTGATGAGAAGAATCCATATAACACAACGACGGGTGATGTATGGAGCTTTACGACAATGCATGATCCTAATCTTGCCGGCTGGTGGAAGTTTGACGAGACATCGGGCGTGATTGCATACGACTCATCGGGCAACGGGAGGCACGGACAGCTTGTCGACGGGATTGGTAACGGATTAGTATGGGCGCCGGGGGAAGGCGCATTGAATTTCGACGGCAGTAATAATCTTAGCCGGGTTGTAGTTTCCACTGTCGGAATGTCAACAACGGCAGGGACGATTGCCATCTGGGCCAATCTTGCGGAACCGCAGAACAGAGGTGACGGCAGGAACGGCAGCGGATACTTCTTTGGTTGTGACAATGGTGTCAAAGACAGAATATTGCTTTACATGGACAACAGTAATACACAATTAGACGTAAGAATCGGCGACCACAGTGAGACCAATATAATAACATTGGGAACTTTAGTCTGGTATCATATAGCACTGACCTGGGACAGCGGCGGCTATGTGGTGCATCTAAACGGGGCTGAGATTGCTGCGGGAACATATAGCGGCCTGACTACCCTGCCATCGACGGCAGACATCGGTAATAACGGCGGTTCCTCCAAGCAGTCCTTCCACGGTCTTATGGGTGACGTGCAGGTCTACGACAAGAGTATATCTACTGCTGAGGTCCAACAACTTTATCAGGATGTTGCTGATTGAGGCCGGGAAGAAGAAAATATTTGGCCGATTAGGCTCCTGGCAATGACGCAAAGTTCGATTTAATCCGGGGCCACGATACACATTTCTGCTTGTTGATGGTCTTTGGGCGTGGTAGTCAATCATCGGCCAGGAGGCGTCCGGTCTGTGAGATAATCAATTATTAGGATCAGGCATCGATTTTTTGGGTGGTTCAGGTAAAAGGAACGGCGATGTTCGGAAGGAGCCATTTGGATTTTTTCCGTAGTCAA
>JBARPZ010000447.1:0-2586 GCA_049643445.1 Sedimentisphaerales bacterium
ATATTCTGCCATGTGAAAGAACGTCAACGCCCCTCACAAAACCGGACATGAGGATGTCGGGATAGAAGTACGGCGCGCGCAACCTTAGGCAAAGGCTTGGCTGTTTCGGCGTTTCCGCTTTACGTGCCCGTTTAGCCCGCATTTCTCACAGCCTCGATTGATAAGAGCTCCTTTTGCTGGTATAAGTTCTTTGTGTAAAACAACTTGACCAAGACAAAAGGAGCAATACGATGAAAACACAGTGTAAACCGGAAGCCTTCCTATTTCAAACAAAAAACAGACGCCGTTTGGTCGCTCATTTCAACGGTGGAAACATCTGTTCAGATGCCGGCGGGCTGCTGTTGCAGCAGACAGAAAGGATCACGGGGATCATCAGAAAATTTGCCGGGTGCTTCAGCGATCACCGCGATCCTGGTCTGATTGAGCACTCCGTGGAAGAATTGGTGGCGCAGCGTATCTATGCTCTTGCATTGGGATACGAAGACCTGAACGACCATGATGAATTGCGTAACGATCCGTTACTGGCTGTGCTGGTAGGCAAAGATGATCCAACCGGCAAGAATCGCGTTCGCAACCGCGACAAAGGCAAAGCATTGGCCGGCAAAAGCACACTCAACAGACTGGAATTGACTCCGGTGCGTGCCGGCAAGAAAAGTCGATACAAGAAGATTACCGTGGATCGCCACGGCGTTGATGATTTCTTCATCAAAGTATTCCTGGAATCGTACAGCCGGCCGCCATCGGAAATCATCCTGGACCTGGATGCCACCGATGACCCTTTACACGGCCATCAGGCCGGTCGGTTCTTTCACGGCTACTACAACAACTACTGTTACCTTCCGTTATATATCTTTTGTGGCGAGAATTTGTTATGCGCGCGTCTTCGGCCATCTGACATCGATGCTTCAGCCGGTTCGGTCAAGGAACTGGCCCGTATTGTCCGGCAGATCCGCAGTAGATGGCTGGATGTACGAATTGTTATTCGCGGCGACAGCGGTTTTTGTCGTGAGCATATTATGCTCTGGTGCGAACTTAACGATGTTGACTATGTTCTGGGGCTGGCGAAGAACGAGCGGCTCAAGCGAGAGATTTCAGCAGAAATTCAACAGGCCAGGGCGATTTATGAACAGACGCATCAAGCGGCCCGCGTATTTAAGGATTTCCGGTATCAAACGCTGGAAAGCTGGAGCCGTTCTCGGCGGGTTGTGGGCAAAGCAGAATACCTTGATAAGGGCGAGAATCCGAGATTCGTGGTCACATCACTGTCAGGCGATGAAGTTGATGCCCGCAGGGTGTATGAGGATACATACTGCGCTCGTGGTGATATGGAGAACCGGATCAAGGAACAACAGCTTTGGCTTTTTGCGGACCGCACCAGTTGCGCTACTATGCGAGCGAATCAATTGCGTCTTTGGTTTTCATCGGTCGCTTATACATTGATGCAGTCATTGCGGCGTCTGGGCTTGAAAGGTACGAAATTAGCGAAGGCTCAATGCGGCACGATACGGTTGAGACTGTTGAAGATCGGTGCTCAGGTTCGCGTGACGGTTCGCAAGGTTTGGGTATCGTTGTCCGAGAGCTATCCGTATCAGCGACTTTTCAGGCAGGTTTATGAGAATCTTGCTCGTTTGAGTCTGATGCCGCTGCGTTGTTGAGGTCTTTTTAATACTTTATCCAACTGCTTTTCAAGAAGTTTCGTAAACACGGCAGTATCGGTACGTTCCTTCCGGCCGCAGATTGGTTAAAACCAGACACTCAAAGGGACGATTGCGGCATTCTTGACCGGTCCCGGAGGCTAAAACCGTTACGAGTGCTCCTGAAAACAGCTTTCTCTACCAGAATCCGCTCAGAGTTCCCATCTGTGAGCAATGCGGGTTAGTGCCATCGTTCCGGTCGTCGCCTGCCTCGCCGTCAATGTAGTATGTCTTGCCTGCCCCAACGAGAACCGTAGCAGTGACCGGAAAGTGGTCGGAAGGATAGCGGCCATCGACATTGTCGCGGAGGATATCTGCGCTGAGCACCTTCACGCCCGGCTGTGCGAAGATATAGTCTATCTTATCGCCCTGGCGGTTCCCTTTGAATCCGTTGAACGTCCCGACCTCCGTCGTCGCTGAGTGCAGCACGCGAAACGTATCGACCATGGGAACGAGATTTTTGGATTCGACTTCATCTGCTCCGCCGAGTTCTATCTTTCCCTTCACGTACGTCACGACGCGATTGTCTTCACCGACGTTGAAGTCTCCGGTCAGCAGAAAAGGCTCTGTGTGCTTTCTGCCGCGGATGCGCTGAGCCAGCAGGACCACACTCTTTTCCCGGGACGGCTGGGAAATATGATCCAGGTGCGTATTGAACAAATAGAACGCCCCGCCGGATTGCTTCTCGACAAACCTCGCCCAGGTGCACACCCGCGTACAGGCGTTGCCCCAGGTAATGGAGCCCGGCACCTCGGGCGTATCGGAAAGCCAGAACGTCCCCGATTCGTCCACCTTGAAGCGAACACGATTGTACAGAATCGCCGAGTACTCGCCCTTTGTCTTGCCGTCATCACGTCCCACGCCGACCATCTCGTACATCGGCACGGCCTTG
>JBARPZ010000448.1:0-17036 GCA_049643445.1 Sedimentisphaerales bacterium
TAATACGCTGGGACTTGCTTTGTTGACAGAACAGAAAACAGCTTAACCAGCCGAACCGCCGTGGTACGGACCCGTATGCCCGGTGGTGTGACAGGGAAAGCCCGCGAGGGCCTACCTATGTCGATTGAGTTGATGATATTTTAGAAGGTTATTTTGAAATCCATGTATTGGGGGTCGATGGGGATTTCTTCGATTTGTGTATCTCTTATGTAGCCGGGAAAGGAGCCCTTTATTTCCTGGATGCAGTTTTCAATATTTTCATCAGGGCCCTGGGCGAGCATTTCTACAGTACCATCATGACAGTTGCGGACAAAGCCGGTCAGCTTATAAATGTTGGCTGAGTGAAAAGCGGTGAAGCGAAAGCCGACACCCTGGACCCGGCCGACGAAAATTATATGTTTGGCTGTCTGGCTCATTTTCCATTGTATATTAATCCAAGTCAGCTCCTGGTGCAAGTGTGCGTTATATCTGTGGACATTAGCCAAAGAGATTAAGGTTCACTGAGAGCGAAAAGTCGAGTATAATCTTTCGTTTTGGGAAGTGCTTGTTAATTATGGAAAGAAGGACAAAAAAACAAATAGAGAGAGACGAGCAGATTTATCAGCTTACCACGCTTGTTGCGGGGGATGTTTCGCTTCAAGAGGTGCTGGAAAAGCTCGCTGAAGCAGCAGTTAAGATTACCGGCGTCAAAGCCTGCTCGATTCGTCTGCTTGACGAGGAGGCCGGCGACTTGAAGATGCGAAGTACGTATGGTCTTAGCGAAGAGTATCGTAATAAGGGAGTGGTTTCGAAACACGATTCGGTGATTAAGGCTGCTTTCGCCGGCGAAGCGGTGGTTTTGGACGATATGCGGATTGATGGGCGTGTAAAATATAAGGAGGCGGCCATCAAGGAGGGGCTCGTCAGCCAGCTTACGGTTGTGATGCAATTCAGGAGGAAGGCGATCGGTGTGCTTCGGCTTTATAGCCCGAAGCCCAAACACTTTGACCAGGATGATATTGGTATTGCCAGGGCGGTTGCTTCGCAGTGTGCTGCTGCGATAACAAATGCCAAGCTTTATGCGGAGGCAATTGAAGGGGCGCGTATCGCCGAACAGATGCGGTTAGCCGGGATTGTTCAGCGGAGAATGATTCCTGAGAAGGCCCCTCTGGTACCTGGTTTAGATGTGGCGGCTGCTTATATTCCCTGTTTTGATGTCGGCGGTGACCTTTACAATTTTCATCAAATAGGAGATGACTGTATTGTTGTGACGATTGCTGATGTGATGGGAAAAGGCATTCCTGCTGCGCTTATGATGAGTTCATTTCGAGGTGCTGTGCAGGCTTACGCCGGCACTGAAGCGGCCCCAAAAGGAGCGCCTAAAGATATTATTAATAAAATCAATAAAATGGCGTGTGGTGAATGCAGGGATGGCGAGTTTATCACGTTCTTTTTTGCAGTTATTTGCGTTGGAGATATGACAATAACCTATTGTAATTGCGGACATCAGCCAACGATGCTGGTAAGAGAGGGGCAAGTTACGGAATTGCAAAAGGGCGGACTTGTGCTCGGAGTCGCCCCACAAGCCGAATACGAAATTGAAACCGTCGGACTAAAAGACGGTGATTGTTTGTTGTTCTATACCGACGGACTGATTGACGCAGCCAACTATGACGGTGAACTCTGGGGCAGGGAAAGGATGCTGAAAGCAGCGAAGAAGTTTGCTGAAGGTTCGGCAGAGCAGGTTGTTAAAAATGTCTTAGGGTATAGAAGGCGGTTTGTGGGACTTGCCAGTCAGCGTGATGATACAAGTATTATTGGTGTCAAAGTCGATAAGACGGTAAAACCGGAGTTTATGAAGTAGATTAATTTCCGAGATGGCGAATCTGGTTATAACAATCGATGGTCCTGCCGCCAGTGGTAAGAGCACTATAGCTCGGCTGCTGGCAGAAAGACTCGGTGCGAGTTTCCTTGATACCGGTGCGATGTATCGGGCAGTTACGTTGGCTGCAATTGAGGCCGGCGTTAATATGAGCGATGAGGACAAGCTGCTTGTTGTTTTGGATAATCGGAAGTTTCGTTTTGCTGTTAGAGAAGGCAAGATGGTGGTTTCCATAGATGGGCTTGATGTTACTGAGCAAATACGTCGGCAGGAAGTTACGGTTAATGCCCGGTATGTTGCTTCGGCGGCGAAGCTGCGGGAAAAGTTAGTTGAAATGCAAAGGCAATTTGCGGCAAGAGAGAAAAAAATAGTTACCGAGGGAAGAGATCAGGGCACGGTGGCCTTTCCCGATGCCGGTGTAAAATTTTATCTGACAGCCGAAGCCGGCGAGAGGGCGAAGAGACGGCAGATTGACCTGAGGGCCAAAGGCAGCAGTGAAAATCTTGAGCAGATACAAAATGCCATAGAAGAAAGAGACAAAAGCGACGAGGACAGAGCAGTCGGACCTTTAAGGCCGGCAGAAGATGCTATTGTTGTTGATACCACCGATTTGAGTATTGAAGAGGTTGTAGAAAAACTTTTGCGTTTCGTGGAAGAAAAATGCCGAAAAAGAGACCAAAAATGAGATGGTTCCGGTTTGCACGCTGGTGCTGCAAAGTTTTTTGCAAACTATTTTTTCGGATACATATTTACGGGAGAGAGAATGTCCCCGATAAAGGTGCCGTTATGCTGGTCGGTAACCACCAGAGCTATCTTGACCCGGTTTTTTGCGGAATATATTTGAAAAGGCCTTTGTATTTTCTTGCCCGTGATTCGCTCTGGAAAAACAGGATTTTCGGCCGGATGATTTCTTCGGTTAATACTATACCGGTCAAGCAGGACAAGGGGGATTTGTCTGCGATGAGAAAGGTCATTAGTAAACTCAAAGAAGGCTGGGGCGTTTGTCTTTTTCCGGAGGGTACTCGAACAAGTGACGGAAAAATTACGCCATTCAAGCCCGGTTTTGGCCTTCTGTGCAGGCGGGGAGGGGCGACGGTTGTGCCGGTTGTGATTGACGGTGCTTTTGAGTGTTGGCCGAGGCATAAGAAGATATTTTCGCCCGGTTCTATTGAGGTGTGCTACGGCAAAGCGATACCGGCCGAGCAGGTCGCGAATATGAGTGACAGGGAACTGGCAGAACTTCTGACCGTTACGCTGCGCCGGATGCAAACGGAAAGCCGAATAAAGCAGGGCAAAGAGCCGTATAATTATTGATGATTTCTTTGTTGCTCGTATCTGTCGTATTGTGAAAATGAGGTTTTAACCTTCAAAAATGACGCTTGCCCCGTTAGAAATTCCAGGGCTGGTGCGAATATTTCTAACGGGGCTTGACTACAGGCGTCATTGAGTGTATCCTTGCTCTCCAATCGCTGATGCTTATGTACGCTGTAGCTTTTTTCATTATTCTATGGTTGAGGGCAGCCCCTTAAATCAAGTGGGCACTGGAAATACTGTATTTTTTTTAAGAGAACTAAAATAGCTCCTGAGTATACGACGTTGCGCAAGGTTTAGGAGCCATGGAAAAGGAGAACTACGAAATGACTGAATATGGAAAAACTTCAATAACAGGCAAAAAGCGGGAGCAAATCACCCGTCGCAGTTTTATTGCCGGCGCTAGTGCTGCGGCACTTTCGTTTACAGTGATTAAGCCGGCGCTTGTTCGCGGGACAGAAGCTAACTCAAAGGTCGATTTGGGTTTAATCGGCTGCGGCGGCAGAGGGACATGGATTGCCGAGCTGTTTGCGCAGCACGGCGGCTACAATGTTGTTGCCGTTGCAGACTATTTCCAGGACAGGGTTGATGGTAGCGGGGACAAATTGGGCGTGGACAAAGCCCGCCGTTATACCGGACTTTCGGGTTATCGCAAACTTCTGGATAAGGTGGACGCAGTGGCGATTGAGAGCCCCCCGTATTTTCATCCTCAACAGGCTGCAGATGCTGTTGACGCCGGTTGTCATACCTATGTTGCCAAGCCGATCGCGGTGGATGCGCCCGGGTGCCGGAGTATTGGTGATAGCGGTAAAAAAGCCACGGCCAAAAAGCTGTGTTTTCTTATTGATTTCCAGACCCGTGCCGACAAGTTTTACATTGAGGCGCTTAAACGCGTTCACGACGGTGCCATTGGCCAGTTTGTATTTGGTGAGGCGATCTACCATGCAGGTTGTCCATTCAAGCGTATGTACAAGAGCTGGCAGGATGCCCCGGATGATTCGGAGAATCGTTTGCGGGCGTGGGGACTGGACAGAGTACTATCCGGTGATATTATTACAGAGCAGAACATTCACACGCTCGATGTAATGAACTGGATAATGGACCAGGAACCGATTTGGGCGGTTGGGACCGGCGGGAGAACGGTGCGGCCGGTCGGCACCTGTTGGGACCATTTCGCAATTCTCTTTGAGTATCCGAATAATGTGGGTATTACGTTCAGTTCAAGGCAGATTGAGGGTCACGGTACTCAGCCCGAAGGAATCAGAAATCGAATGTTCGGGGCCAAAGGTATTCTCGAAACCGAATATGGCGGACAGGTAATCATTCGCGGAGAGAACTTCTATCGCGGGGGCAGAAGCCCCGGCATATACAAAGACGGTGCAGTGGCGAATATCGCGACGTTCCACAAGGACATTACAGATAAGAATTATGATAATCCAACGGTTGCGCCGAGCGTTCGCAGCAATCTTATTACAATACTCGGGCGCACCGCTGCCTACGAAAGGCGCAAGGTGACATGGGAAGAGATTATCAACAGCAAAAAGAAACTGGATGCAAATCTTAAAGGTTTGAAAGCATAAGTAAGGAAATTGAACGCGAAAGTATTCAGTTAGTTTTATGGACCGCTGTGTTGATTTACGGTGTTTATGGAGGTTTCTAAGTGAAATATTCACATTTGACCCGTCGTGAGATGATGGTAAATAGCGCCCGAGCAATTGCCGGGCTTGCACTGACTACCTCATGCCGCTCTTTCGGGCCTTTGTCGGGGGGGCGGGGTTTCAAGATCGGTGTCTGCGACTGGACAATAGGCAAGAGGACCGACCCTGCTTCACTTGAAATGGCCAAGCAGTTGGGACTGGATGGCGTACAGGTGGACTTTGGAAGTGGGGAAAATGACTTGCCCTTGTGTAATCCCAAACTGCAAAAGAAATTTCTGGAGGCGGTAAAAAAGCACGATGTTCAGGTTGCGTCACTGGCTCTTGGAGTTCTTAATAATATCCCTTATAAGAGCGACCCTCGTGCCGAGCGATGGGTCTCCGAGAGCATTGACGTATGCAAGGCGATGGGGGTCAATGTTGTGCTCCTGGCCTTTTTCGGAAAAGGTGACCTGCAAAACGACCAGAAAGGGACCGATGTTGTCGTTGAGCGGCTTAAAAAGGTAGCGCCGAAAGCAGAAGATGCCGGCGTCTTTCTCGGCATCGAATCCTGGCTCAGTGCCGAGCAGCAACTCGATATTATCAACCGTGTTGGCTCGCCCGCCGTCAAGGTTTATTACGATGTGGCTAACTCGCATAAAGCCGGTTACGATATTTATGAGGAGATACGCTTGCTGGGCAGGCAAATCTGCGAGTTTCACGCCAAGGATTATGACGACCTCTACGGCAAGGGCACAATTGCTTTCGAGGAGGTCCGCCGGGCGATGGATGATATCGGTTATCGCGGATGGATAGTTATGGAAGGCGTGAAAATGCCGCTTGGGCTGGAGGAGAGTATACGGTATGATGCTAAGTACCTGAGAGGTGTGTTTCCGCCAAGACTGTAGCGCAGAGCCGGGGAGATCTGCAGAGAGAGATTGAGTATCGGCCTGATAGCTCGATGGGAATAGCCCGTAAAGTTGAAGATTTAGTATGATTTGTCAAAGGTAAATTTTTCTTAAAATGACCTCTTGACTACTTGTGGGAGTTTAGTATAATGCCCGACCATATTTAAAATAAATTATTGGATAGTGAACTTTTATGCACGATTTACAGTAGGTTTTAGATATTATGGCAACGGGATTTTCTGAATCTTGAGGTGGCGGATATGATAAGTGTAAAGGAATTGCGGCGAAGTTTTGGACCTATCGTAGCTGTTGACGGCATTTCATTCGATGTCGAAAAGGGCCAGGTATTGGGCCTTCTTGGGCCCAACGGGGCTGGGAAAACTACCGCTATGAGGATGCTGGCGTGTTTTCTGAAGCCTGACAGCGGGACAGCTACTATATGTGGGCACGATATTTTGCGGAATCCCATTGAAGTCAGGCGGTCCCTTGGGTATCTGGCTGAGAATTCACCAGCGTACAATGAGATGACGGTAGGTAGTTTTTTAGACTTTGTTTGCGATGTCAGACAGATTAGGGGCAAGGAGCGCAAGCAGGCGCTTGACCGGATTGTACCGATGTGTTCGGTCGAATCTGTGTACCACCAGACGATAGAAACACTATCGAAGGGATATATGCGGCGTGTTGGACTGGCTCAGGCGTTAATTCATGACCCGGTAGTACTTATTCTTGATGAGCCTACTGATGGACTGGACCCCAATCAAAAGCATGAGGTGAGAGAGCTTATAAATAGTATGGCCATAGATAAGTGTATTATTATCTCGACTCACATTCTTGAAGAAGTTGAGGCTGTTTGCTCGAGGACAATAATTATTTCCAAAGGGCGAATACTGGTGGATTCAACACCTAAGGAGTTGAAGGATAAACATAAGTGCGGCCTTGATGAAGTCTTTCGTAAGATTACGAAGGCCAAGGTTGCTTAGGCTTTGGTTTTTTTGGTCGAGGATAATAGTATGTTATGTGAACAGGAGTACAGATATGCATAGCTTTTGGGCAGTGTTCAAAAGGGAGCTAAAGAGCTATTTTACGACCCCTATTGCATACGTGTTTCTTGTTATTTTCCTTTTTTTCTCGGGGTACCTGACATTCAAGCAGGGCTTTTTTGAAATGCGACAGGCAGATATGCGAGCTTTCTTTATGAATCTGCCGCTGCTATTTGTTTTTATGGTACCGTCGGTGGCGATGCGTCTGTGGGCCGAAGAACGAAAGGCCGGCTCAATCGAACTGCTGTTCACATTGCCGATTACAGTAACGCAGGCGGTTCTGGGCAAATTCTTTGCTGCGTGGCTTTTCCTTGCGATGGCATTGGCTTTGACGTTCCCTATGCCGATAACAGTTTGTTACCTTGGGGACCCTGATATCGGCTTAATAATTACCGGTTACCTGGGCAGCTTGTTGATGGCGGGTGGATTTCTTGCCATTGGATGTTTCTTTTCGGTGGTCAGTAAAAACCAGGTAATAAGTTTTGTTCTCTCAGTGGTTGCCTGTGCGGTGCTTGTTTTTGCAGGCAGGCCGACAACGTTGAATTATCTTTCTACGTTCTTTCCCGCCGGCCTGGTGTCAGCGATAGAGACCATGAGTTTTCAGACACACTTTGAGTCAATCCAGAAGGGGGTGCTGGAGTTTAAGGACCTCTCTTACTTTATTTTACTGATAGTTGGTTGGATTGCTGCCAGCAGTATTGTTTTAGATGAAAGGAAGGCGAGCTAATGAACCGGACAATAAGGGCAATTATAGGTGCGGTTTGTATTTTGGTGATTGCTTTCTGTGCGATAAGCATTTGTCAGAACATTGGCAAGTCGTGGAAGGCTGATGTTACTGACCAGAAGCTTTATACACTTTCGGATGGGACCAAGTCAATTTTGGCCAAGCTTCATCAAAAGGTTGTGATAAAGTTTTATTACGCGAAGACCGCGGCGCTGAAGGGGCCGGACCAGATTAAGTTTTTCAATAATTATTACGAGTTTGTTAAATCGTTATTGGAAGAATACGTTGGGGCGGCAAAAGGTATGGTTGAGTTGCAGGTAATCGACCCGAGGCCTTTTTCTCAGGATGAGGTCGATGCATTGCAGTTCGGCTTGAAACGATTTTCTATAACGGAAGAAGAAAGCTTTTTCTTCGGATTAGTAGTACGGACGCCATTTGGAGTTGAGAAAGCGATACCGTTCTTTTCGCCGGACCGACAGAATTTTGTCGAGTATGACATAAGCTATCTGATAGATACTGCCATTACTCGTCAGAAGAAGAGTATAGGTATCATGAGTTCGCTGCCTGTAATGGGCCAGGATATCAGCCCCTACATGGCGCAGATGATGCGGATGCAGAACCAGCGGCCGGAAGCACCCTGGACTATCGTAGAGCAATTGCGGAAAAAGTATGAGGTCAAAAGTGTTGCTACAGATGTTAATGAGATTACGGATGTCGATATTTTACTGGTAATCCATCCTAAAGAGCTGCCGAAGCAGGCGTTGTTTGCAATAGACCAGTTTGTGCTAAGTGGCGGCAAGACGATTGTATGTGTTGACCCTCATAGTATGGTGGACAAGCCGGATCGAATGGCAATGCAAATGGGCAGGCCACCTTCGCAGAGTTCGGACCTCAATGTGCTTTTGCGAAACTGGGGGCTTGAGATGCCAGCGAATACGTTCGCCGGGGACAAGGCTCTGGCGGGTATGGCACCGATGGGGACTAATCGAAGAGCGGAGAAAGTCATTGGTTTCCTTAATCTTGTGCCGAGCTGCTTCAATAATGAGAATGTTATCACGGCCGAACTTAACCAGGTGAATGTTTTATTTGCCGGTGTGTTGAAAGAGGTTGATGTCCCGGATGAGAAGGAGTCCGGTGCTGAGATCCAGCGAACGCCTCTTTTGATGACGACCAATCGTGGTAACAGCTGGACGGTGAGCAGTCCATACGAGTTAATGATTATGGACCCGTCACTCCTCATGGGCAAATTTATCGATGGTGACGGTGTTAATCCAGTGCACATGGCTTATCTGGTTACGGGTCGTTTTAAGAGCAGTTTTCCCGACGGCATTGAAATTGAAGTCGATTCGAGCAAGGAGGGACCTTCGGAAGAAGCAAAAGACCCGAATGATAAGAAGAAAACCATAAGGCTGATTCCAAAACTAAAAGAAGCGACAGAAGTCTGTGCGGTAGCCGTCTTTGCGGATGTTGATTTTATAAGTGATATGTTAGCGTACCGGGACTTTTATGTTTTCGGCAAGGTTCCCAATGGGGACAATGCGGCTTTAATGCTGAATGTAATTGACGATTTGGGGGGGTCAAGTGATTTAATTTCAATCAGGTCGCGGGGGAACTTCAGGCGTCCATTTGTTGTTGTTGACAGGATTGAAAGGGATGCGGAAGCCGAGACTGCCAAGGAATTAGCGGCAATTGAGATAAAAATTGCAGGCTTCAACAGGGATCTGCAGTCTATTCTCGCCTCTGCCAAACAGGGTGAGGAAGAGGTTGTTGGCAGTTCGATAATGCAGAAAAGACGTGAGCTTGAATTGGAGATACAACGAGAAAACAGTGAGAAACGCGTAATCCAGATGAAAAGGCGCGAACAGATAGATAGTTTAGGCGGAAAGCTACAGAGGGCTAATACGTTGATAGCGCCGGCAGTTATTCTGATAATTGTTATAGTAGTGAGTGTCCGCCGTAATATAAGAAAGAGACATTATATCAGCCACACAAGTGATGCTTGATTCGTATTCCGTGAAGCATTAAGCGAAACAGGAGACATGCTTTGTGAGATACGAATGAGGAGTCTTATAATGAGCAACAAAAACCTTACAATATTGGGCGTTGTCACGGCCTTGATGGTCATATGGGCGGTGATTCAGTCACGTGTTTCAAGCAGACCCAGGACAGAGCCGGGAGCGCTTTCTTATCTTATCCTGGGACTTGATACAACTGATATAGGCGGCATTGTTTTAGGGACAGGTAAAGATGCAGTGACCATGAAGCGCAAGGGAAGACATTTTTTGGTTGCTAACAAAGACAATTACCCGGCGGTTACGAGTAAAATAAGCGAGCTGATAACCTCGTGCCTTGATATTAAGACCGCTGAGTTGTATACGGATGAATCAGCATATCACGAAGATCTTGAAGTAACGGAGGAAAAAGCTCGGAGTGTTGTGATATTTATGACTCCGGAGCCGAACTCAACGGTGCTTGCCGGTGTTGTTGTGGGGAAGACTAAAGAGCTGGGCGAGGGTACCTATGTAAGATTGGTTTCAAGCGATAAGGCTTCGAGCGATAAGGTTTACGTGACATCAAATGTGCCCCGGATTAAAAGTCAGGCAATGGATTACATTGAGCAGGAGCTTATTTCAGTGAGTCGCGAAGATATCAACTCGGTAACAGTCAGTTCTCCGAGTGGTGAATATACGCTGAAAGCAAAGGAGGACAGCAAAGACATAGTGCTGGAAAATATTCCTGCCGGCAAAAAGACCAAGAGTAGTGAATGTGATAAAGTTTTCACAGCTTCGGCGAATCTGAGATTTGATGATGTCAAGAAAAAGTCATCTGACTTGACCTTCGACAGGCGATTTGTGTGCAAACTGAATGATTCGACTGTTTATACCCTGGAGATTGCTCAAAAAGATGGTAAGACGTATGTGGGTTGTCAGGCAGAGTATACAGGTGAAGTGCCCACAAAAGACATGACGAAGGTGGAGTCGGACGAGGTGTTGAAGGAGAAAGAAGCCAAACTACTTGCCCTGGACAATGTAAGGCTATTCTCTACAAAACATCAGGATTGGATTTACGAAATCGCCGAGTGGAAGGCAAAGGATCTGATGACGGAACTAACAGAGTTGATAGAGGACGAGGAGAAGCCTGAAGAGGTCAAAGGGCCAGAGGAACCTAACTCAGCAAGCGTGATGCAATTGCTCGAACCGAATTCAGTGAAATGAGATACAGTAATTTAGAATGTTGTGGAGATGATTTGATCTGACAGGCTGTTTTAACTTGTCAGTTCGGGTTCACCCCGTTAGAAATATTCGCTCCATCCCTGGAATTTCTAACGGGGTTCAGATTTTTTCTTCGAGGAGGTCGGTTACCTTCATAGTCAATTCCACTTGTTCTTCTTCGCTTAAAGCAAGCTCGCTCTCTAACATTCCTATGTATTTGTTAATTTCAGAATCTTCTTTTCTTAACTGGTCTATCTTTATATTTTGGTCCCTAATCTTCTCATTCAGTTCTCCGAAATCCAGGCCCAGGTTAAATTTTTTATCCAGAAAAGAAAGTATCAACTTTATTGCCTGGAAATCTTCGCCGGCTGCCAGGTAAAAAGGTATTTGGGGCCAAAGACTGGCGCCGGGGATCCCTCTGTTTTTTGCTACCCACAAAAGATAACTATTGATAGCAGGCGGTCCTTCCCAATTCAAATCCTGGAGCCCATAGCCTCGGTGCTTTTCCTGGATTTGGTGTTGATTAAAAACTGCCGATATTCGTCGCGGGTTGTTATGGGCAATGGGAGAAATAGTTCCACTAATAGTATACAGATCTTTTATTTTGCAATAACTTTGAGCGAAATCTGCAATCGCATTCAAAAATCTGTATCGTTCAATTTGAGGCTTACTGCCTTTAAATATCACCAGGTCATTTCTTTGGCTATAATAAAATTTACTTTCCGGGAACTGCGCGATATTATTTTCAATCGCTACTCCTGTTAAAGAGAAAAAGCCTTCCGGCTCAATTTCACAAAAACTTCTACCCTTTATCTTTTTATTTAGATACTCAATCACCTTCGGACTTAGTTTGCCACAATCGGCTTCCCAGCCGACAATCAGAGATGGATTTTCAAACTTAGGGCGCTCGGAGAATTTAAAAATGTTTTCCATCCTGCCGGCCTCCTTCCCTGAAAAGTTCATCAAGATGTTTCATCATTTCATTTTGTTCCTCTTTGGTTATTGGTCCCGGCTCAGTTGGCCTGGCGTACCTTAATTTCTCGATTTCGTCTCTTACTTGTGGAGGTATTGCCTCCGCCGTATAAAGGCTTTCCAGGAACTCTTCAATATTTTCCTCTACTGTTCTGGCTAATTCGTCCAGCTGACTCAGGTCGAACTTGACATCCAGGATTTTAGCCAAAACCTCAAGAACAGATTTTGAGCCCTTGGGATAGGGCCATGGAGCTCCCTGGAGATAATAAGGTATTTCACCCATTAAACAAATAGCTTCTAAACCTCTCTTTTTAGCTACTCCCAGCAGAAGGCCATTTAGACCAGTGATAGTGCCCTGGCTGCTTCTTCCTTCAACTTTTGACATCAGGATCGTGTTTTCATATTTATTTATTTCCTCTATTAAGCTCTGCCTATTAGGCACCGCCCAAACTCGTGGTTTTGCAGTGTGGTGAATTTGAGTTACGGCTGCTCCGGAAGTATAGACTCTCTTGCAGTCAAATTTTTCCGCCACATCCAAAACTAAATTAGCTATTTTGTATGCTTTTTTTCCTTCAGCATATCTTATTCTTCCTTCGGCCGGCTGCTCCTGTCCAATGAAAAATATCAGGTCCTGATTTCTAATTCGTTTGGAGTAAAATTTACTGCCGGGAAACTCTAAATCTTTCAACAGACCTTCTTCGATTGAAACTTTTCGAGGATTAAAGAAATCCCAGGGCTCAATCTCACCGAATTCCTGAGCTTTTAACACTCCTCTCAAACTTTCTATCGCACTTATCCCGATGTTTCCAATGCCCGGCCAACCACAGAACATAATAGGATTTTTAAGTTCGGGTTCTTTGTAAAATTTGATACCCACTATCCTGTCTCCTTTCTGGGTTTCTTCAAGATATGTATACTCGATTAGAGAAAGAACAGTAATAGTAATTCCTGTTTTTCATGATTTACTCGGATATTTTTAATACTCCTGCTCCCTGTATTTTTCCCTGCTTGAGCAACATCAGGGCCTTGTTTGCTTCTTCTAAATTAAATTCCTGAACCTGGGGGACAATGGGGATTTCGGCTGCCAAAGGCAGAAATTCTTCAGCATCGGCTCGGGTAATATTAGCTACACTTTTTATTTCCTTTTCCAGCCACAGATGAGCCGGGTAATCCAATTTCAGCAGAGTTTCTTTATCTCTTTCTTCCTTTCGGATTGCATTTATAACCAGCCGTCCTCCTTTTTCCAGGACTTTCATAGCCTGGACTACCGGGTTCCAGGCAGGTGTAAAGTCAATTGCACAATTCAGTTTTTCCGGTGGAATGTCTCCGGTAGCTCCAACCCAGTCAGCGTCCAATTTTTTGGCCAAATCCTGATGTTCTTTCTGCTGTGGTCTCGTGAAGACAAAGACCTTACAGTTCGTATATTTGTGTTTGGCTATTTGAATGACAATATGAGCTGAGGCACCAAAACCAAATAAGCCGAGGATTTGACCATCTTGCAGGTTCGTCAAATTCAGGGCTCTGTATCCTATTGCCCCGGCACACAAGAGGGGGGCTGCTTCTGAGTCGGAAAATGTATCGGGAATCAAATAGGCAAAATCCTCAGAGATTACAGTGTATTCACTATAGCCACCATTTGCATGACAGCCGGTGCCGTGAAAGTCCGGGCATAGATTTTCATTTCCCTGGCGGCAAAAATGGCATTTTCCACAGGCGGAATTTATCCAGGCAATGCCCACCCTGTCTGCTAATTTAAATTTAGTAACTTCAGGACCGAGACTTTCCACTTTTCCGACAACTTCGTGGCCCAGAATTATCGGCAGCTTCGTCTGAAGTCTTCCTTCAATTTCATCAAGCTCTGTGTGACAAATTCCACAGGTCGAAATTTTTACTCGAATCTGCTTAGGACCAGGTTGA
The DNA here is from genome assembly GCA_049643445.1 of Sedimentisphaerales bacterium. GTDB lineage: Bacteria > Planctomycetota > Phycisphaerae > Sedimentisphaerales > Anaerobacaceae > CS2-K091. The sequence goes on from JBARPZ010000448.1 coordinate 13,580, forward strand.
GGGGCAGGCAGCTCCTCCAGTTGTAAAGGTTCTTCTTCAATGGGCGCAATTTTCTTTAGGATCATTGCCTTCATTTATCAGATTTCCTTCCAACTTTTTGCTTGCCATAGCTTTACGGCGAGTCCTATCATCATAGCGGTGTCGACCAGGCTCCCAAAAATTTTTAATTTCATGCTATCCATTCCATTGCCAATGTTAATGTACAAAAATCAGGTTTTCAACGTCTTTCCCTGAGTGTGGTATATGTTTTGGTTACCTCCGCCTGCACTTGTTCAGGGGTAAGCAGATCAACCTGTCCGTTCACTCGCAATAGGTTGCAGCGTCCTTCATGGGCGGGTTTTAATTCGTATACTAATACATTTTGGCCTGGCATGTTCTCATTCTGGCCGGGGATATAAAGGTATTGCCCTCCATCCGGGGCCGTACAACGCAATAGTTGTGAGTCAGCTCCCCAATCTACCAATGTTTTCAGCGAAGGTGGATAGCCCTCTTTTTCTATTGCATATATTCGTAAGTTCTGCCAAATAGTAGTCAGATTCATTTGACACTGGAGGGCTACGGCCTTGCGTTTTGTATTTACCATCGCTCCAGTATATTGGCTGCCTGCCTCTCCCATACTTTTGAAAATCCACGAAACTCCGAGGCCAAGAAAAATAAGAACAATAAGGGATATGACAATAACAATAAGTTTTACAACATCCACACTTCCTCGTTGGGCTGATATGGATTTTTGACTAAAGGAAAATTTCCCGCAGGATTTGTTCGTTCGATTTATCATGATTTCATCCTCTCTTTGTTATTTACATCGTTTGCTTTTATGGCATTTATAGTTTATGTGGGAATAGGCAGCCCGAGTAAAGTGCAAAACGGTTCGAACAAAAGCGATACAACATTCTGTAGTCCTCCGAGCAGCAAAAAAGCTATAAGGACAAATATTCCGTACCGGCCAAACTTGTAATATGCGTTAATTGCCCTGGGAGATTTCAATAGGGCATAGACTAAACGTGAGCCGTCCAGGGGCGGTATCGGAATTAAGTTGAACACGGCCAGCATAACATTAAGTATTATAGCCAGAAATACAAAACCGCCCAGTAGGGGTATTGCTTCCAGACCAAAAAGGTGGAAAGCTCCGGTTAAAATAAGAGCCAGCAGTATATTGGCAAGGGGGCCGGCAACTGCTACGCAAAAGATTTGCTTTTTGGTAAGAATCGAAAAATTAACGGGTATTGGCTTTGCCCAGCCGAAACGTACAAGAAGAGGCATAATAATTGTACCTAACAGGCTAATATGGGCCAGGGGATTCAGAGTCAGGCGTCCCATACTTTTAGCTGTATCATCACCATATCTATAGGCTACCCATGCGTGTGCATATTCGTGGATAGTCAAAGACACAAGAAAGATAGGAAGAATAAACAAAAAGGATAAAGCTCGGTCGGCTAACATTGTACCCGCCTCTCAAAAAATAAAACTATTCTTCGTTTCAGATATATTGTATAGATAGCCTCTCCTGACTTAATATGTTCGGAATAATTTACATTTTCTTTAACCATGGAGAATCTCAATATTGTCTAAACTGCCTAACACGTTGTTAGCGAGGGTGAGATACCGGATCTCTTTTGGGTCATGACCTAATAGTTCACTGCCTACAGCATCGACTGCTACCGAATCGAAACCTGCAAGTATCAGCCCCAAGTTCCTGCTTTCACCCGACAGGTGCGTTCCGCTAAGTGCGACCGAAGCATCCACGACGCAAAGGTCAGGTTTTTTGTACAGGCAAATGTCTACAACCGACTTGTGAGTTGAAGGAGAATGTAATTTTGATTTGTTCCAGGAACCACGGTAAAAGGGGGCAGGGGCAATTCCAAACATATTTTTCATGGCGACAGTGGTTACCGTGAAACAATGGTCCTTAAGTACGGGCAGGGAAATAACGAAGGCGTCTTTGACAATCTCCGGAATATAAACTTGTTTCAACTGAAGAGTATCATTTCTTTTCAGCACAATGGCTTTTTCTTCATTAAAATCAATTAATCTTATTCCATATTTGTCGGCCAGCCTGGTATAACCGTTGGTCTTGAAGGTGTCTATGGTAATACCTTCGCCACAGCCCTCACCGATAGCAATTGTGGCATTGCTGTGTGACTTACAATACTTATAAACCGCCTCGACAGCTTTGACGTTGGTAGTTACGGGTGGAGGATTGGCATTAGTGAGGTTCGGCTTGATAATGACCAGCCCTGTTTGGGGTAACTTGCCGGCTGCTTTTATCAAATCAAGTGCTTTTGCTGCACTTGTTTCATAGTCGGTAAATTTGACCTTAGCTACGACGCTCATCAGATTTGTTTTACCCTTTCAGCTAACAAACATCCTACACCAAAGCGAAGCTTCGGTCAACCCCGTTAGAAATTCAAGGGAGGGAAAGAATATTTGAAAGGGAGCGAACATTTCTAACGGGGTCAACACAGCTTTAAGGCGATAACCGGATTTACGAAAAGTGATTTGACAGGCGGCACTTAAGGGCAAGTTTTCCGCTTAGGGACGCCTTACGGCGGAAAAATTTGCCCTTAAGTTGCGGGACATTCATTTGAGCGAAAAAAAGGTTGATTTAGTCCCTTTGAATATGTTAAAATAGAAGAAATTGTGTGTTCGATAATTGAGACTTTGAGGCCCACAGGTTACATAGTCCCCCTTTTGCAATAGTTCGCAAAATGGGAAGACGCAGAGGCAAAACCGCGATTAGTGGGCTAAAACATCAGTGAGGAAGGATGATATAGATGCCCATGTTTGCGAAAACCTTCTTATTGTTATCAGTGATATTTATAGTATCTTTGGCCGGTTCGACTGGCGCCCAATCTCAACTAACAGGAGACTTTAATAAAGACTACAAGGTTGATTTCAAAGACCTTAGAGTTTTTGCCTTGCAGTGGCTGGATCCGGCTTGTTTGGAGCCCGGTTGCCTTGCCGACCTGGATGGTGCAGATGGGGTAAATATGGGCGACTATGCCCTTATGGCAAAGAACTGGCTGATAGAAGAATCCCACCTTTTAATCAGTGAATTCATGGCAAGTAATGCCAGCCAGCTGCCGCTTGAAGATGGCGAGCTTCTGGATGGAGACGGCCTATCCTCCGATTGGATCGAGATTTACAATCCCAGCGGCGCAACTGTCAGCCTGGATGGCTGGTACCTGACTGACAGTAAGGCTAATCTGACCATGTGGCAATTCCCGGATGGTAACCAACTTGAGCCAGGTGAGTTCATGATTGTCTTTGCCTCGGACAAGAAGTATGTGGATTACCCGCTTAATTACCCGTATCTTGATCCTGGTGGTGACTATCACACCAACTTCGAACTCAACCATACTGGAGAATACCTGGCATTAGTTGCACCTGATGGGAATACAGTCATTCACGAATATGACGAGTACCCCCGGCAGTTGACTGATATCTCTTACGGCCT
>JBARPZ010000449.1:0-5964 GCA_049643445.1 Sedimentisphaerales bacterium
CATCATGCCTTTCGCATCGTCGGTGTTATCGAACGCCAGCCCGAATTACAACTTGGGGAAAGTGGCCAGGAGCGCTATGAGGTGTTCATTCCGTTTAAAACGACCTTCAAAATGGGAAAGCCGTGGATCGCGGCTTTTGCAGCAAGCAAGTCAACTGAAGTTACGGAGGAGGCCCAGGCCGAAATTAGCTTCTTCCTTCGGCGCACACGTCATATCCGGCCGGGCGAACCGGACACATTTCGAGTTGAATCGGTAAAAAGATTTATGGATACATTCAATAGCATAGCGCTCATGGTCACACTTGTGGCGGGCGGTGTCGTGGGTATTTCTCTGCTGGTCGGCGGGGTTGGTATTATGAATATTATGTTGGTCTCGGTATCCGAACGAACCAGGGAAATCGGACTGCGCAAGGCGGTTGGGGCCAAAAAATCTGCAATTCTAACTCAGTTTCTGATTGAAGCGGTGGTTTTGTGTTTTATCGGAGGCCTTGCAGGCGTTGGTTTTGGCCAGTGCCTGACGATGATCATATCCGGGATAAATCCCGTTCTGGACATGGTGTACATCCCGGCCTGGGCAATATTACTTTCATTTAGTTTTGCGGGGTCCGTTGGTATCTTTTTTGGAATGTTCCCGGCAATCAAGGCCGCCAGGCTTGACCCTATTGAGGCACTTAGACATGAATAATCAATTATCAATTGCCAGGTATTGGCTTGTGGTTTTTGTTGGGTTCGGACTATTTCTATTGGCAGGCTGTGAACAGATGCCTGCCGGTGAAAAGTATTATGAAATCAAGATTCCACCTGAAAAATTGCGGCACATTGAAACGCTCGACCTTACTAAAGTAGAAGAAAGCGAGCGCACGGATATAAATGAAGTAAAAGTGCCACCAGAGGAACTTGAACTCACACTCGAGCAATGTCGGGCCCTGGCGATGGAGAATAATCTTGACCTTAAGGTGCAGCTTATCAGTCCTGCTATCGCCGCTGAGCGGGTCAGTGAAGAAGAGGCCCGGTTTGAGGCAGCGTTTTTTTCCAACATAAATTATTCTAAAACCGACATGCCCGGAGTTTCGTATCTTGACGAAATTACAGGTTCACAGCGAGACTATGCCTCCACAGATCTCGGTGTCCAGGTTCCTTTGCGAACCGGTGGAACAGTGACGTTCAATTTAGCTGACAGACGTACCAAGACAAATGCTGAACAAATAAATTTTAACCCTTACTACGGTTCAGGCCTTTCGGCTTCGATTAGTCAACCACTACTGCGAAATGCCGGCAATAGGATTAATACTTACGCCATACGTATCGCCGAGTACGAACGGCAGATAACCAACGCCCAAACGAAACTTGAAGTGATACGTGTTATTGCTGCTGCGGACCGCGTTTACTGGCGACTTTATGCAGCCAGAAAAGAGCTTGACGTGCGGAAAAAACAATATGAGTTGGCTGAAATTCAACTTGGCCAGGCTCGGCGCTTTGTCAACTCAGGAGAGAGAGCACAAATAGAAATTATTCGGGCTGAGGCCGGTGTGGCGCAACAGCTTGAGGCTATTATCGTTGCCGAGAATATTTTGCGTGACCGGGAGCGCGGCCTTAAGCGGGTACTTAATAAGAGGGGGCTGGAAATGCAAACACCTACGGTTATGATACCGGCTACTAAGCCGGACCCAATTCCTTATGAATTGGCAAAGCAGCCGCTCGTAGGCAAAGCTATTGAGAATCGTATGGAAATGCTTGAGTTGGAGCTGAAAATTGCTGAGGATATCAGTACGATTGATTACATGCGCAACCAAACGCTTCCTCTGGTTACACTGGATTATACGTATAATATTAGCGGGCTGGGGGAAACCAGAAACGATTCGTTTGATTTACTTTTCGATAACAGGTTTGAGGACCATCGATTGGGTCTGCAGCTATCGATACCGTTGGGAAATGAGGCGGCCAAGAGCCGTTTGCGTCAGGCGTTTTATCAGCGGAGCTTACGATTGGCCACACGCGACCGTCGCAGGACACTTATAGAAAATGAGGTACTGAATGCCGTTGACCAGCTTGAAGCGAACTGGCAGCGTATTTTGGCAAGCAGGCAAAATGCAATCCTGGCAGGACACCTGTTTGAAGCCGAGAAGAGACAGTTTGAACTTGGGCTTCGGACATCCACGGACGTATTTGATGCGCAAACCAAGTTTGCAGATGCCCAAAGCGCCGAAATCCTGGCGCTGGCGGAGTATCAAATAGCGCTCGTTGATTTGGGCTATGCGACCGGCACTCTGCTTGGCGCTGCAAAAGTAGAATGGGAACCGATTGTGCCGGAAAGTGGTATTAAATAACAGTGCCAAACCAGTACTATTTTTAGCATATGCTCCGGCAAAAAAGCAAAACTTATCTGAGGTCAAAAGTAATATGAATGATAAAGTTACCATGCTGAACGACCTGAGCTGGGGCTATAGAGCAGCTCGTGTATTACATGTTGCAAATGAAATAGACCTGTTTACTGCGCTTTCTGACAAGGAAATGACCTTGGAGGAGATATCCCAAACATGCAGCACCAAACCCGATATGACCGAGAAACTATTAATAGCTTGTACAGCAATGGATTTGCTTGAAAAGCGAGGTCCTCAATATAAGAATACCGAACTCTCAAATACATATCTTGTGCGAGGACGGGAACTTTACCAGGGGGATATTATCGCTCACTCCGGAAAAGTATGTAATTTCTGGAACAGCCTGGAGGATGAGGTTCGTATAAAAGCTGGCCCGGAGAAAAAACCGGAGGATGAACATAGAAATTTTATCATGGGCATGCACAATATCACCGTTGCCGGGCGTGCCGATGTGTTCATAAACAACATTGACCTGGCCGGACGAAGAAAACTCTTTGATTTAGGCGGCGGGCCGGGGACGTATTCAATTGCTGCTTGCAGGCTTTATCCCCAGTTGCAGGCCGTGGTTTTTGACCTTCCTGAAACGATAGCAATTGCACAAGAAGTAATTGCCAGGGAAGGGATGCAGGATAGAGTGACCACCCAGGCGGGTGACTGGGAAACAGAGGCCTTCGGCGAAGATAACGATGTGGTGCTGCTTTCCAATGTTCTTCATGGCCCCGGCAGCAAAGCAGAGATAAAGCTTAACAAAACGTATGATTCGATGGCGGGCGACGGACTGTTGGTTGTACAAGATTTTCTACTAAATGATGAGAAGACCGGCCCGTTGATTCCTGCGCTTTTCAATATAATGGTCGGCGCATACTCGAATCGTGAATTGCTCTCGATAATCAAAGAAACAGGTTTTGTGAACGCTGCGGTTGTTGTTAGTTTGCAGGAGATTGGTTTCACCTGGATTACTGCGGGAAAGCCGTAATTGTGTGTCTTGAGCCATTTCGAACTCTTCAGGCGTTTACATCCTGGCCCGAACAAGCCAATTTTTATATGAGTGATTGACACAAAGAATATCTGCGGGTAAAAATATCAATATGTGAAATCGTTGCTTAACGATTTTTGGTACTTTTTGGGAGGTCTAAGATGCGAGTGATAGAATTTTTAGACAAGTCGGGAGTAAAATACAAGGTTACTAAACACGAACCGGCATTTACGGCGCAGCAGATGGCGGCGGTGGAGCACGAGCCGGGCAAGTACGTAGCCAAACCTGTAATTGTTAAGGCCGACAATAAGTATGTGATGTGTGTTCTTCCAGCGTGTTACAAGATAGACCTTAAAGCCTTGAAAAATCAACTGAAGGCCAGGAAAGTCGAACTGGCTGAGGAAAAGGACATCGGGTGGATGTTTGACGACTGCGAGCTGGGAGCCGAGCCCCCCTTTGGCAACTTGTATGATCTGTCCACTGTTATAGACAAGACTTTGGAAAAGGACGACCATATCGCGTTCCAGGGTGGTACTCATGAAAAAACTATACGGATGAGTATGGATGACTACCGAAAGCTGGTCGCGCCCAAGGTGCTTGAATTCAGCTACCGCGTAACCTCGTAAACGAAGTTTGACGTTTATCCAACAGGCAAAGAAATCCGTCAGTTAAGTCGGTTGCCAAGCCACGAGCAAGTCAAACAGCACCTTTTCTATTCAGGCGGTCCCGAGCGAAAATTTTGTGGAACTTTAGTCTTTCCCGGTTGTATAACCAATTAGAGCACTTAGTTTTCCTGTCGGACCATGTTTAATGACTCTGGAAACAGTTATACATAGAGTACTGGAAGGTGACATTGAATCTTTCAGGTTCATTCTGGAAAGGTACGAAATGCCCGTGGTTCGGATGATAAGAAATATAACCAACGGTACTGACTCATCCGAGGACATTGCCCAGGATGTGTTCTTCACAGCTTATAGGAAGTTAGCGTCTTTTGACCCCGCGCGCAGTAATTTCTCAACATGGCTGTTTACTATTGCCAGGAACAAAAGCCTAAACGTATTAAAAAAGAAAAGACCACTTTTAATGAGTGATCTGCCGGAGAAGAGCAGTCCGCATAATCCTTCAGATGATATGGCTGAAAAAGAATTTTTTGACCAATTGGAAACGGGATTGCAAGCCTTGCCATTTAAACAGAGGCGAGCATTTATTTTAGCGGAATTTGAGAAATTACCATACGCCGAGATTGCGCAAATCGAAGGCGTAAGGCTCGGAACCATAAAGTCAAGAATCAACAGAGCAAAAAAGAAGCTGCGGTCGGCCCTTAAAGGTGTTTGGGAGATGCCAAATGAATAACGAAGATATTTATAATGCCTGGAAGAAAAAAAAACGTCAAGTCGAGATCCGTGAAAATTTCACAGATAATGTAATGAATCAGATATGTCAATATGAGCAAAATAAACGTAAAAGTTTATTCAATGTGCAGAGCTTAATTGAACTGATGTCCGCTCATACGTTGGCAAAAGCCGGTTTGATTTTGACAGGAGGCATCGTCGGTTTTATTCGAGTTGTATTGATGTTTAGAATGGTTCTTGAATAATTAGAGGGGATTTGAAATGACTCAAACAACAAGTACTAAAAATGAAAGACACATCTGGATTGCTGTTCTGCTTTCGCTGATAATGCCCGGATTGGGACAGATATACTGCGGAAAGCTTGCCAGGGGCCTTGTATTTACTTTTCTAAATTTCCTGCCTCTACCTGTCACGATAGGTCTGTTTGCAATGAGTACCTCTTCGCTGCTGATGCCGGCGGTAATTGCCATGATTATGCTGGCAGGGCTGATACAGTTGATAGCGATAATCGACTCGATCTTCCTTGCGAATAATGCAAAAGAGTATGTGTTGAAAGATTACAACAAGCCGGTTGTGTATGTGCTTTTGCTTGCTCTTATCTCGACAGGCTCCGTCGGCAGTGCTTTTTATCTCAGGGAACAGTTGCTCGAGGCGTTTAGAGTTCCGGTAGCTTCTAATTATCCGACGATTCTGCCCGGCGACAGGTTTATAGCAAATAAGATCGCGTACAAATCCTCTGATCCGATAAGAGGTGACCTGATAGTCTTTGTTAATCCCGAGGACAGGCGGATTAACTATATTAAAAGGATTGTTGCTGTCGCCGGCGAGACGGTGGAAATTAGAAACGGTGAAATCTATGTAAATGATCAAAAACTTACACAACAAAAACTCCCTGAATCTACACTGGATAACATAAGAATCAAAATTAAGAGAGATAAGATGGAACCATTGGAGGGAGATGTTTATGAGGAGACAAACGGTGCTGCCAAATACAAAATCTTTTTGGCCGAACATAAAACGCCAGGCGATTTCGCAAAAATAACAGTTCCCGGGCACCACTGTTTCGTGTTGGGTGATAATCGCAATCTTTCGAAGGACAGCAGGTATTTCGGCCCAATTCCGTTGGCAACAATCATAGGCAGAGCCGATTACCTTTATTTTCCCGCTAAGGACTGGTCACGCTTCGGAAAAATAAAGTGATATCACACCCAGCTTAAAACCGCGGGCCAAATATCAGATTCTACGCTGCGCTAAGA
>JBARPZ010000450.1:0-1772 GCA_049643445.1 Sedimentisphaerales bacterium
TTCGACAACAAACCGATTGAACGCGAAGCGCTCTATTGGGAACACGAAGGAAATCGAGCTGTTCGGAAAGGCAAGTGGAAGCTCGTCTCCAAACACCCCGGCGGATGGGAGCTGTATGACCTCGAAGCCGACCGTACGGAGTTAAATAACCTGGCCCAAAAGAATCCGCAGAAAGTCGAACAGCTAAAGGGCCTGTATGAAAGTTGGGCCGCCAGATGCGGCGTCCGACCCTGGCCTGTAAGGAAACCCAAAAAAAAGGGATAAGATATGGAACCCAATATGAACAAGGGCCTTAATAGACGTAATTTCCTCAAAGCAGTCGGTGTTTGTATGGTATCTTCAATTCCAGGCTGCGCAAGCGGCACACAGGGACAGATAAAAAAGACACCCTCCCAAAAACTTCCTAACATAATCTTTATTATGGCCGACGACCTCGGCTATGGTGACTTTAGCTGCTACAATAAGGACTCAAAGATTCCTACACCCAATGTTGACCGGTTCGCAAGCCAAAGTGTTAGTTTCACAGATGCCCATTCACCTTCGGCGGTGTGCAGCCCAACACGTTATGGTGTCCTGACAGGCCGATATTCCTGGCGGACCCGTCTCAAACGCAACGTTTTGAGCGGGTACTCCCAGCCATTAATTTCGCAGGAGCAGATCACTGTTGCCGAGCTGCTTAAAAGGCACGGCTATCAAACCGCCTGCATTGGCAAGTGGCACCTTGGAATTGGCTGGCAATCAAAGGATGGTGGAGCGATAAACAGTCCCAGAGATGCCGAGCGAGTTGATTTCAACAAACCTGTTACCGATGGGCCAAAGGAGCATGGTTTTGATTATTCATTTATTACCGCCGCCTGTTCAACGGTAGACTCGCCGTATGTGTTTATTGAAAACGGCAAATGTACCGCCGAACCTACAGAAACCATGGTCCGGGAAGGCCCCGTAGTAACGACAGGCAGTCGCCCGGGACCAATGGTGCCCGGCTGGTCCAACGAAAACGTCGACCCGACTTACGTTGAGAAGACAAGTGAATTTCTCAAGCGGCATAAGGAAACCAATGAAAACGACCCGTTTTTCGTTTACTTACCGCTTTCGGCACCGCACGCGCCCTGGCTGCCCCCGGATTTCGTCAAAGGCCAAAGCACGACGGGAGCGCGAGGTGACATGGTAGTGTTAGTGGATTGGTGCGTGGGGCAGGTACTTGATACCCTGGACAGATTGAAGCTTGCAGACAATACTCTGGTTATTGTTACAAGTGATAACGGGCCTCGTATCGGCAAAAAAGGGCACGCATCTTCCGGTGATTGGCGCGGTTACAAATCACATATCTGGGAGGGAGGCCATCGGATACCGTTTATCGCCCGCTGGCCGGGCAGGATTAAATCCAATACCAGCAGCGATGAAGTAATTTGTCTAACAGATTTGATAGCAACTTGTGCGGCCATTGTTGGGACTCGGCTCCCCGGGAACGCGGGACAGGACAGTTACAATATTTTGCCTGCACTCCTTGGTGAAAAATCCGACAAGCCGATTCGCCAAGCAACTGTGCATCATTCCTGTTTCGGAGTGTTCAGTATTAGACAAGGCCATTGGAAGCTAATCCTTGGAACAAAAAGCTCTGGCGGATGGGTAGAGCCCGGAGGAACCGGCCCCAAAGAGGGCAGCCCCGGGCAGTTATATAATCTGGCCGATGACCCCTATGAAAAAAATGATTTGTGGGAAAAGCATCCCGATATCGTGGAGCGTATGACAAAACTGTTGGATAAGTATAA
>JBARPZ010000451.1:0-2378 GCA_049643445.1 Sedimentisphaerales bacterium
CTCAACATTCTGCTTCGCACCGGATGTAATGGGTGTCGGTGAAACCGCAGGGGTTACGTTGGTCGTGGTGGCCGTAATATCGGCAGTTACGACGAACTGTTGAAGATGCTTGTACCTTGCCTTTGTCTCAGGATTCACCGCGTAAACGTCAGCAACCGTAAACACCTGGCCGTTTGTTAATGTGGCAGCCGAAGTCATTGACGTAATGGCGATAGTAGCCGTGCCGCTTGTAATGCCGGTTGAGGTATTGACGATACCAGCATCAGTATCAGCGTAAGTACCCTGGGTATGAGTCGGGATCATCTCTGTTTCATAAAACTCAAACCCGTGAGCGTGACCCACAAGACCGGTATTGTACTGCCGGGAAATCTCCGAGGATGGGTTAAATAGCGCGGTTCCAGCATTGACTACACTGTTCATCCCAAGGGATTCCATAAGCATAAACCGATTGCCTGCCGGGGCAAGACCCTTGCTCAGTTTAGCTCTGGCACTCTGCACATCCAAAAGAACGGGCGCTGTGCCAAAGGTTGTGTTTACATGGTTGTAAACGTCTCTGTAACATCCGGTAATTACGTCCTTGTCTACCTCTGCCGCAAGGCGAGTCATTGCCGGTTCTAAAATCCTCTCTGAAAAATCGTCCATTGAAAGGGTCAACTCAATAGAACTAAAATTGATATCAACGCCCTTCTGGGTTGCTACGGTTAGGGTCTGTGTGGACTCCGTTACATCCTGAACGTCCATGACAGCCCCGGTTCTTACCGTAAACTGGTTAGGTTCTCTGATTAATAGTGATCCACCATTTTTTGCCCCGGATCGAGCAAATCTATCATCGTACTGCTTGTTGATAGACTTACAAAATATGAGCTTATTATGAAGGATTGCTAAAGCCTTCCTGGTGATGTCACCATCACTTAAGGTCTTGATAGTGTTAGCCATTGTTTATGTCCTCCTATGGAGCGCGTGGCTCCAATTTAGCTTTTATTTTTGCTTTTTCTTGTTGTTCGTTCCACTTCATCCAATCGTTTATTGGTAATTTGGACGGGTCTACTTCCGGTGCGCCCGTTGCCCCGACCGGTTCAATAGGTTCGGGAGCGTTTGTTACAGGATTTGCTTTTTGCGCCAGTACCAACTGAGTTTCCAGCTTGCCAATCTCGTACAACTGTTGATTCGGCGGTAGAACTTTGATTTTGTCAGCTACTTCCCTGTTTTTACCTAAATGGTAAGCGAGCATAGGGCCGTTCTCGGTCATAAAAAGTGCGCTTCTCATTTCAGGTGTGAACACGGGAGTTTCAATAACTGCGTCAAAATCCGGGTGTTGCTCTCGTAATTTTGCAGCGTTTTTATTAAAATTGCTGAGATTGTCCTTTAATTGTTGCTGTTGAGTAGCCGCAAAGGTTTTGGCTTCCTTTTTTCCATCATGCCAATCTAACAGGGCATCTTCGTATTGTTCGATTGTTTCAAAGCTTGCCTGTTTCGGTCGGCCATCGTCAGCGGGAACGGGCGGCGTTGTTGGTGCCGGTGGTTCTTGATCCCCTAACGCAAGGTTTCTCCAATATTCCGTTTCTTTTTCGGCCTCTATTGCTTTTCTTTCTGCCTCTCTGCGATGATAAGTAACCTCATCGATTCGTTCCTGTGCCGTTTGCTTCGGCTTTTGCGGCTCTGCCGGTGGATCTGTTGGTACTACTGGTACGGCTGGATCAGCCGGTGGGTCTTGAATTAAATCCGCTTCTGTAATGTTGATAATTGGTCCTGTCATTTTGCTCTCCTTTGCGTCCTAAGACGGTTTGCGCCTTGCGGCGGTCGGGCAATAAAAAAGGCGAACCGACCGGTTAAGGTCAATTCGCCTCAAGTGCTTTGATAACGATAAAACTATTTAATTTTTAAAGAACTACTATTCGGGCAATTTGATTGATCCTACTCTAAGTGAATTTTTTACATAGCTGGGATCGCTTCTTAATAAAATTTCTCCTGATAGTTTTATTGATTCTGTTTTCTTAATAACAACTATTTTACCTGCTTCTTTTTTTATAACGATTTCACCATACCGCAAATCGTTAATTAGCTCGATTAGTACTTTTTCTTCCAGCTTGGTCATTTTTTCTCTGGCGGGTTTTCCTGTACCCGTTTTATCTCCTTTTGAATTTCGCTATACACTTCCTGAGCGCCCGGAAAATCTGCGAACTTGAAAATAAGGGGTGCGATTATGGGCGCGACTGCCGGTGCGTACTGCATACTTTGAATCATCATCTCAACCATTTCCTGCCGTTTCGATGCAAATGAAGCCCCTACAGTAGCCACCAGATCGTATTTTCCAACCGAAAGGTCGTTCATTTTCATAAAATTACCCATCCCGTCGGTTGCCGGCTGATTAACTTTCG
>JBARPZ010000452.1:0-9474 GCA_049643445.1 Sedimentisphaerales bacterium
GGATAAAGGCGTTCGGGCCCAGCGCAGAGGCCGCTCAGCTCGAAGCGGACAAGGCCTTTGCAAAACAACTGATGCGCTCCAGTGCCATCTCGACCGCCGAGGGCAGAACCTTCGAGTATTTCGAGGATGCCAAAACATATATCGCAAGCAGGGACGAAGCGGTAGTGGTAAAGGCGGCGGGCCTGGCAAAGGGCAAAGGTGTTTATGTATGTGACGACCCTGCGGACGGAATTTTGGCTGCTGAGAAGATAATGTGCGATAAGATATTCGGGGCGGCGGGTGAAAAACTCATCGTCGAAGATAAGCTGTTAGGCGAAGAGGCGTCAATACTGGCTTTTGTGGACGGCCGGAATATCTACGTGATGGAATCGTCACAGGACCACAAGCCCATCGGTGACGGTGACACCGGCCCCAACACCGGTGGAATGGGCGCCTACAGCCCCGCGCCTGTCGTCACTGATGCGTTGATGGACCAGATTACCCGCGAAATCCTCGTGCCGACCGTGGATGGTATGAATCGCAGCGGCAGGTCGTATAAGGGCGTGCTCTATGCCGGGCTTATGATGACGGCCGGCGGGCCGAGGGTGCTCGAATATAACGTTCGCTTCGGCGACCCTGAGACGCAGCCGATTCTTATGCGGCTGAAAAGCGATTTGCTCGAAGTTTGCCTGGCCGTTTGTAAGGGCAGGCTGGATAAGATTACTCTCAAGTGGGACCCGAGGCCTGCGGTTTGCGTCGTGATGGCATCCGGCGGTTATCCCGACAGTTATGAAAAGGGCAAAAAAATAACCGGCCTGGATGAAGCGGGCAAGATTAAGGATGTTGTTGTCTTCCATGCCGGGACCGCTGTAAAGGATGGGGACATTGTCACTAACGGAGGCAGGGTGTTGGGCGTAACCGCCTTAGCGGACACGATTGGCAAGGCAAAAGAAAAGGCGTATGAAGCCGTCGATAAAATAAAATTCGACGGCGCTTATTGCCGTCGGGACATTGCGGACAAGGCGATAAAAAAATAATTATCGATGAATGATAATTGAATGTTCCGCGGTGTACGGTCAACAAGAAACTGAAATCGGGATGAGCTGTGAAATACTTTGTTAGAAACAGGGCACTTAAAAAGAAAAGAAGCGGCAAGAGGATTTTCCTTCGCAGGATTATCGATTTTGTGATTTTTGCCGCGGTTGTATGGCTTGCTTTCACCTTAGCCGTCCGGTTTTTGCGCCAGGTCGCCATCGAACAGGTTGCCGAGTTTACCAGCGCGAAAATCAAGGCAAAATCAATTGATTTCAACTTTGACGGTTCGGTCTCTATCGAAAAACTTGTAATCAAACCTGAGCAAATCCGAGAGTACGACGATGCCATATTCAAAGCTGAAAAGGTATATGCACGCTTCGACATAGGCAGCTTACTGCTGGTTCGGCCGCGCTTGAGGGAAATAACCGTTAATGATTTTGTTTTGAATGCGCAGTACGATTTGGATACGGGCCAATGGAATACTGCGGGCCTTAAGTTCAATGTCCTTAAAGGCGGGAAAGGGCGAATGCCCGGAGTGCGCCTCGAAAGGGGCACGCTTCAATACAGCAAGGTCTCAAAAGGACAGCTTAAAGTCGTTACAAAAATACCCATCGATGCGAGGTTCACCCCTGCAAAAGGGACGCCGGCCGCTTACAACTTCACTATAACGACAGCAGAAATGGCACAGGCCGGAAAAAGTACATTAAATGGCACATGGCAGCCGGGCAGGATTACAATTACAGGCGGGATTTCGTCAACGAATATTCCAACCCTTGAGAGGGCCTGGGATATAAAGGTCCTGGCTGCCGACTTAAGTTACGACGCGAACAATATTTACTCACTGAAGATGAGGATAAAAGATTGTGTCGGCACGCGCAGCGTTGGTAGCGATGCGGTTGCCTTCGATGAGACGTCGTTTGTACAAAGCTCGAGTACGTTTGATTTTTTGCAGGGTTTTTTCAGGCGATTTTCTCCCGTCGGACAAATTGATTTTGATCTCGATGCGTCCGGCAATTTAGAACGGCTCAGCGACAGTAACCTCAGCGGAAAGGTCTATTGTAAGGATGTTTCGATTCGAGACGTCAATTTCCCATATCTTGTGGAGCATATTACCGGCGAGGTGGATTTAACCCGGAACAGTGCCTCATTTAATAACCTGAGCGGCGAGCACAATGACGTCAACTTGACTTTTTACGGCTGGTCAAAAGGCTTCGGGGCCGATTGGCAGTACGAAATCCGGGTTAAAAGTGACAATATGGTTCTGGATAGCGACCTCTATGATGCGCTAAACATCCAACAGAAGAAGTCCTGGTCGGTTTTTTCACCGTCCGGCACCGCGGCCATTGATTATACATTCAGCCGGCAGTCACCAACCCGGATTAAAAAAAACCTCCACCTCGGGCTCATTGACGTTGAAGCGACCTATGAGAAATTTCCTTATCCGTTAAAAAACCTTGCCGGGGATTTGTCGTTCGATGATCACGATATTACTATCTCGGATTTGGTTTCGCGATACAATGGACGTACAATATCGTTTAATGGTAAGGTTGCAGAGCGGAACACGGACCGGCCGATATTCGACCTGTCAATCAGCGCAAAAGATGTACCCCTGGATTCCGAGCTGGCGGAGGCATTGCCCACCAAACAAAGGAACTTTTACGAACAATACGATATGGCCGGCCTTGCCGATGCCAACGTGAAGATTTTTACACCAGAGCCCAATGCAGGCCCGACAAGCTTCACAGCCGATGTCTCTCTCAAAAAGGCTTCATTGCAGCTTCAGAAACTGCCACTCCTCATCAGCGACATATCGGCAAAAGCTGTTGTTGGCCCTAATTCGGTAAACCTCGAAGATTTCACCGGTCGATATGACCAGGGTACGATTTCACTGACAGGCCGAATCTGGCCGACCGATCAGGCCCAACAATCCCGCTACTGCCTGACAGTGCGCGCCGAGCGGATGGAGCTTAACGAAGATTTGTTTGGGCTGATGCCAACGTCACTGACAGAATATGTTTCCAAATTGCAGCCAAAGGGAAAGATTAATTTTATCGCCGATTTGAATAAAGCCGGACCAAACGATTGTCCCGAGCATAAGCTGACCGTAGACTGTCTCGGCAACAGCGCAAGCTTCAGTTTTGCAAAAGAATCGCCGGACGTTGGGCCAGCCCCGGCCCCTTATCCCCTGAAAGAGATCACCGGGAAATTGATAATATCAGCCGACGCTATCAAGCTGGAAAATATTACTGCGACCGCCGCCAATGACGTTCCGCCGACGGCAATCACCCCAACCATAAAACTAAACGGCCAGATAACATTAGCTGATAACGCTTTCAGCGATGGCCGGCTTACACTTTCAGCCAATGACATTTCCTTCGACCGGCAATTGGCCCCGGCCCTGCCCGAAGGCCTGCGGGATTTGTACGTAAAGCTGGCGCCCAAAGGCCGGTTTGATTTGAACTTTGAAGATGTAAAGATATCCAAAGGCGAAGACGGCCAAAAAGATTTCGATTTCGGCGGTACTGCGAAGTTGAAAACCTGTAATCTGGATATCTGGCCCAGGGTAACAGACCTGAATGCCGTATTGGATATGAACGGTTTGTACAAAACCGGCACCGGCTTCAGTAAGAGCCGCGTGACCGCCCGGGCCGACACTCTCAAGGTCAGCGGCAAGTCCGTGACCGCCTTAAAAGCGGACATGAATTATGACCGTGACCGCCAGAGCTGGCTGATTGATAATTTGGCTGCCGATTGTTACGGCGGAAAATTGACGGGCAAGCTCGAATACAAACAGCCGGCGCAGGGCCCCTCGGAATATCTGCTCCAGGTAGGCTTTGTCGATATCGACTTACAACAATTCCTTTCTGAGCCCAACCGCAGTCAGGAACGTACATGGACCCTTTCGGAGCAAGGCGACGAATTGCCGGCAGCGCTGCCGGACTTACAATCCTACGGCGCGACCAGCGGGGAAATGAGCGGCTCGTTGAGCCTCACAACAGGTGTCGGCCGAAGCTCTTCACGCCTCGGCAGATGCAGGCTGATTATCAGCGATATGCATGTGGGAAAACCCTCGCCGCTGGCAAAGCTGTTGCACGTATTACAATTGACGGATTCGAAAGATTTTATATTCGAGCGAATGTTCGTTGATTCATATATCAAAGACAACCGGCTGTTTTTTGAAAAGTTCGATTTGTCCGGCGAATCGCTTGCCTTTAACGGCTCTGGCTCGATGGACCTCAAATCCAGGGATGTGGATTTGACCCTTACCGTCCGGGGCAAGCGGCTTGCCGATGCAGAGCCTTCGGTTTTGCAGTCGCTGGCCGAAAACATCGGCGGTGGGATTGTGAGAATGGAGGTAACCGGCAATGCCTACGACCCCGATGTCAAAATCAAGACCCTGCCGGTCATCAAGGATTCCCTCCAAATCTTCGGGAAAAAAACAAGCACTCCCGATTAGTAAGCGCATGTCATTTGCCCAACTGATGACAGAACTGTCATTCATTCAACTTATTGGATGAGGTAAAGGAGGTAGTAGTTGTCTGTATTCAAAACGATGGTGATATTCAACTTCAGGCTGACATAAATAGCATGTGAGTTTTTGGCTCTCAAAGCGAGGATTTTGGTCTTGATTATTTGCTGTAGACTGTTTAATATTTAGTGGTTGTCCACATAATCTTATAACGTTTGGAGGTTGTATTTATGGCAGGTTCCGAGAAAAATATGGATAGGCGCCAATTTTTGCGGTTTAGCACAGGGTCAGCGGCGGCGATGATGCTCTCCTGCGTCTCACTTAAAGCAGAAGAAACAAAAACGCAAGGGCCGAATATTCTCTGGGTCAGTTGCGAAGACATCAGCCCGGACCTCGGCTGCTACGGCGATACATACGCTGTAACGCCGAACATCAACAAGCTCGCCGCCGAGGGCGCGCGCTACACAAACGCCTATTCCCACACCGGCGTTTGCGCGCCGGCACGTTCGGGTATCATCACCGGCATGTACCCGACCACTATCGGTACCCACCACATGCGCTGCCAGGGCGTTCCCCCGGCCGAGGTAAAGTGTTTCACCGAATACCTCCGCGCCGCCGGCTATTACTGCACCAACAATTCGAAGACCGATTACCAGTTTGCCCCGCCGATTACGGCGTGGGACGAGTCCAGCAGTGATGCCCACTGGAAGAACCGGGCCGAGGGACAGCCGTTCTTTGCCGTATTCAATTTTACAACTTCGCATGAAAGTCAGATACGCAACAAGAGCAAAGGCATGAGGAAGCGTCTCTTGAGTCTAAAGCCCCACGAGAGGCACGACCCGGCCCGCGCCGTCCTGCCCCCTTACTATCCTGATACCACGACCGTTCGAAAGGATTGGGCCCAGTATTATGATATTATTACACTGATGGACAAAGAGGTCGGCAAGGCCCTGGACGAGCTTGAAAAGGCCGGTCTCGCAGATGATACCATCGTATGGTTCTGGGGCGACCACGGCCGCGGCCTGCCCAGAGGCAAGCGATGGATTTACGACTCCGGCATCCACGTCCCGCTCATCATCCGCGTACCGGGAAAGTGGCGAAAGCTCGCCGCCCCTGCCAATCCCGATGCCCTCAAGCCCAAGACCGTCAATGAAGACCTGGTTGCGTTCATTGATTTTGCGCCCACGATGCTATCGCTGGCCGGCGTCAAGATTCCCTCTCACATACAGGGCCAGGCGTTCCTCGGCATTCAGAAGGCCAAGCCGCGCGAATATATTTTCGCTGCGCGTGACCGTATGGATGAAGCTTATGACCTCATTCGTGCCGTGCGTGACAAGCGTTTCAAATATATTCGCAACTATATGCCGCATCTTACCCGCGGCCAGGACATCGAGTATATGAACCAGATGCCCACAATGAAGGATATGCGGGCTCTCAATGCCGCCGGCAAATTGGAAGGGCCGCAGAAACAGTACTTCGAGCCGACAAAGCCGCTCGAGGAGCTTTACGATACCCTCACAGATCCGCACGAGGTGAAAAACCTGGCCGGCGACCAAAAGTATAAGGATGTACTTGCGCGAATGCGCAAGGTGCACGCTGAATGGGCGAAAGAGACTTACGACATTGGGCTGATTCCGGAACCGGAGTTTGACGAGATGAAGCGGCCGGGCGGGGTATTGCAGAAGACGGCGGAACCGTGGTTCTTGATAAGCTCTTCCAGGGACTCCGGCGGCGGAACCGAGCATGTTACAATTAACTGTGCTACAGCAGGTGCTTCTATTGCGTACAGAATTGATGAAAAGGGAAGCAAAAAAACCGGCTGGAAACTATATACAAAACATGTGCTGCTGGAACCGGGCCAGGTCCTGCGGGCTAAGGCGTGCCGTATTGGCTTCAGGGACAGCAATGAGGTCAAGTTCAAACTCGGCGATTCCGTAGCAGTTGGTTCGGCACCCGAAACCACAGAGCATTGGAGACAGCGGCTCAACAGGACAGACCTGCTTGAGCGGCTGCGCAGGATAAAACAATTGGATGGCTCAGGCAAGAGAGCGATAGCCGGCTATGTTAAGGCGCTAAACGACAGGGATGCATCTGTTCGTTACTGGGCGGTGGTAGGTTTGCACAATAACTATAAGAGAATTAGTGACATTAAGCAGGCAAAGGCTTCGCTTAGGAAGATGCTGGCAGACCACTCGCCGGTCGTCCGTATTGCAGCAGCCCACGCGTTATGTGACTGGGGCAATGAAAGTGTGGGACTGCCGGTGTTAGCCGAGTCATTGAAGTACAAGAACAACAAAGCCGGCCTGCACGCAGTAATTGCTTTAAAGAAGATTGGTGAAAAGGCCCGGCCGGCGCTGCCACAGATAAGGGACTGTCTGAAAGATTCGGATGGGTACGTCAAGCGTGTAACACAAGCAGTACTGAAGCGTTTGGAAAACAAGTGATCCGTAACTCGGCGCTTGCGTCTCGCCGTGATTGAGAAAAAGCACTGGTCTATATTTTTCTTACGGCGAGGGTGTAGATTGGTATGTTTTGCTTGAGGTATTTTCTTTCGAAGTTTGTGCCGACCCATTCACCGATTTCGGTGCCTGCGGGCCGGACAAATTCGATTTCCTCAAGCCTATTATTTTCGGCCGCTATTAATCCTTTTATCACTTCAAAATATTCAGCATGGTCGGTGGCGACTTTTAGCTGGCCTCCGGTTTTTAAACCACGCAGGAGCTGCTTCAAGTTGTTGATGCAGAAAAAGCGTCTTTTATGATGTCGTTTTTTCGGCCAGGGGTCGGGGAAATAGATATGGAAGCAGTCGACGGAGTCATCCGGCACAAAATCGGTCAAAAATAATACGGCGTCGGTGCGCATTATCCTCACATTCGTCAGGCCCCATCGGCCGATACGGTCCACGGCGTAACGGAAGTATCTGCGGGCGCGTTCGATGCCGAAAAAATTTGCATCAGGCTCGGCCCTGGCTTCGTTAAGAAGGAATGCCGCCTTGCCCGTGCCGATTTCGATATGGACGGCTCCTGAACGTCCGAAAATGTGGGCAAAATCGGTTTTACCGTCCCAATCTTCGGCTTTTAATGCCACTGAAGTATAATCCTTGAATGTTCGGGCCATAAGTTAAACCAGGTTCAAAATAGGTAAGATTGAGAATATAGTAAAGATTATGTCCCTATTATAACAGGTAACAGATCCTTAGACGAAGATTAAACTTGATTTTTGGGCTTATTCTGATTAAACTAAAGGTATGGGTTGTCCGAAAAAAATGGTGAACTTAATTGTTATTTGGGGGGTATTTATTATTAGGATTGAATCCTAATTAGGTTTTCATTTTTGGGCTGATAAGAAGGAAAAATTAGAAATGATACTTCAACTCGTTAGAGCAAGGCGGAGGCGGGTTCTGGTAGATATCAATACCCAAAGAGATTTTATGCTTGCCGGGGGTAAGGCATGCATAAGGAACCACCGGAGGATTTTGACACATATTCGTCGCCTGATGGCATGGGCCAGATATAACAATATGTCGATAATCTCGATAGCCCAGGTTTACCCCGATACCAACACCGAAATCACTAAAGGTTACTGCATTGACGGAACAGACGGACAAAAAAAGATACGATATACACTTTTGAGCGAACGCATCAGTTTCCCGGCCGACGGTAGTACTGATTTTCCCAGAGATATATTGAGGCGCTACAGGCAGATTATCCTTCACAAGCGCAGCATTGACCCGTTTCAGGAACCGAGGATTGACAGGCTCTTGAGCGAAGTCCGCGCTAATGAATTTATGTTGTTCGGCGCCACTGCCGAAGGTGCTGTTATGTCCACGGCTTTAGGATTGTTGCAGCGGGAAAAGAAGGTTGCTATCGTAGTTGACGCTGTAGGCTCACATAATACAAAAGAGGCCAGGCTGGCAATTCGTAAGATGGAGGCAAAAGGGGCCAGGTTAATTGAAACCAAAAAGCTGGTTGGCGATTCACATCTAAGGCACATCGGGATATGCGGCTGCAAAATGTGTCAGGGAGGAGCGAAAGAATCACCCATTCAGGTCGGCGTCGAATACTAAAATCCATCTCACGTGAATCGTAAAGCGCATCTCGAATAAGATACCGAATACCCCGGATATAGTGTTATCCTGCCATTACCTTGCCAAAACTTTTCAATCGTTGATCCGGTTGGAGGTTCGACGCCGTAAAGACGAAAAATTACCGGCCACAGGAAAAGCTCTCCCACCGCCTTGACATGGTAAGTTCGGCGTTATATACTCTCATATCTCGTTAAGCGACAATAGTGTCTCGTTCAACGAACGATCAGCAAGTGCCCCTTTTTGTAGCTTGTGGTTCCTGCATGAAGCCGGGCTGTTGAATGAAGGGAAGGTGTATGGATAAACAAACGAGGAGAGAATTTCTCAAAACAATAGGATGGGCTGCGGCTTCTGCGGGGACGCTGTCAATATCGCCGAGCTGTGCCCTTAGCGGCCAAAGCCGGTCGCCAAAAAGAAGACCCAACATTGTGTTCATCTTTATTGACGACCTTGGCTACAAAGACCTGGGCTGCTTCGGCAGCGAGTACTACGAAACGCCGAACATCGACAAGCTCGCCTCTGATGGGATTGTCTTTACCAGCGCTTATGCCAACGCGCCGAACTGTGCTCCCACACGTGCCTGTTTGATTTCGGGCCAGTACACACCGCGGCACGGAGTATACACCGTCGGCACTCCCGAGCGGGGCAAAGCTCATTTGCGAAA
The DNA here is from genome assembly GCA_049643445.1 of Sedimentisphaerales bacterium. Taxonomy (GTDB): domain Bacteria; phylum Planctomycetota; class Phycisphaerae; order Sedimentisphaerales; family Anaerobacaceae; genus CS2-K091. Next base: position 9,232 of record JBARPZ010000452.1, read on the forward strand.
GTTGATACCGATACCGAACAAGACAAATCTCGATTCGAAAGTCGTAACTATTCCCCAGGCGCTCAAAGCCGTTGGATATAGAACCGCGTGCATCGGCAAATGGCATCTGGGTGATAAAGCCCCGTTCAGGCCCGAGGACAGGGGCTTCGATGTTGTCTTCCGTAGAAACCGGCGGGGACATTTTACAGCCGACGGCCGGTATCTGACCGACCTTCTAACCGATGAGTCATTGAAGTTCATCGA
>JBARPZ010000453.1:0-4544 GCA_049643445.1 Sedimentisphaerales bacterium
GGGAAGGCTCATCTGTAAAAATAGCTTTTATTGTTTTGCCAAAGAAATTTTTGAATTCATCATAATAACGCTGATAAACAAGCCTGATGAAACAGGCCACCGCCTCGGGATTAAGAATGTCTGCTGCGGGCGGTTTGTTTTCAGGCACTTCTTTATGGTCTGACCTGCGGGGAGGGTCTTCCTGAAGAAAATGCAAACCCCGGATGTGTGAATATCCGGGGCGAATCGCCCTGTCGAAGATGACGACACGGTGACCATCCTTTTTTCGTTTAACTTCAGCAATCAAATTTACCCCTTCGGCAGGTGCAGGTTTACCGGAATCATCAATCTGCAGGCCGTATTTCATAGTCCCGGGAGTTGTCTCATCCAGGTCTACACAAAACAGTCCTCTTGTTCGATAAGCCTTATTCTCAGCAACTACCTGTCCACTTGATGAACCACTTGGATACATTCCCTCGTCATAAAGTACCACCCACATATTTCTTTTTTTTGCCTGTTCGATAGTATAACGCATGAAATAAATTATTCGCTCACTCATCCATCCGATACTACGCGGCAATCCCGCCCGTGGATGAATGACAAAGGCATGTACTTCGTGAGCTTGAAAATCCGCTAACTGACGATCTATTTCTTTTTCCGATAGATTGTCATTCCAAAACCAGAACGGACATAATGAAAATTCCCTTGACGGATTCAACCAGCCGCTAAGTAATTGAGATGCTTTTGTATAAGCACTGCTACAACCCTGCAAACCACTGATGAAAAATAATCCGAAAGTATGCTGACCTATAGTTTTCAAAAAATTACGGCGATTCATTCGTATGGATTCCTACTAACTAACCTGATGATATAAATACCGACCCGACCATTGTAAGTGATGTTAGGCTCAAAGCAAGAGAAACGGAAAATTCTGGAAAATGTTCTCAGGTCGGAAAAACAGGCCTCTTTCGGCCTTCTCTTATGACTTGTCCGAACCGGATACGTATTCGTACAGTTTGGCATACGTACAGGGCTTCAGTCCCAGTCCTCGCACATGAGTAAACGTCAGCTCCAGCATTTTCATATCCGGGTCGAATATCGCCAGCGACCATGGATGCCAGATAAGAGATACGAAAGGTTTATCTGTCCCCAATGCCTTATCCAGAAAAACCTTATTCACTTCAAATTCATCCTTTGGGGTTTTGCAGAAACCGTCCGGTATCGCTTCAGGAAAAGGCGGAGGCCAAAGCGTCAATCTTCTCGGTCCCCACCGGTTGTGGTTCTTAAGCAGATTCTCGTGCCAGCCATGGCCGGGCAGTTCCCATATTTCGGGGAAACCTTCGGCTTTATAGTTGAACGGCTCACGCAAAAGGGCCGGCATCGAGTGGTCGGGACCCCAAAGAAGGCTGCTGACATATTTGAAGCCCGCCTTTTGAATCAGTTCCAACACTTCCGGTTCGCCTTTTAGCGCATTGACGAAGCCGCACCCAGGCCGCATACCAATGCAGTCCCGCTCGAAGACACGCTCAACAGTCTCTTTGCCTTTAAAGATTTCCTTTCGTCTCTCGTCCATCGAAACAGCCGGTCCGCAAAAGTCGTTGTCACGCAGCATCTGATGGGTATATGTGTGCGAGGCAATTTCAAAAAGCGGGTCGTCCAGGAGTTTGCGATACTCGGCCGCATTGGCATCAAGAACCTTACCCACAATAAAGAATGTGGCCGGCATCTCAAATCGCTTGTGGATCTCGACAATCTTACGGCATGCCACAAGGCACCCCGGCGACTCAGTATCATAGGCTGCGATGTAACGGGTTTCTGTTTGCCTGGTTTCCTGACCTTTCGTCAGCTCGCCCAGCACGGCTGCTCCGATACCGCCTGCAATCGTGCTCCTGACAAACTCTCTTCTGGAAATCCTGTCCATTTTCTTCACCTGTCTTTCATACGTTATGGCCGGATGCAATCATATAAACTCGGTGACGATATTTCTTGTATCCTCAGCTGTGTCCACGCCAACCTAATCCTCTCCACCAACTTCTAAAGATTAAGCTTCTTCCTTGGCTTAAAATTAGGAGATTTGATGTTATTCAAATTTCAACAAATTCAATCCGGTAGATTTATCAAGTTTCCTCTTGGCCTCTACCTGGTCAATTTCGATAATCGTAACTTCCAGAATGAGGAATGTGCTTGCCCCACCGCGGGGACAACCAACCATCACCTGGTCTTCTTTTCCGATGGCAGTATGGAGGTGAAGTTTTGGTTCCTTATCATCCCAGTAGATTGTCCCAACACCCAGGACCTCCCCCGGTCCGACGAATGGTTTGAAATTGCCGACTATCCTGGGTTTTTCCTGCTTCGGACCAACCACCACATCGGCTTTCCTGAATCCCCCTGTTATTAATACTGCGGCCGCTTTTATGTTCTCCTTGCGAGCTATCGACTCGATAGATTCATAGATATCTTCGCCTTCGAACAGGCGAGCTGCTATAATTCGACCTGGTTTTCCTACCTGATATTCCATGGGAAGCGCTCCAATTCTGCTGTTTGTCAAACCCACCGTTTAGTTTACAAATAGAACATGGACAGTATCTCACTCGCTACCGGTGGACATCCGGAAACGAATACTCCACAGCTTTTATGCTTAGCGGTACAGTTACCAACGCACAGGGTGCCGGGTGGCAGCTCCTCATGACCTTTGCCGATAGCGATAATAATATCTTCATCATCGGGTTTTGTATCACGTAACTGCTTTCCGTATTTTCTGAGGAACATCAATAATGTTGATTGGCACGCACTGCAGGATTGTTGGTCTAAAATTTCAAAGCCGGCAAATTCTATCGACAGTTCATCAGGAGGCGGAATAAAAGGACTTCTTACATCCTTCCAGTTTTCAGGATTCGTAACGATTGAATCGAGATTAATTACGCCATACCCTCTTTCCGCCCCCATTCGTAAATGTGGAACATCATGGGCGGATATTCCCATTATACTACATGCAAGAGAGTCCGTCGCAAAGGCATCGACACCAACAAGCACAACATCCAAAGCCTTGGGATTACCGGCACTGGGCCCCAGCCCTTCCATGCCAATTGTTCCATCGATGATTGACAGATGAGGACGTAACACCGAAGACAAATCAGCAATGGCTATATCCAAGGGTTTTTCCTCGTGCCCGGAAAGTTGCGGCAGCATATGTAAGTCTACTTTGGAGCGCCGCCACAAACATCCCTTCATATTTTTCACGGATAGTGTCACGCCTGTATGCATGTGCGTTTTCATCACGGGAATTGAGACGATAATATCATATTCTGCAATCTCCCTGCATACTTTGAGTGATTTAATCGCAACACCTTCAGGGATTTCAACGGTTGCATATTGACGTACATCCATATCAATCAATGGGCAATTTCGCGTGTTGGAAACAGCAGCAATACCACTTGTTTCAAACGCCTCCAGCGTTGTAACGCCTGTTATTGGGCTTTCACCTACGGCAACATCGGCCCCGCACTCCCGGAAAGCGTCAATCGCGGCAGCTACGACCTGCGGATGTGTTGTTATGCCTGTTTCAGGCGCTACGTTCCGGCCGACATTAGGCTTAAGCAATACGCGATTGTTCTTTGCGGGTGATAAATCAATATTCGAAAGGGCCTTTCGTGTATTCTTATAAGGGCCGTCTCCCGATGCCCAAAATACGGATGGATGGGAGCTGTCATGCTTAAAAGGTGTATGTGACAAAATTTTATCGACAGCAGCTTCCTTATCGGTATCCGGGGAGCTGCTTGAATTGTCAGCGTGATTTTTTTTCATGGTCTTATTATGTTTGGCTTCAGATTCCTAATGATACGAATTTCAACTTGTCCGTGTTCAATTATCAGGCCATCTTAACGCAAAAGTCTGGATAGTCAAGATATAGAGTAAAGAGATCAAATAGTGACCAGTTCGGCAGGATTAAAACAAAAATAATCCCACATAGGATACGGTGTTCGGACCGTTAATGTAGGGAATACCGCAGCCGGAGACCAGGGCGTTTACATCGATACCGTGCGATTCAACTGATGCAACTGCTTTATCCGGATAGCGACATTCTTCTCCATCCAAATAGGTACATTTGCTGCAAACCTTACAATCTCCCACGTTCAGCCCCAATATCTCTTGAAAACTTCTGCCCGATTGGATAGTTGCCAGGATGTTTCGAAATACTTCTTCATGTTTCTTCGCGGCCTGTTCCATTCCATCGAGATCAAAGGAATCTTCCAACTGATGAATCGTTTGAAAAACCAATCCCCGGGAAAAACTCAACGCCTTCGCCTTCAATTCCTCGAAGGGACCAACTCCGGGCGGACACATCCAATTGGCCCCGTATTTCCCACACGTGTTTCGTTCACAGGCCTTACGGAATTCTTCCGAGAACTGGATATCAGATGTATCCAGAATTGCCGCCCTTGCCGCACCTGATTCTTTTGCTTTATCTACCAGTTGGTCCAAATTATCTTTCATACCACGGATTCCTTATGTACAATTTCACCGTTTATAAATCATCTCAATTATACCACATATACGCTGGAATT
>JBARPZ010000454.1:0-4494 GCA_049643445.1 Sedimentisphaerales bacterium
GTATGTTCGACCAAAAGGACCGCAGCAGCACCGGCAGGCAAAACGTCACGATATTCAGGAAGGGCCTCAAACGCCATATCAATTACATTCTTACTCATCAACTCACATGCTGAAGCGCCGCTATTTACGATAGCCGGCACAGCCATCGCCATCTTCTCAAGGGAATCAAATTCGAGCTGTAATAAGGCCTTTGCCGCCGGCACCGCGACAGTCTTAAGAACGATTTTGGTAAAAATAGCTAATGTTCCCTCCGAGCCTGCTAACAGACGGGCCAAATCTATTCGCCCGTTATGGCAAATACCATCGATATTATAGCCGCTGCGATTGCGCCCGGCTTTAGGTAATGCCTTATTGATAATCGCTTCCCTGTCCGAAAGGACAGATATGCAGCTTTTTGCGACTGAAGCGGCTTTGTCGTCGGCTGCCTGCTTAGGATCAAAATCGTTTTCGAATTCAACCACACTGCCGTCTGCCAAAACAGCTTCGATACTTTCCACGTGTTCACAGATATAACCATACTCAAGGTAATGAGCGCCGGTGGAATTATTGGCAACGCACCCCCCTACCGTCGCGCGGTTACTGCTGGATGGGTCAGGCCCGATTTTTCTGCCGTACCCGGCCAGGCAATCATTTAAATCGTCAAGGACAACACCCGGTTCACAAACGGCTCTTTTTCCGTCATCATCAACACTGATGATCCTGTTCATATATCGGGTCATATCGAAGACAATACCGCTGCACAACGCCTCCCCTGCCAACCCGCTCCCCGCCCCTCGTGCAACCACAGGTATGCCCATTGCGGCTGCATATTTGACAACAGCAACAATGTCGGTAGTATCACGCGGTGCAACGATACAGCCAGGGACTATCCTGTAAATACTGGCATCAGTACTGTAGGCAGCCCTGTGCAATATATCAGGAAAAACATCGCCTTTGACAACTTCGGCCAAATCAGCCGCAACGTGCTCCGGCTTCTCATGCATCGCTTCCGCTATTCCTCAAAATCATCGGGAAGAAACTGGGTTTGGAAAATAGTCCCGCTTGCCCGCAGAACTGCAAGGTCGTCCTCGTTAACCTGGCCATGGATGAATTGCTGAACGACAGGATGTGGATGACTTCGAATATGTTTGGCATCGCCATCGGCAATAATCTTGCCGTTATGCAGCATAATGATACGGTCGGCTATCTTGTAGGCGCTTGTCATATCGTGTGTAACAACAACACTTGTGACGCCAAGTTCTCTTTGCAGCTTTAAAATAAGCTCATTTATAACATCCGAACGAATAGGATCCAGCCCCGTAGTCGGTTCGTCATATAAAATTACTTCAGGATTTAATGCAATGGCCCTTGCCAATGCCACCCTCTTGCGCTGTCCACCCGAAAGATTAGAAGGATAAAAACTCTGAAAACCCTCAAGTCCAACCATAGACAGCTTATTCTTTACAAGCTCATCATACTGATTCCAATGCTTCATCTTAAAATGCTGGCGTATCGGAAACGTTATATTATCTGCAACGCTAAGACTATCAAACAACGCTCCTCCCTGGAAAAGAAAACCGAAACGGATACGCATTTTGTTTAATTCGATCTCATTCATGTTATCGATGCGCCGACCCTTAAAATATACCTCACCTGAACTCGGTCGCAGCAACAATATCAAATGTTTTATCAGGACAGTTTTACCACATCCGCTGGGCCCAATAATAACGGTCGTCCTACCTTTCTCTACCGTCAGGGAAATATTATCGAGAACAACATTGTCACTGAACTTTTTCGTAAGGTCCTTTAGGACAATAATAGCATCCCCGTCATTTAGGGACGAGTCGTTATTCTCATCGTCATTTTTTACTTTGCGTTTTTTTCTATGCGTCATTATCAAACCAGACTTCTAATTGGCCAAAATGTACTGTAGAGCGCTTTGAAAATCACCGCCAACGCATAATCCAGCGCTAGTATCGAAATAAAGCTGGCCACAAACGCCTCCGTGCAGGCCTGTCCAACGCCGTGCGCACCTTCCTTGCAAGTAAAGCCCTTATAACAACTAATCACCGCAATAGCTGCTCCGAAGAAAAAGCCCTTTATCACACCAACAGCCACATCCCATAGTTCTACACCAGATGCACTAAAGCTCCAATACGCCCAGCTATTAATCTTGAACTGAATGACTCCTACAAAATACCCTCCCAAAATACCTAATAAATCCGCATAGATAATCAATGCAGGCGTAAGCAGCAGGCACGCTATTACGCGCGGTGCAACAAGATACCGAATCGGGTCGGTCCCCATACTTCTGACAGCATCAATCTGCTCGGTAACATTCATCGTCCCCAGTTCAGCCGTCAAAGCCCCTCCGACACGCCCTGCCAGCATGACCGCTGCAAGCACAGGCCCTAATTCCTTAACAACTGAGACATTAATCAAAACGCCCAGTCGCTCTTCAAGCCCCATACTCGCAAGCTGGTCGTAAGCCTGAACCGCCAGTATCATCCCAACGAACGCTCCCGTTATCATTACGATCGGCACACTACGAACGCCGATGCTATTCATCTGCGCCCAAATCAAGGGATATGTCCTGGTCCTGGCGCAGCTCCGTGCTGATGCGATCACAGTCTGCCAGACAAATCTTGCAAACCGCCCTGCGTTGTTGAAGCCAGCCATAGCTTTGGATCCCACTATCTCAATCATAGTTGTTCACTCCAAAATACTATTCTCAAGATTAATCCCAAATTGTATTTCAATAGTAAATGGCAGAAAGAAAATAGTCAATTGAAAAGCCTTCCCCCTTGTTATTCCGTGATTGAAATGGAATCTTTACAGTAAACACCACACGTTGCTAAATCTAAACTACGAAATAATAAATTATCGATATTAAATATTCAAATATCATTTGATAAAAAACCCCCTGTCAATATGACACGATCCACCGATTCTCTTCCCTGTTTTGTGTCATCCTTCTTCAAACTTATATCGACTTTTTGCTGTCTTATCTTGTCTGCCTTTTGTTCTTTGTCACATTCACTCTGTCTCATGTGCTAATAAGTAAACTCTCACTCCAAAATATTATTCAAAAATACAACCCAATAACGGCGTTTTTGATAGAAAATCTACGTTTTCATATATGAATATGATTTTATATACATAAGTATATATCGAAAAAGCAGTTAGGATAAATATGGAAAAGTGGGCAATTGTCTATTGGCATACACCGCGTTGCCTATTTTAACTAAAGTTTATAGTAAATATCCTCCGATATCTATATGGATTATGGCAATGTTACCTATATTAACATTTATTTAGTTTTTCGTTGTAAGAATTGGCAGAATAGGCAATATTAACATGCTGGTAAAAGAACGGGTTAAAACTATGATAAAAAATGGCATTTTGGAGCGATATTTAGACAATTTACTCAAAGGGGATAGAAACGGCTGCCGAGCCGTTATAGAAGAAACCCTGCAGAGCGGTACGCCGGCTAATTCGGTTTACATAGACGTAATATGGCCCATGATGGCTGAAATCGAGCAGCTGCTACGCTCAGACAGAATCACGCCGACTCAAGAGCATTTGGCTACCAGGATCAATCGCACTATTGTCGATCAGCTTCAGAACAAACTGCCTCGCCGGCCAATCAATAACCAAAAGATAGCCATCTGCTGTACTCAGAACGAACTTCAGGAACTCGGTGCTCAAATGACTGCCGACCTGTTCGAAAGTGCCGGTTGGCAAGTTAGGTTCCTCGGCGGCGGACTAAATAACGATGATATCCTTTCTTTCGTAAACGAATACGCTCCTGACGTTCTTCTAATATACGGCAGTACCCCAAAACAAGCACCCAACATTCGCCAGCTTATAGATATTATAAAAGAAGTAAACGCATGGCCGGAAATGCGTATAATGCTGTCCGGCGGAGTTTTCAATCGAGCGGAGGGACTCTGGGAGGAGATAGGGGCTGATTTGTTTGCCACCACAGCTTTCGAAGCACTACAAGTAGCTTCGAATGATACACCATCCGACCACTATGAGCGGAGGACCCTAAAACGCCGGAAGAAAAGACGTCAGAAAACTACGGAGGAGATTGCAGCGCAGTTTTGATAACGGCGAAACCGGACGTACCATCCACTGCTGAATAGACAATGAACAACTGTTAACATCACAAAAATTTCTTTCCTATATTAACAGGCATCAAAAATGAAAATGTTGTGATTTGAGGAAAATCAGGAAATTTTTGTTTATTGCTGCTATTTGTGATTGCCTACCTTGTATAGATTGCCCATAGTGATGGTTTTTGTATACAAATCATCGACTTTCTGGTAATGTGGGTAGAATATTCGGATTGTTCGGAATAAGGGTAGTGAAACAAACGTGCAAAAATTTCCAGTTATTCGCCAAAGTTTGACAAAAGTAATCAAAAGTGCGCACTTCTTTGCAAAAATGAGCAGAAATATGTCATGTTTTTATTTTAACATTTTGTTAGAGTGCGCAGGATAGATAAGCTTT
>JBARPZ010000455.1:0-3403 GCA_049643445.1 Sedimentisphaerales bacterium
CCCTATGTCCTTGCTGCGCTGCAGCTTACGACTTGCGGTTCTCCGCTATATCCGTTGCCTACTGGCGGTTTACGTTTGCCTACCGGCAAACATACAGGCATATTAACAGATTTCCAAACAGAATACAAGAAAAAGATGAAAAAAAGTGCTTTTTTTGCCATCACCGCGGAAGCGAGGACTAATGCCAAATTTTACAGAGCCTTTAGGGGAAAGGGCCAGAGTGCCTCGGCAAGGGTGGTCTTAAACGGATTAGAATTTGTATCACCCAGCACAAAGAAATTGAGGATTTAGATAAGCGGCTAGCAGCTATTGAAGAGCGGTTAACCGAAAGAAAGGTGTGAGCAGATTTTAAGACCAATTGAAAGAAAAGATGGTCAACGGATTGAACATACTAATACAAGAAAACGCCTCTATAACATAACTTTTTATAAGATATAGCTTTACATTTTGTTTAATTCTAACACCTTTGTGCATGTCACCATTTTGTTACCAATTTGCTCGAATCACAGCCTTCTTTTTGCCTTGATTCAGCCCTCTATAATTACGATAGAATGGATATTATGAAAAAGGTTTGGGTCTACAAAAGAAAAAGTGTCAGAGGTTGGTGGGTTGGCTGGTATGAAAGCGGCAAGCGAAAAGCAAAGGCTTTACCGACTAGGAAACTGGCTGAACATTATTGCCAGTTAAAGTATAGCCAAATCAACTCTGATGTATTTACAGGGATTGTGACTATAGGTTGGACGCAGATGGTCGGAGAATACAGGGAAGCCAAAAAAAGTGCAGGGAGTCACGGAAGCTACGCTTTATGAAATTGCTCTTACACTACGGCACTTTGAACGATTGATAGGAAAATGCACTTCAAAACAGATTGCACAAAATAGCATTGATAAGTTCATTCTCCAAAGAGGCAGCGAAATAAAACGGACAACGCTCAACAAAGACATCAGAAATTTGAGAACATTTATCAATTGGTGCCGAGAAAAACGATACTTAAATGGAACCATAAAAATTAGAGAATTGAAAGAAGACGAAAGGCCGGTTAAATCGCTGAACGACATTCAGATAAAAAAGCTATTGACAGCTACTGAGCCTTATCGGTCAATGAAGATGAGGGTCTTATTAGCCTTAGGCACGGGCCTTAGGCGAGGTGATATTGAATCGTTAAAAATTAGCGACATCGATTTCACGAACAACTATATTTCTACAGCGAGCAAGAAGACCAGAAAGAGTATGGGCTCACGTCCTGTGTCAGCAGAAGTCATGGCAGAGCTTTCAAAATACGTTTGTAGCTTAGATGTTGGGCAGGAGAAATTATTTACCGATAATTTCAGCCACAAGCGATGGAGAAAGATTTGTAAAAAAGCAGGGTTGACAAACTTAAAATTCCACGATCTGCGAAAGACCTTCGGCTCTATGCTTGCTCAGAATGGCATATCTACTGCTGTTACTCAGAAGTTGTTGGAACATTCTTCGCCTCATCTTACAAATAAGGTATATACCAATGTTGATCCTGTCTTGCGTCATGCAGTAGAGCAAATACCAGTTGGTGATTGGCTATAATCCGAGCTTTGCGAGTTGGGCCTGTCTTCTCTGCAATATCCGGCGTGAGATATTGTGTTGGGCTTCAAGATTAACCATGTTTGGAATCAAAAGATCGGCCCATTTCGGTTCAAAGAATATAAACACTGCGGCGTGTTGTGGTTAAGAGCGTGGACGAATAGTCTTTTGGGCAAAGCTGACAAACGTTCAGAAATCTTACGTAACATAAACCTTTTCTATCATTCAAGCACTCACTGCCGATAATGCAGGCTGCTTTAGCTACTGATTTTTCCAGTTACCATCTATTGATTGGGTCGTTTAGGCAGTATAGGTATGCGTGGAGGGTTGTTGGCTCTTTTAGACCTGGCCAAATGCAGATGATATGTCTCAACCGTTTCTATCATGTTTCCCTACCTCTTTCGCGCGTTCGCCAGAAATCGGGCTAGCTCCTCGATGGTTTCGACTACGCGGTCGAGTACATCAATGCAGCCTTGTCTATTCGATAAATTTCAGGAGCCACATCATAGGCAGATGAACTTGGCCTTAATGTTATTTCTTGTACCCATATCCAGATTCCTCTAAAGGCACGTAATGGCAATGCGTTACTTTCGCTTTCCTCATTGCCTCTACAACTCGTTCCGTAACAATCTTGACACAAGGGAACTCGTCAAGTGTGAACAAGTCACTCCCGTCCCACTGGCTCTCATCGAAGTAGAAACCATCTATTTTCATTATGGCAGGCTTGCCTTCCTCGTTCAGACACTTGCTGTAAACAACCCTGGATCTCACCGGATCGAATGGCCCCCCTCGTCCGAGAAAAGCCACGCCAGTGTATTCTGCAGGCGACGGATTCTGCTCGATTACTACCGGGAAGGTCTCGAATCCGCCAAACTGCTCCCACACTTCTAAGACTTTGCAGGAAACGATCAGGATACACAAGGAGTTCCACAAGAAATCTCCCGGGATAGTGCCTCCAATAATGCTCACACGAATAGCATCACTAAAGCCCCGCATCCCCTTATCGAGAAAGCTTCTGTCTATTTCCGTTAGCACATGCCCAGTATACCATTTTGTCTCACAACTGTTAGAGAATTCATAGAACTTAGTCTTCATTGCCTTTGTCCTCCTAAGGAATAAACGTCGGACATTGCATTATAGTCGCTGAAGCATACTTTGCAAATGCGTGAATCTGCTCGACTGTTGCTTGCGGATTCTGCCTCATAAAAGCCAGCCAAGCCTGATTGTACGCGGTGCTTTATAGGCACATAATATCGTCAGGCGATCGGCATTGGGGCGGGGCGTAGTGTTTTGGTTTGCCTTATGTTTTGTAAGCTTTTTTGGGGTCAAAGACCTTTTCTGCGATATTTTCCAGGTCTTTGTCGCTGCCGGGCTTCAATGCCCTGTAAAAGCAGGATTGGTAGCCGACGTGACATTGGCCGGCGTCGACGTTTACTTTGAGGATAATGCAATCCTGGTCGCAATCCACGAGTATTTGTTCTACTTTTTGAACGTGCCCGCTTTCCTCGCCTTTCTTCCATAATTTCTGCCGCGACCTGCTGAAGTATGTAGCGCAGCCGGTTTGAATTGTCGCATCCAGTGCCGCCCGAGTCATATAGGCGACCATCAGGACCTGGCCTGTCTTTGCGTCCTGGGCGATAGCCGGTATCAGGCCGTTCTCATCGAATTTCGGAGTAAATTCCAAACCTTCTTCAATATTTTGATTTGCAGCCAAATTCCTGCTCCATTGACTATTATCTTCGTTTTTAATATTCAGTTGCCAATTGTCAATTTACACGTTATTATCTGCGAAAACAAGTGTTTTATTGGGGATTAGAGGTTGCCTAACGAGAAGGAACCAAAGAAA
>JBARPZ010000456.1:0-1950 GCA_049643445.1 Sedimentisphaerales bacterium
CCAAAAAGTACCCACAGCTAAGACCTGCAGGCCCACTGCCTATAATCGCCACTTCAGGAGACTTTTCGACACGACGTGCCATGAGAGTCGCATAGTCGTCCATGTTGTCGGCGATGTAACGCTTCAAAGCCCGTATCGCAAGTGGACGGTCGATTTCACTTCGACGGCACCTTTGCTCGCATGGATGGTCGCAGACACGACCACAAACAGAAATGAAAGGATTGCGACGCCGAATTATATTTGCCGCCTCATTGAGCTTGCCTTCAGCGGCAAGCGCCAGATATTCCGGAACATTCACACCCGCCGGACATGCATGCTGGCACGACGCCCTTACAAGGCCTTCACATACCGCCGCCCGGCAGGTCTTGAGTACAATATGCTCCACGTACTCCTCCCGGAAATGACGCAATGTGGAAAGAACGGGATTCGGGGCTGTTTGTCCAAGGCCGCAAAGTGACGCCTCTTTGACATGTTCGGCCAGATGTTCGAGGTAATCAAGGTCTTCTATTTTGGCTTCACCGCGGCTGATGGCTTCAAGCATCCGAAGCATCTTCTTAGTACCCACCCTGCACGGCGTACACTTGCCACAGGACTCAGACTGGACGAATTCCAGAAAATACCGGGCCACATCAACCATACAGGTATTTTCATCCATCACGACAAGGCCGCCGGAACCCATTATCGCGCCTATCTGCTGTACACTGTCATAGTCAATTTCACTGTCGAGATATTGTGCAGGTATGCAGCCTCCTGATGGCCCGCCCATTTGAGCGGCCTTGAACTTGCGTCCCTTCGGAATCCCGCCCCCAATGTCGAAAACGATTTCACGCAGGGTGGCTCCCATCGGCACTTCCACCAGCCCGGTATTATTGACCCTGCCTGCAAGTGCAAATATCTTTGTCCCCTTGCTCTTCTCCGTGCCTCTCTGCTTATACCAATCCACACCATGTTTCATCACCAGCGGCACATTGGCAAAAGTCTCGACATTGTTGATATTTGTGGGTTTGCCCATGTAGCCCTTTTGTGCGGGAAACGGCGGCCGAGTGTTTGGCATTCCACGCTTGCCCTCAAGCGATGCGATAAGTGCAGTTTCTTCGCCGCAGACAAACGCCCCGGCGCCCATACGGACCTCTATGTCAAAACCAAAGCCCGACCCCGCTATATTGTTGCCCAAAAGTCCAAGAGTACGTGCCTGCTCAAGCGCAATATTAATATGCTCGACCGCGATGGGGTACTCCGCCCGAACATATATGAATCCCTGGCCGGCGCCGATGGCATAGGCGGCCACAATCATTCCCTCGATAACTCTGTGCGGGTCACCTTCCAACAGCGCCCTGTCCATAAACGCGCCCGGGTCACCCTCGTCGGCGTTACAGATAAGATATTTTCCCTGGCCCTCCGACTTTCGGCAGAAATTCCACTTCACACCCGTTGGAAAACCGGCCCCACCACGACCTCTCAGACCGGACTCTGTCATCTCGTCTATAATCTTTTGTGGCTTTTTCTGTGTTATTGCCTGCATTGTCGAAAGATATGCTCCGCGTTCGATTGCATCTTCAATTTTCCTTGGGTCGATTCGGCCGCAGTTTTCCAGTACGAGTCTTGTTTGCTTTTTGTAAAAATCAATGTCCTTTATCATTGGCGCAGGTTTGCCGTCCTGAATTACCGCCAGGCGCTCAACTGCCTGCCCCTTTTGTATTGTCGTCGAAATTATCTCATCAACATCTTCGCTGCTGACTCCGCCATAGAGGTATTCATAAGGCTCAATCAGCATAACCGGTGCGCGGGCACACATCCCGATACAGCCGGTCTCGACAACAGGGACTTGCTTTTCAAGAGAAAGACTCTGCAACCTTTCTCTGAATTTTGCCGCGACACCCTGGGCTCCCAACGCCCGGCAACCTGTCGCACAGATTAGGACCCTGGCCTTATACTCCTGTTGTCTGCTCA
>JBARPZ010000457.1:0-2689 GCA_049643445.1 Sedimentisphaerales bacterium
CTTTTGAATCCAGTCGTCGATTTGCCTGTCAATCTTATTTATCTGCGATTCAATCACTTTAACGATGGCCTCGATACTGCGTTTGACTTCCTTGTCAATCGCATGTTCCATTCGATTACTTTCGGCAGCACGCATCCCCAAAAGCTGTTTCCTGCGTGCCACCAACGCCTTTAACTTACGAGAGTTATCGTCGATCCTTTCCTGCGGCATCGGTTCCAATGTGTCGGCAAACTGTGCAATTATTCGTGCATCCAGTTTGTCTGTTTTTGCGATCTGCCCCACGGCCCTGGCAAAATCCCTGATACGCCTTGGATTGACCACGGCAACCGCAAACCCTTCAGCCTGTAGATGGCCGGCCAAAAGCCCTTCATAACCTCCGGTAGCTTCCATGACGATCAGCTCCGGCTTTGCTTCCCGGCAAAGTTGCACACACTTGCTGATACCGTCGGCGTCATTGGGCAACTGCACATCTTTGTTTTGTCCCAGGCGACTGTTCGGACTTCTGAGAAGGTGACGGCTGCCGGATCAAGCTACCATGCGGGCTGTTAATACCCGAGGGTGGGACGATCTCGACGCCGCCGCATGGTCGTGGGTCTCGACCCACGACCATGCCCGAACGATACTCTTGTTAAAGAACACTACGTATTACAATATCACCTGCAATATAATATACAAGGGTGTGCTTTCCGTTTGAGGGACTTGAGCAACCTTTCCATACATTTCACTGGAAGAGGCCTGGTAAAATTTCGTACTCAGACCTGTGTCGCGAATAGCCTCAAGAATTCTAATCGTACCCACCGCATCTGTTTGTGCGGTATAAACCGGCTGGTCGAAACTCACACGTACATGTGATTGCGCACCAAGATTGTAGACTTCATCAGGCTGGACGCGACTTAAAATCTCCCTTAGACCAGTGCCATCAGTTAAATCACCGTAATGGAGAAATAAACGTGTCTCTGGCTGATGTGGATCGGAATAGAGATGGTCGATTCTCTGTGTATTAAAAGAGCTCGATCGGCGAATTATACCATGAATTTCGTAATCCTTGTTCAGCAGAAATTCCGCGAGGTAACTACCATCCTGACCAGTTATACCTGTAACAAGTGCTTTTTTGTTACTCATTATAACACTTCCATAATGTTTTCAATAACGTTATTGACTTACAAACTCAACCGCTAATCTAATTATTTGCCAAAAAGCAACCGAAATCAAATTCATTCGCAGTTGCTGAGCAGATTTTAGCAGAAATACAGATTAAGTCAAACACTGTTTTGAACAATTTGGAAGGCATTAATGTTATTGCGCTGATTACTCGACCGAGAATTAAATTTCATGCTAAATGTATCAAAGTTCATAAATTATGGTCTCATTATCATGAATAATGTGCACAACTGCGTGACCGCATTATCACAAATAATGAAGACAAAACTCTACTTCAAAAGTTGTCACAGCATTTCCCGATTTTTTAGACCACACGCAAAATTTAAGTGTGGTCAAAGGCAACCAGAATCTTGCAAAATTCCTTGAAATGGTGTAGCCTGCTAACCATGCCCAATAAAAAGAAACAACCAAAGAACAAAAAAGACATGCTGTGGATTGAAGCTAAACGTAGATGTCGTCTAAACAATGAAGATATCCGGATGGCTAAAGAAATGGGACTGAATCCTCGAAGCCTCATCAAAAATATTCCTTCAAAGAGCGAGCAATGGAAATCACCTGTTAAAGACTGGATTCACGAAATGTACCAAAAGCGACAAGAGAAAGCCGCAAAAAGGAAACTTCACAAAAGCCCGGCTTCGCCTGGAAATTGAAAGTTTTATTCAATCTGATACAATAGCCATCCGAGGCTTTATGTCTGCTGTGAATCAACATATACATATTAATTTTGAGATTTTATAACCATGGCGAAAAAACGATATAACCCAAACACGCCCATATATCAGCTTAAAACTGTTCTGCTGAATATTGAGCCCGCTATATGGAGAAGGTTCCAAGTAAGAGAAAATATCACCCTATACGGCCTGCATGACTATATTCAAGGAGTCATGTTTGGCTGGGCGGACTGTCATCTGCACGAATTTGAAATAGACAAGGTTAGTTATGGTGTCCCTGTACCCGAATACGATGATGTACCTGAAATGAAATTAAAGAATGAGAGCAGTTACAAACTTTGTCAGTTGGTTAAACCAGGTAATGGCTTTCTGTATCGGTATGATTTTGGCGACAATTGGGAGCATGAAATAGTGGTGGAAAAGCAACTACCACCTGACCCAAATGTTAAATATCCCATTTGTCTTGAAGGTCAGAGATGTTGTCCTCCTGAAGATGTTGGCGGGCCCTGGGGTTACGAAGAATTCCTGGAGGCTATCGCTGATCCAAAGCATGAAGAGCACAAGAGCTATATTGAGTGGGTTGGTGGCAGTTTTGATCCGGAAGCTTTCGATCTGAAACAAATCAATGAAGTCTTGGAAAACATCAGGATAAATACACGCAGGCAAGGATGATGCGGGACTAAAAGAGATATAGCTACCGCTACATCGTGAAAAAAGATTATGTCCCAACCGTAGTTGAAGGTTGGTAACGGTTCCATTTTTTCTATCTTAGCCTGCCTTTCGTTTTTCCGCAAGTGCTCTGTCTTTTTCCAAGTCATCAAGATACGATTTCAGCATCCATAGCTGTTTGTAACCTC
>JBARPZ010000458.1:0-6605 GCA_049643445.1 Sedimentisphaerales bacterium
GAAACCATGTTGTAAGAGATGTTCGACACCGCGAGCATGTATACGTTGACTACCATGACCGAGTACACCGCAGAACGAGCTGGCCGGGATTTCATTTTATGTTGAACTATAGCTGGGGCTCGCACTACACGTTTCGGCATTTCTATCCGTACTACCACAGAAGATACGTCTTTGTCAGCCTTGGTGGATACTGGCCCTCAGATTACTGCTATAGCCGTTATTACTGGTATGGCTGCCACCCTTACCGTTGGTACGGCTACTATCCTATAGCTCGCGAAGTAGGAGGAGATACATATAATTACTACACCTATAACTACTACGATGACACTCCTGTAGTTGCAGCCGACGGTTCGGCATACGATGTCGGTGTTGTTGACCACACGACTTTTGCAGACATTCGCGAAAAGATGGCGCAGCAGGCCTTAGAACCGGCCGAGCCGACGCTGGCGGACCGCTACTTCGAAGATGCTATCGGGGCTTTCGAGCTCAATAATTACGACAGTGCCGCCGAGTTGTTTGCCCAGGCAATGGAGCTTGCACCTGATGATATGATACTTCCCTTTGCATACTGTCAGGCGCTTTTTGCCGGTGAAAGATATACAGAAGCTGCTGAGGTCCTTCGAGCAGCTCTGGCGAAAGTATCACCCGAAGAGGAAGGTATCTTTTATCCTCGCGGGTTGTATTCGAAAGACGATGTTCTCTTCGAGCAAATGAACCGGCTGGCTGAAAAAGCCGAACTCTACAGCTTCGACTCAGACCTGCAGCTTCTTCTGGGTTATAACCTGCTCGGAATCGGTGAACTCGATGATGCTGTTGAGCCTTTGCGGCTTGCGACCCTCGACCTGGAGAATGCACCTGCTGCAACAGTATTGCTTAACCTTTTGGAGAAAATGAGAATCCAGGACGCTGACAAGGCTGAAATAAAAAGTTGATGTTAGCAGAGAAAAGAACGATGAGAAAAGGGAAATTGATAACCTGTATTGCCGCCATATTTGTTACAGTTACTCAGGTTTCTGACGTGCTGGCCGGCGATTGGCAGGAATTTCCCATCTATGCAACAGAGGACGACCAGTACGCCCCTGATATTTATGGAAATGTTATAGTCTGGGAGCAATTTGTGGAAGAGGACTTTGACATTTACGGAGCCGATATAACCGACTCTCTCAATCCTTTCGTTTTTGTAATCGATGACGATGTCGATTACCAGCTGGCACCGTCTATTTACGAAGACACCGTGGTTTGGCAAAGTTATGTTGAGACGGACTGGGATATTTGGGCAGCCGATATTACTGATCAAAATGCCCCACAGTATTATCCCGTTTCAGAGTATGTCGATATTAATGAGATAGCTCCCGCGGTTCATGGCAATATCGTTATCTGGCAGGATGACTATTTAGGTGACTGGGACGTTTTGGGTGCTGATATTACTGATCCGAACAATCCTGCAGAATTTTTTATAGCTACGTATGATTATAACCAGTGTGCCCCTGCTCTCTATAGGAACACTGTTGTCTGGCATGACGACTTTCTTGGCGACTGGGACCTGTTCGCTGCTGACATCTGGCAAAGGAACAAACCGGCGGAGTTTCCCGTTTCACTTGTCGAATACGACCAGAGAAAACCGGCCATCTATGGCAATACAATAGTTTGGCAGGACGACTTCTTTGGAGACTGGGATATTTACGCTGCCGATATTTCCGAGCCTGGCAATCCTGTTGAGCTTGCGATTACTACCGACATTTCGTGGCAGATAAATCCCGACATTGATGGGAACATAATCGTCTGGCAGGACTATCGAAATGATAACTGGGACATATACGGCTACAATCTCACAACGCGACAGGAGTTTCAAATAACCAATAATCCGAACGACCAGGAGAATCCTGCTATAAGTGGAAATATTGTTGTCTGGCAGGACAATCGAAACGAATACTGGAATATATATGCAGTAATACTTAGCGGCCCCGAGGTAGCGCAGTGTACATCCTGGATCCCTGGTGATATTGACGGGGATTGCAAAGTTAACTTCATCGATTTTACTATAATGGCCGGCAACTGGCTCGAGTGCGACCTTGAGCCGGAACAAGCTTGTTGGTAATGCAGAGATGTATTCTGAAAATACATTTTTAAAAAAAGGAGACATAAAAATGGTTAAAAATTTAGTTACAATCATGGTGATAGTTGCAGTAAGTATGGGCTCAATGTTCATTATCGGCTGTCAGAACGATGCACAAACCGGTACTGCTATCGGTGCCCTGGCTGGCGCCGGCATTGGTCAATTGGCAGGTGGTGATACAGAAGCAACCCTCATTGGGGCGGCTGTAGGTGGAACCGCCGGTTATTTGCTGGGCAATGAGGGTGATAAGGAAAAAGCACAGGCAGAAAGAGCTGGCTTGCGTCAGGAAATGAACACCGTTATGGTGAAAGTTACCAACAGCAACGGTTCTATTGTACAGGTACCGCTGAGGAAGCAAGGCATTGGATATGTTGGCACAAGAGGTGAGTATTACGCCGCCCTGCCAACCGAAGACCAGCTCCGGCCGGTGTACGGCTTTTAGCTGACCAGCGACGATTCTGTGCCGATTATAAGGGATTTGAGAGTTTTATCCCCTATATTAGTTTTCAGAGCTTGATTGTTGAATAAAAGGTAGGTTTGCAGTACAATACTCGTTACGAAGTCTCAGGTTTGTGCCTTTAATATATAGAGGCAGGGGCTTCATAAGATAGCTGTTTCAGGATAACGAGGCCGGAATAGAGTATGCAAGCAGAAGTAAGAGGCCTGATGAATAGGCGGCTGCGTAACGCTCTGAAAGGACTCAAGGACCCGGATATCGAACGGCGTCGCCGGGCAATGGAGCCTTTTGTACGAGCTACATTTGAGACCTTCATCAGGTACTTGTATCGCTACCTGGGTAATGAAGTTGAATGTGAGGACGTTTTAGAAGATGTTTATGCCGATATTTGGGAAAATCCGGACCGTTTGTGTAATGTTAAAAGCGAAAAACAACTGCTAAAGACTGTATACCTGTACTATATGCGGAAACGCCTGAGGCAGGTTTACAGTAGAATAAACCGACATTTATCTTTATCGCAGAGAGACATGAAGAATCTTATTGCCCCTGAATTAGATGTTCTTGAGATGATGTCGCAATCTGAGCTTAAGCAGAACCTTCGCCTGACGTTAAATAAACTCAAGGCACGGGAGCGAAGAGCTATAGAGCTTTGGATGGCAGGTTTTTCTAACAGAGCAATCGCAAATGAGTTCAAGACTACGGTCGGGGCAGTCAAAATGCTGATATTTAGAACTATACTAAAACTTAAAAAGATGCTGGGGGATTACCGTGATGAAGAATGATTTCATGTTTTCAAGAGCCCTTTTTGCAATAAGCTGCAAAATGGAAACCTCTAAAGGAGGAATATAAAATGACTGATACAAACCGAGAAATCCAGGAATTACTGGTTGACTACGCGGGGGCCTTGCGTGATGGTTGTGTACCGTCTTTTCTGAAATCACTTGAGCGTGAGGAAGCCCAGAGGATAGCTTCTTCTCGGCAGTTTCAGGATGCCGCTGAGGTCACGCGGGTTCTTAACGGCGTTGCGTTCGCTGACAAGGCTGCGACCCCAAATGTGGGTCTGTTCATATCCCGTGTCGATGCCAGGATTTCATCGCGAATGAAAAGAGCCAGAGCGTCGTCACGGGGCAGACGCAGTACCGGAGCGAGGTCCATTGACCAAATCGAAAAAAGGACTTAGAAGTCGATATGATTTTGGATTGTCACCAGTGTTCATCCTGCTATTTTGAGGACAAGGAGCCCTCGTCGAGGATAGATGATGCCACAATCTCACTTCCGCAACCAAAGATGGTTTTCAGGAACGTTCTTGTTGTCTTTGTCTGTATGGAACTATACGACAGCAAACAGGAACTTCAAGAGGCTGTCGAAGAGTTTGCGTCGCTGTCTGGCCTTATAGGCAAAAGGCCGATAGTATTGTGTCCCAATGTTCACCTCTCGATTGACAAAGCACCCGAGAAGCAAGCGGCGTATTTGATTTCCGAACTGGAACAGATGCTCGTTAAGGTCGGCTTCGATGTACATTGCCTGTCTTTTGGTTACCATAAAAAGTATGGCATGGAATGTAACGGCAATGTCGGCAGCGTTGTTGGCAGGAGGTTCTATGGCTCAGAAGAGAAGCAGTTTCTAAGGCTCCTGACTCGTCTGGGTGTTTGTCCTCCCGACTCGGAGCCGGGGGACATGCCGTCCTGGGCCAAAACACTGACCGGGGGGCCGTTGTTCAAGGTGCTCAGCAGCCGAAGCCGAACCTACAATGCCGGTGAAAATATACTTCGCCACCAGCTTGATACAGCTGGCGGTGAGCTTTGGACGTGTATGTTATTTGAAGGCGAAAGAGATCCTGTAGGTGACTATCTTAGCTCTTTATATGAAATCGTAGAAGATTACCAGGATATCAGGGTGCACCGTGCGCTTAATCTCAGCGTGCCGGGATTTTCAAACGCCGCGCGTTTCCTTTTTCGAAAGTTTCCTGAGGCAATCGAGCAGGGCAGACTTCGGATTTACAACAGCAAAGTCTCTGACTTAGAGTGCCTGTTATCCAAGACGTCGGTTCTTCTTGCCTTCCCGCACATACCTCGCAAAGCCGGTTCACATGCAGGAGAAATATCGTTCGGGATATACTGTAAAGATGAAAATTTTGCGAAGAATTTGATTCAGTGGTATCGAACCTTTCTTGTCGATTCGCGATTTGGATGGATACGCACGGAGTCTGAATTGAATGCGGCAATCAATGAATTAGAAGAGGAGATGTTCCAGGAAAAGCGTGAATAGACTTTAAGAGTTAACCGGGCTTCCATTTTGCCGTCTTTTTGCAGAAAACCATGCAAAATAGGTGTCTGGCTTCAGGCTGGCTTTATCACAGAGAATCCAGCTTTTGTAATGATAATATAGAATATCAAACAGGGCCGAAACAATGCACACGGTCTTATCAGTTTTTGTTGTTGCAGCCTACGTGTTGGTACTCACCTTTGTTGCGCTGCGGGCGCGAGCCGCTCGACGGTTCTCAGAGTTTTCACTCGCCAGGCGGGCACTTCCATTGGCATTAGTATTTGGCAGCCTTGCCGCTACCTACGTTGGGCCGGGTTTTTCAATCGGTTTTGTCGGCAGGGGCTTCAATAGCGGCTTTCTGTTTCTGGGCATCGGATTGGCATATGCAATCCAAAACATCCTGGTCGGACTGCTCGTTGCACCTCGTCTGAGAGCCTTAAAAGACTGTCATACATTGGGTGATGCCATAGGGCAAAAGTATGACCGAAAGTGCCAAATTGTTGCAGGCTTTATTTCTGTTGGACTTTGCGCAGGCTTCGCTGCAGTTATGGCACGCGCCGGCGGAGTTGTCATCAATGATGTATTTGGACTTCCGAGTTGGTCGTCCGTCATAGTAGTTGTCGGCATTACAGCGTTATACACTACATTCGGAGGATTGCGGGCAAGCGTGATAACCGACGCATTTCAATTCTCCACGTTCGCAATATTACTGCCTATTATACTGTTATTGGTATTGATATTTCACCTCGATGGAGGTGCAGCGACTTTTGCCAGTCAGGCTTCGACCGCTACTGCTGAAGGGTTCGATTCCACATCATTTATTGAGATAGTTGGCTTAGTGGCGGCCTTCCTGTTGGGCGAAACACTCATACCACCGTATGCAAATCGGGCGTTGGCCTCCAGAACGACACGCATATCACGAAATGGTTTTATGTTAGCAGGCCTCTTTAGCATTGTTTGGTTCATCGTTATGATAGCACTTGGTATTGCAGCCCGGACTATCGTTCCTGCGGGTACACATGAAGACCGTGTCCTGTTGAAGTTGGTTGAAACGATCATGCCTGCCGGTGGTTATGTGCTTTTGTTGGTAGTGTTAGTATCCGTAGTGATGTCCAGTCTTGATTCACTCCTGAACGCCGGTGCCGTAGCGTTTACCCAGGATATTGTTAAACCGTTTACGGAACTGCCGGACGAAACTGCTCTAAATGTTGGCCGCTGTGCGACTATTGTTATTGCAGCAGTTGCGGCTGCCGGCGCAGTAGCTGTTCCCAGTATCATAAGCGGATTACTTATCTGCTATACTATCTGGGCTCCGGCAATTCTTCCTGCTCTTATAGCTGGTTTATGGATTAAGCGTCCGCGCCCCCTTGCTGCAATCTTATCAATGGCCGTCGGTACGCTTGTCGCCATAATGTTTCAATTTGTTTTCCCTTCTGCGATTGATGTTCCTGCTATCATTCCAGCCCTTGGGGCAGCACTTTTGGCGTATGTCCTGGGACATTGGCTCGACAGAAGTAAATCTGGAGTTTGAATGATGGGAATAGTTATCTTTGCTATCGTGGTAATTGCAGTGTTATTCGCTATTGGCAGTGGCGTTTGGGTTGCGACTGCGTTAGTGCGTACTATCTCCAGACATCAAACTACACAAAATACATGCCACACGGCAAACGATAAAAGTAACCATGAGGAAATATAAGACCGCGACGACTTCTGTGCTTTCGATATTCCCCCCTGTGCTGTGAAATACCCCATTTAACCTGGATTTCA
>JBARPZ010000459.1:0-9512 GCA_049643445.1 Sedimentisphaerales bacterium
CGGTCAGGGTCAGTTTGGGATGATGCAAGACAGATTTGGCACGTGGTTCGACAACCTTGCAAAGGCCTACGAGAAAAATAATAAAGAGAAAATGGGACAGCTAATCGCTGATATGAAGCAGAGAAGGGAAAGAATGCAAAGAGGTATGGGCATGGCAGGGCCAGGTGGGCCGCCGGAAGGAATGGGCAGAAGGGACCGTCCTACTGGCCCCGGAGTTCAGGGCAGGGGCGACCGTCCGATGAGGCCCGGTCAAGGCCGGCCTATGCCGGGTGTGACTGACGCCCTGGATATAGAAAGTTCACCGATGCCAAAGACAGAGGCGGAAAAGAAAATCCTGAACATACTTGATGATATGGACAAGAACCAGCGCAGAGGGATGATGAACGTCCCAATAGAAGACGGCAGGCTGCTTCGGCTACTCACAGAGACGGTCAGTGCCAAGCATGTTGTCGAAATCGGCACATCCAACGGATACTCGGGTATTTGGTTCTGCCTGGCACTGCGTAAAACGGGAGGCAAGCTAACCACCCATGAAATCGACGCCCGCCGGGCATCGCTGGCCCGCGAGAATTTCAAACGGGCCGGTGTCGAAAAACTCGTCACGCTTATCGAGGGCGACGCTCACAAGGAAGTCACTAAGCTCAAGGGGGCTATCGATGTCGTTTTCATAGACGCAGACAAGGAAGGCTATACCGATTACCTCAAAAAGCTGCTGCCACTTGTGCGTCCGGGCGGACTGATTGTGGCCCATAATATCAGTATGCGCGGCGGACGACCCGGCTTACCGGACTACGTCAAAGCAGTAACTACAAATCCCGACCTGGAAACAATTTTTTACGGACAGGGCGGCGGTGTTAGCGTAACACTTAAGAAACATTGACAGGGACGGCTCGGAAATGGTGTCGGCTACCGGTTACTTATAAATCCGATGCCGACACCTTTACTGCGAATACAAGTGAATAAGTTGGAAAATATGGCGAGAACGTAAAAATCGCATTTGGTTTGATTCACACGTCCAGTAAGTTTCTGAGTACCGCTGCGGTGTGCATCGCAACCAGCATAAGATAATCCAAATCGCTGAGACTGTAATGTTTATCTTTCATGGCGTTGTCAATATAAATCACTCCATAACAACCAGACGGACGCATAATTGTCGCTATCAATGCAGAGCGTATAGCTTCCTCTTCCTCCACCTGGGCGGAAACCCGTGGTAAGACCAGGAACTGCCCTTTTTCAACCGCCTGGGCGATCTTTGCCTGAAGTTTTATTTCACTTAATTCTATTGTCTGTCCGGTTCGGCTTTTACCTGCCTGATAGGGCATCGCCCCGGTCGGCTGTTTTCTTAAAGCACACCAGACATGAAGTGCATCGAACTGCTTTAACGCAGTATTTACTAAGGCAAATAGTAATTTTTCAAGACTGTCGGCTTCACAGATTGCCTCAGTAGCCTGCGAAAAATCCATTAATCTTTTAGCTGCTAATCTCATAGCAGGAGCGTGTCCGGCGCCTGTTTTTCTTACTACAGTCTCGTGAGGGGGTATTGCAAGTGCAGCTTCCAGATGAAATGTGTCTTCCAAATGTATCGGTTTGTCAGCGCCGATATTATCCTCGATATTGATTTCCATGGTAAAATCCGTTATACGAAGACAATCACCGGTTTTAATCTCAGCTTTATGGATTTCCTCATCATTTAGATACGACTTGTTTGCCGATCCCTGGTCTTCGACAATCCATTTCCCATCACCTGTGGCAGAGATTATTGCGTGCTGTTTTGAGACTGATCTATCGGGCAAAAAAATCTGGCAGTTAGCCGCCCTGCCTATGGAAATAGGCCCCTTGGTGAATTGAAATTCTCTTGCCTGGCCATTCTTTTGTTTTACAACTAAACGCACCGCTTTTTCTCCCAAAATTTGGATTTCTTATTTCCTGTACTATTATCCACGATTTGGGATGGTTTGTCAAATAAACTGTTAACGAATACAGTCTTAAATATAAGCCCTTATTTTGTTGTAATCTATGTCAAATTTGGTATACTTACAGACCAAAAGCCTCTTTTAAAGATTGAAAAACTTGCTTTTTTCAGTCACGAGTGCGTGTTTTACCCTCGGAGTGAGGCAATGATTTTACTGTATATATCAGATTGAGGATATAAGTAAATTCTTAGAAATTGAAGATATGGAGGACTCAGATGGTAAGTTCAAAGCCCATTCGATTGAATTTGTGCCTATTCTTAAGCCTATTTCTTGTTGTTACGACGGCCAGAGCATCGGACTGGCCGACCTATCGTCACGACAACGCGCGTACGGGCTGTACACGCGAGTCACTGGCAACACCTCTGGTCCCGCATTGGGTTTACACATCAGTCCATCCTCCCCGCCCGGCCTGGTCGGGGCCGGCCAAACGACCAAGGGAGGGTTTCACACTACTGCACAGGGTGGACTTCGACGACGCCTTCCAGGTGGCCGTAGTCGGTAACATGGTTTATTTCGGTTCTTCGTCAGATAACAAGGTCTACGCCCTCGACGCGGCAACGGGCGAAGAGCGATGGTCCTTCTTTACCGGCGGTCCCATTCGCCTCGCACCGATGGTCTGGAAAAACCGAGTGTTTGTCGGCTCGGATGACGGCTTCGTTTATTGTCTAAAAGCCTCCGATGGAGAGCTAATCTGGAAAAAGCGAGGCGGCCCAAACGACGAAAAACTTCTCGGAAACGGCAGCATGATTTCTCGCTGGCCTGTTCGAACCGGAGTACTCATCGACGACGGTATCGCCTACTTCGCCGCCGGGTTCTTTCCACATGAAAACGTTTACCTCTATGCTGTCCATGCCGACGACGGCAAACTCATCTGGACTAACGATACCATCAGCCAGGAAAGCGCAAACCGCAACGAGCTTTCGCCGCAAGGGTACCTTCTGGCCAGCAATACTCAGCTATTTATTCCGTCCGGCAGGTCGTTGCCCGAAAGCTTTGACCGCAAAACCGGACAATTAGTTTTCAACCGCAAGCTCGGTTGGCGTAGTGAGCAAGCTGGAGGCCTTATTGGAGGCACGTATGCCCTGCTTGCCGATGAACAGATATATACGGGCACGCAGAATCACCTACTGGCCCTCGACCAGAAGACGGGCAGGACGGGCTTTGGCTGGTTCCCAGGCCGACGGCTCGCAGTAGTGGGCGATATGGCTTATCTGGCAACAGGACAGGAACTTGTAGCTATGGACCGCTCACCCTACGCCAAGGCCAGCGCACGCCGCAATGCTCTGGAATACAAAATCAAGGGGCTTCGAAGCTCCGTCAGAAAAGCAAGTGGCGACAAACGCACAAAACTCCAGCAGGACCTAAAGACCTCTGAAGAACAGCTTGAGCAGCATCGACGTAAAAATATCGCCCCCACAATCAAGTGGCGAGCACCGTGCACAGCAGACGGCGAGTTGATAGTTACCGCCAACTGTGTTTTTGCCGGTGGCCAAGGACAAGTAAGTGCTTTCAATCGCCAGAACGGCAAGGTCGTTTGGGATGCAACAGTCGATGGCAAAGCGCGGGGCCTGGCCGCGGCTAACGGATGCCTCTATGTCAGCACCGATAAGGGAAAGATTTATTGCTTTGCTTCAGGCAACATAGCAAAAAGGGAAATCCCCGTGTCCCTGGTGCCCCCCCCTCCAGTTGTCACCCCTTATCCTGAAGACGAACTCACTACAGTCTATGACGCCGCTGCCGAGGCCATTGTCATGAAAACGGGAGTTGGAAAAGGGTATTGTCTTGTTATTGGTGCAGAACATGGCCGACTTGCATATCAACTCGCAAAACGCACAGAACTGACGATTATCGGAGTGGAACCCGATGCGGAGAAAGTCCGGGCGGCGAGGCTGGCTCTCGATGCGGCCGGCGTGTATGGCAAACGGGTGACCATAGACCAGGGCGAGCTTTCGGTGCTGCCATACTCGAACTACTTTGCCAACCTAATTGTTTTCGATAGTCTGCTTCTAAACGGAAAGATTCCTGACGAGCTTGGAAAACTTGCGCGGCACATCAAACCTTGTGGCGGTGTCATCTGCTTAGGTATGCCCTCAAACGCACCCGGCAAAAACAATAATATATATTCAGAAAAGTTACGACAATCACTGTCGCGGCTGCAATTGGGCCGGTGCCGAATAAGTGAGACAAACGGATTCTGGGCGACATTGAAGCGCGGCCCGTTACCTGGCGCCGGCAAGTGGACGCATCAATACGCCGAGCCGGGCAACACCGCCTGCAGTGATGACCTGGCCCTTGGCGGGCCGCTTGGGCTGCTGTGGTTTGGTGAGCCCGGGCCCTCGCCGATGGTCAATCGCCATGATGCTGCCGCTGCGCCGCTTGCGGTCAACGGACGGACATTCATCCAGGGAGAAAACATAGCGATGGCATACGATTCTTACAATGGCGTCCTGCTGTGGAAGCGCAACATACCCGGTGCCATGCGTACAAGATTGAAGAAAACCGAATGCAGCAATCTGGCTGCTTCGTCAGACAGTTTCTTCGTCGCAGTGGGCAACAAATGCCTGCGGCTCGACGCCGAAACCGGCGAGACCCGCGCAGCCTATCAGGTACCTGCTGCTCTCGAAAGTGCCTCCGATAGATGGGGATATCTCGCCTATGTCGACGGTATCCTCTACGGCAGCACGATAACACAAACAGGTGTCTCAAGCTCAGTTTTCGCCATCGATGCACAAAATGGAAAGCCCCTCTGGACCAATGAAGGCAAAAATATTGCCAACCTGACTATTACAGTCGGAGATGGCTGGTTCTTTTTCATCGACAGTTCTTTGACACCCGAGCAGCGGCAGGCGTTACTTGAGCAAGACAAATCCCGTCTAAAAAATCTTACTGACGAGGAGGCAAAGAAAGCCGAGCAAAGGGCAAAGAAACTCGACTCTCGTCTCGCCATTGCCCTCGACGCCCGGACGGGAGGCAAGATTTGGGCCAAACCCGTGGATGTGACAGACTGCAGCAGGATTGGAATAGGCGGCGGTGAGCTGACGGCTATGTATCGCGATGGGATACTGGTCCTGTGCGGCGCCAATGCGAATGGCCATTACTGGCGGCAGTTTCTTTCAGGTGAATTCTCGCGTCGTCGGCTGGTTGGGCTGTCGGCCAAGAATGGTAAAGTGCTCTGGGCCAAGGACGCCGACTATCGGCATCGTCCTGTCATTATCGGCGACACGGTTTTCGCCGAGCCCTGGGCGTTTGACCTGAAGACCGGCGAGAAAAAGATGCGGCGCCACCCACTGACTGGTGAGCAAACACCGTGGCAGTTCTTGCGGCCGGGCCACCATTGCGGCGCGATTTCAGCCTGTCCACAAATGCTTTTTATGCGTTCAGGTTTTACCAGCTACTATGACCTCCGCGATGACAGCGGTATTCGTCATTTTGCCGCACACCGCCTCGGATGCTGGATTAACGCGATTCCCGCCGATGGACTTGTCCTCGCACCCGAAGCCAGCGCCGGCTGCGTATGCCTCTTTCCCATAATTTGTTCTCTCGCTCTTGAACCGCGCCCGGACCACGAGAGATGGGGTATCTACAGTGCCAGCGGAGACAACACGCCCGTTCAACGATTGGCCGTCAACTTAGGCGCACCAGGCGACAGGCGGGACGGAGACGGAGAACTCTGGCTTGGGTACCCTCGGCCTGCACTACCCGGAGACCGCGCGGCGATGGGCTTTTCACTCAAACTGCAAACGGAATTCCTCGAGGGTGGTGAATATATCCGCCGAAACAGCGAAACCGAATCCGTGGCTGGAACCGAGAATCCATGGGTGTTTACTTCCTGTGGACGTGGGCTCAAACGCTGCGTCCTGCCGCTCCTGGGCAAGGAAGACAAACCAGCCGAATATACCGTCCGGCTCTATTTTGCGGAGTTGGAAAACGAACAAGCGAAAAAGCGTATATTCGACATCAAGCTGCAGGGCAAGACGGTCCTTGGTGGCTTCGACGTAGTGAAGGAAGCCGGAGGTTCGCACCGAGCGGTCGTGCGCGAGTTTGGAGGCATTCAGGTTAAAAACAATCTGGAAATCGAACTCGTTCCGAAAGGCAAGAATCCTTCGTCGATGAACGAATTACCAATCCTATGTGGTGTGGAAGTGACACATACGAATTAGAAAAGACAAGGCTATTACCGGGTAGATTTGAGGGGGGGGGTATTATTACATTGAGAACAGCTTGTCTCAATTATAAAGGAGGACACAATGAATCAGCGCGGTCATAAAACCGAAAGAAAAATAAAACCACTCCATTGCGTGTTCTACATTAGTCTGCTCGTTGCAATTATCGTGTGCAGCAATACAAAGGCTGGAAAGGCCAAAGATTCTCAGCTTATCGAAGGCGGCACATTGCGTCTGGTATCCGTTAAACCAACCGTGTTCTTCATAAAAGAGGGAAACGCCCTGCTGCAGGTGGTGGAGGTCAACATTGAAAACACATCTGAGCCTGTGGAAGCCAGCCTGGACGTCAGACTCGATGGCAAGCAACAAATCACGGCTCTTGGCAAGGTGAAAAAGGGTAAGGCGACTTTCCAGGTCCATATTCCTGACATAGCTGAACCGAAACCGGTTGAATTCGTCCTCAAGGCAAAGGGGAAGGTACAAAACCGTAGTAAGTCAACATGGCAACCTAAACGACATTGGCAAGTATATATAGTCCCTATCACACATCACGATCTCGGCTATACGGATACAATTGAGAATGTTCTAAACTTATATGACAGCTTCTATGACAACGTTCTGCGTTTCTGCGAAGAAACGAATGATTGGCCTGAGGAATCGAAGTACAGATATACGCTTGAGGGGACATGGTCAATACAGCATTTCATGGAGAACAGGCCAAAGGAGGTGCTTGATAAACTCGGAAAGTATATTAAGAACGGCAGGATTGAAGTTGGGGCGCTTTTTGGCAATGAAATAGACACGCTGTGCAGCCATGAGCAGCTTATCCGTTTGATGTATCCATCGTTTCGATTGAAGCGAAAATATGGTGCGCAAATTCTTACAGGGTCGATTACCGACGTTCCGGGCCTAAGCTGGGGTTTGCCGACGGTTATGGCCGGGGCAGGCGTAAAGTATTTCTTTGCCGGCCTGCCGACATATTTCGAGTGGGGCAGAAGCGATATACATACATTCTGGGATGAGTCGGCAATATTGCGGCACGGCAGACCTGACGCATTCCGCTGGCAGGGACCGGATGGAGAATCTGTGCTGGTATATTACCAGGGCAGTTACGGATTCTTTAATGCAGTAACGGGCCCTCACACTTATAAGTATGTAATGGACAATCTTCCCGGTATGCTCGAAGCAATGGAGAAACAAGGTACACCGTTTGATGTTGCTCGTTACATACACAACGGCGTGGATAACTACCCTCCGGACGTCAAGATAAGTCATATTGCGAAAGAATGGAACAGTCGATGGGCTTACCCTAAAATTATAGTAGCGACAAACTCGATGTTCTTTGAAGCACTCGAAAAGCAATGTGATGATGTTCGCACATTCCGAGGTGAGCTGCCTCATACGGATTATGTTGTCGGTGCTATCTCTACAGCCAAGCAAACAAGCATAAATCGCATCACCCACGACAGATTACACTCAGCAGAAAAGTTTGCCACTGTTGCATCTTTAGCCAGTGATTATGCGTACCCAGCCGACAAAATCCGCCAGGCCTATGATAATGTTTTACTTTATGACGAGCACACGTGGGGCAAAGATTATCCGGCAGGGAAACTACAAGACTGGGCCTGGAACGAGAAAAGTCACTATGCGTATAAGGCAGCCGGGCTGACAGAACCCATTTTGACCGGAAGTCTCGATAGAATTGCCAACAAGATTGAGCTAAAGGAACAGGGACGGCACATAGTAGTCTTCAATTCACTCTCCTTTCAAAGAACCGATGTTGTAAGAGCGAACCGTTTTGATGTAAAAGAACCATTTGAACTCATTGATGTGGAAACAGGACAGAAAGTGCCCTATCAGATTGTCGAACTGAAAAGTCCGCAGGCACCTGTACCCTACGCAGCCCACCACTATGCCAGAGGGCAATTTGAGAGCAAGGAGCTTTTTGAGTTGGTCTTCATCGCATCGAATGTCCCTTCCCTCGGCTATAAAACATATCGGCTTTCACCAATAGAAAAAGCCGCTACTGCTGCAAGCCGCGTTGTGGTTAATAAAAGCAGCATGGAAAACCAATTCTTTAAGGTTAAACTCGATCCTAAGACTGGTGCTGTAGAAAGTATTTACGACAAGGAACTTTCGCGAGAGCTTGTCGATAAGAAGGCTCCACACAAACTGAATCAATTCGTCGCACGGTGGGTGCAAACCGGCAAGCAGGAAAGTCCGAAGAAAGCGGTGATTCAAAAGGGACAAGGCGGGCCTGTCTACGGAAGTCTCATAGTGTCAAGCCAGGGCGCAGGCTGTCCGCAGCTTACCCAGGAGATTATACTTTATGAGAAGATTAAAAGAATCGACTTCGCCAATCGGATTTTGAAGGATTCCACGCCCCTTCTGGAGATTTATTTTGCCTTCCCATTCAAAATTAACAATCCTGATTTCCGGTTCGAAGGCTCCAACTCAGTCATCAAGCCTTTACGCGACCAATTCCCCGGTTCGAATTCCAACTACTACGCAGTACAGCACTGGGCGGATGTCTCCGACGGAAAGAGCGGCGTAACATTGTCCTGCATCGATTCGCACCTCTTGGAATTTGGCGGGCTGTGGCCCTGCTATGTTTCGCAGGCCCATCACGGTGTGACGCCGCCAGATTTCGGACGTGAGTTTGTCAAGGCGAGTGAACTAACCAAGGGCTACATGTACTCATTTGTTTTGGACAGCAACTTCCGCACAAACTTTCAGCCGGTCCAGCAGGGTGACATGCTGTTCCGTTATTCCATAAGTACCCATAAAGGGGGATGGAAAGAAGGTCGCTGCCGTGATTTCGGCTGGGCGATATGTAATCCGCTCTTTCCCGTAGAATTAAATGGTAAAAGGGAAGGGTCGCTTGACAGCAAAATGAGCTTTTGCCAGGTAGACAAGACAAATGTTTTCCTGCTTACGTTAAAGCGGGCTGAGGATGGAGATGGAATAATCGTACGCCTCATCGAAACAGAGGGCAAGGATGTTACCACAACGCTGACAATCCCTCATCTGACCATTCAACAGGCATACCAAACGAACCTGGTGGAGGAAAATAAAGGAAAAGCAACTTTCACGGAACATACAATCACAGCACCCATAAAGGCCTTCGGGATAACCACGATTCGCATTCAAACATAGCTTTGACAATTATCTGCTTTTAGCTTAGAATTGGAACCTGTAAAATTCTTTCCGGGTGTATGCACCGCATTGCCCATAACTTTTGAAAGGGAGAAAAAATGAAGAAAATTACAGTCTTTTTCACAATTACAATTGCTTGTATGTTGTTTCAACCGATTATTTGTGCAGCGCGAACCCTACCTATTCTCGAGAAGATCGGCGTGAGGCGCGGAATCTGTGT
>JBARPZ010000460.1:0-1502 GCA_049643445.1 Sedimentisphaerales bacterium
GTGATTGTACTGTCTTGTGTCAAAATGCAATTTTTCAACATCATCTTTCTTAACGGTGAAGATAACAGGCCTGCCTAATCCTTTAGCAAAACCAGCCTCAAAATATACCCCACCTCTTTGCCCCGAGAAGTCCGATAAAAGGAATTTGCACCGTTTAATTCCGGCAATGATTTCATCACAGATTTTTTCGGTGAAATCCTGCAAGTCGATTCTTACTGCTCTATAACCAGCATCTTCAATTGCTTTCTTAATGCCATTTTTATAATAATCATCCATTGATTTATCAAACCACATAGCAACAAAAGCACGTTTGTTGTCAGCTTCATGTGCTGTTAAATTATCTATCATCTCCCAAGTTTTAGTTGTAAGAGTAAAAACCCAAAATTACCAACAATTACTATCATTAGATGAAGAAATCCACCCCTGATAATCTAACTCCCTTAAGAATGAATCGGCTTGTTCTCCTTCTTGCGAAAAAACATTGTATTTACCCACTGGCTCCAAATTGAGTTCAATCCGATCAAATGGCAATTTGACCAATCTACTTAAATTGAGTAACGCTCTGATAATAAAATCACTGGCTTTTTTTGGAAACTCGTCCAAAATATCATCGACAGAAACCTGAGGATAGCCACAAACCTTGTCCACCTTATCTGTCTTATTACTCAATGCTATACCGCCCAGTCCTTTTAGCCGTCTTTCGTTCAAGATACAGGCTATTTTGAACTTACGTGATGGATCTGTACTATCATGAACGGCGTCTAGTCCCCGTTTAGATAAAATATATTCTCCGCAATAATCACAACTATACGTATTCAGCCGATGATGGTTCGGCGTTTCATGTACATCGCATTTACTATTACAGAAAATACAATTGTTGTCGGTACTCATTCAACGCCTCCTTGTATCCTAAGCGAATTATAGCCATGTAGTGAAATCTGTACACTAAACAAAACTCTCGATTATCGCTACGCAAATCTTATCTGTCACCTCGTGCAGTTTTTGGCCGTATTCGGCAAATGTGCTAACGGCTTTCTCATATCCCGACATTATACCCAAAACCGACAACCCCACAACAGTTAATTTCCTTTGCACAACTTCATCTGCCAAATCCGGCTTCAAAAAAAAATCTGCGCCCCCTATAGCTACAAAATCTCTTAGTGCCTTAGCGTCTTGGTGGTGAACCAAAATTTCACTTGACATCTAACTTCCCATGTTGTATAATACCCCGCTAACATATAGAAAGTGAATACAGTATCCTAAACTCGGAGGGACTTAACAATGACCACCCAATCTCGTAGCGGAGCGCAGATCCCCGAGAAGCTCCTCCAATGGCCCAGCAGCAGGGGACGCAATATTTTCACCTGTTCACCTGCTCCACTTTCTACTATCTCCTCCTCCGCCCCCCGAACAAACCGCCTATATTGCCCAATTTAACTTGCTGGCAATTTACTACCTTTTTATGCAAAACAAACCCAATTTTCACAAGGCCCACAATGAAC
>JBARPZ010000461.1:0-4363 GCA_049643445.1 Sedimentisphaerales bacterium
GTGCCGGGTTACATCGATGAGCAGGAGGTTAAAGCGATAGCGTCCTTCATTGCCGAGCTTGATCCCAACATTCCGTATGCCCTTCTTGGGTACCACGGTGACTTTCTTATGACGGATTTGCCTGCCACTTCTTTGAAGCAGGCCGAGGTATGCCTTGAAGCGGCAAAGACGGCGGGTTTAAAACGTGTGCGATTAGGTAACATTCACATATTGCGTTAAGAGACGTGATGTTTGTGGACATTTTGGATAGCTCATCCGATGCGAGTGTTGGAAGCCTGCTTTTTTGTTGTAAACCATGCGTTCGTGCGGTAGCATTATCGCAGCTTGAATTATTTTAAATAACAACAGAAATAAGGGGTCGCATTATGGACGGATGGCCGGATAAAAGCCAGGCAGAACGGCTCTTAGAGGATTGGACGAAAAACAAGAACCTCAGAAAACACGCCTACGCTGTTGAGGCGGCGATGCGGGCATACGCCGCTAAATTCGGAGAGGACCCGGAGAAGTGGGGCATAGTCGGGCTTCTTCACGACTTCGATTATGAAAAGTTCCCAACCCTCCAGGACCATCCTTTCAAAGGTGTTGAGTACCTCAAAGAGCAGGGACACAGTGACGAATTGACGGAGGCGATTCTTGCCCACGCCGAGCACACGGGAACAACCCGCGATACGATTTTGAAGAAATGTATTTTCGCCGTTGATGAACTTACCGGCCTGATTGTAGCTGTTGCGCTTGTTCGACCATCGAAGAAGCTGGCGGATGTCGATGTCCGGTCGGTCCAAAAGAAGTGGAAAGAGAAGGCCTTTGCCGCCGGCGTGGACAGGGGAATAATCGAGCGAGGGGCCGAGGAACTTGGCGTCGAACTGACCGAGCACATAGATACTGTTATTAAAGCGATGCAGGGCATATCTGAAAAGTTAGGTCTTTAAGAACATGCCGGAGACTACCTTGCAGTCGGCGTAAACATATAATTCGATTGAACATGGAAAAACAAAAAAGGGCTTATCTTTATGCTTGCGTTGCGGTCTTGTTATGGTCTACGATAGCTTCGGCCTTCAAGATTTCCTTGCGCTATGTGGATTTTCTGACTCTTTTATTTTACGCATCGTTAACAGCGTCTGTTTTTCTCTTTATTTATTTGCTGTTTCTGAATAAACTGAAATTGCTTAAAGCGTTCACAGGCCGGGACTATTTGCGTTCTGCGCTTTTGGGTTTTCTCAATCCTTTCCTTTATTATGCTGTCCTGCTTAAGGCATATTCGATACTGAAGGCCCAGGAGGCCGTAACCTTAAATTTTATTTGGCCGATAATGCTGGTTTTGCTGTCGATACCTATACTGCATCAGAAAATCAAGCTAAGGAGCATTCTTGCTATAATTATCAGCTTTCTCGGCGTCTTTGTCATCGCAACAAAGGGAGATGTCCTGGGATTCAGGTTTACCAACACCGTGGGAGTGTTGTTAGCTTCAGGCAGTTCGGTAGTATGGGCGCTATTCTGGATTTATAACGTAAAAGATAAGCATGATGAGGCTGTCAGACTGTTTGTTAATTTTGCATTCGGGACCGTTTTTATATTCCTGGCAATCCTGCTTTTTTCAGAGCTGAAAATCCCAAATCGCAACGGCCTTCTCGGAGCTGCTTACGTCGGATTGTTTGAGCTGGGGATTACTTTTTTGGTGTGGCTGAAGGCTTTAAGACTATCGAAGACAACGGCACAAGTTACGAACCTAATCTATTTAGTTCCGTTTTTTGCCCTCGTATTGATTTCACTTGTTGTTGGAGAACCAATTCTGTTCTCAACAGGTATAGGCCTGGTCCTCATTGTAGGTGGTATAATACTGCAGAGATTTTGGGTGGGCCCAGCATGACTTTTTGGTCACTGAACCCAGGGCTTAACGGCACACCAGTTCAATAAAAAAGGGCCGGTTGCCTATTGCCGCCGGCCCTTGTTCGCTGCTTATGTTTATGTCGTTCTCGGAAAATAATCCTGTTAAGGGTACTTTACAGAGCAGCCATAAGGCTCGGTATTCCCCGTGCTTACTCTTCTACCAGTGGTCAGCTCTGCCAAGGCTTTGTCGACATAGTTAATTAGCTCTTGTCCTCCTGGCACCTTACCAAGTGGTGCATTATCAATTGCGCCATCATAGACGATGCGGCCCCTGCGGTTTATGACGTACATGTGCGGTGTTGTCTTGGCGCCGTACGCACGACCTACCCGCCCCGGCCTGTCATCGAGTAACGGATACGGGAGCTTCTGTTTTTCTGCAAAATCTTTATTCGCCTCCGGTGTTGTATGGCTTGTACTGTTTATAGCCAGCCAGACGACGTTTTTGTTCTTGTATTTGTTTGCCAGCTTTATCATCGTTTTTGGTTTGTCGTAGTGGTAATTGACAAACGGGCACTCGAAGTTGAGCCATTCCAGCACTACAGTTTTACCCCTGTAACCGGAAAGATTTATAGTTTTGCCGTCAAAGCTCTTGAGAGTAAACGGTGGAGCCGGCTTGCCGGCTTCAAGTTCTTCGGCTCCTGGTTTTCTGTCTGGACGCTCCTTGCGCATCTTTTCAAATCTGTCGCGTCTTTGTTCCATTGACTGCAGAGTCTCTTCATATTCCTTTTGGTGTTTGTTGATCAGCTTGTCGAGCCGCTCGGTCGTCTGCCTGGCTTTCTCTTTTACCGCCAGGTCGCGAATGGCCTTGAGCTCACCGACAAATTCCTGATGTTTTGCTCTCATTTGGGCTATTTGCTCTTCAAACCTGTCGGTCATTCTCGTCTGGCCTTCTCGGCCTGTTGCCGGACGCGGAGCGCCCATTCTCTCGCGCATCTGGTTTCTAAACTGCTCCCTTTCTTCCTGAGACATCGTCGGCCATTTTTCCCTTAATTTAAGCATTTCTTCAGGAGAGAGGTCTTGAAACATTCCCCTGCCTTCACGGCCTTCGGTGGGGCGTCTGCCTTCTTGCTGTCCCAGGGCAGGCCAGGCCAACAAAAGAACCATCCCGGCTACGACACT
This sequence comes from Sedimentisphaerales bacterium, assembly GCA_049643445.1. GTDB lineage: Bacteria > Planctomycetota > Phycisphaerae > Sedimentisphaerales > Anaerobacaceae > CS2-K091. The sequence continues at coordinate 3,007 of JBARPZ010000461.1, forward strand.
TAATAATAGATATCTCTTCATAATATTTACCTCCAAAACAAGTAAAGAATTTACAATTCAGCTAATTTCCCACTCCGGAAATCATCACTGTATTATACACCCCCCTGGATTCATCTTGCAAGGACGAAAACCAGCAAATCGGAGCCTTTTCTCCTGCCCGCCGAATCCTGGTCGTATTTGCTGTCTATTTCTGGAGATTGAATGTTCTTGGTAGTGATACGACCTGCCCCGGTGGTTTCCGGAGCAGGTCGCTTAAATAAGACTTCAAATTCGTTACTATTAACTACACAGCCGTCAGAGTTTTATAATATAAACTCCGGTCCCTGGCTGGATTTTCAAATTCGGCGCCACTATTCTGTTGAACGCCGCCGCGGACGCTCTGTAGTACCTGTTGCGGGAGGTCTGTCACCCGTCCTGCCTCCAAAGGAGCCTCTCCTGCCTCCACTCATCAGCCTTTCGAGACGTTGGGCTGTTTCCTTGGCTTTCTCTTTAACCGCGAGCTCTTGAATCGGCTTTAGTTGGCCGGTGTTGATGATGAGGAGCTCTTCGCCTTCGGCCGGCTGTCTTTGGCCCTGGAGCCTGGCAATTTGTGTTATAATTGCTTTGAAGGCCTTATTTCGTTCTTCACGGGCTTTCGTGGACTCTTCTCTCAATTTGGTTCTTTCTTCTTCGGAGAGGTCTCGAAATGACCGTCGCTCGGTTGGTTGGGCCTGAATGCCTTTTTTCAGGCTCGCAAGTTGCTTTTCAACGTCTTCAATTGCCTTAAGTTGGTCTTCACGCCCCATGCGTTGGCCTCTGCCGCCGAATCTTTCACGCATCGCGGCCCTGGCCTTTTCTTGTTCTTCCTCGGACATGTTCTGCCATTTTTCGCGCATCTCGGCCATGAGCTTTTCCCTCTCCTCCTGAGACATGTCCCGCATTTTCTCTCGTTGTTCGGGAGTTAGCATGAACATCCCGGCACCTCCGCTGCGACGTCCGGTGGTCCCTCCTTCGCGCTGTGCAAATACGGTCCAGGCTGTCGACAGGACCACAACAGCAATGAGGGCCAAACAGATCTTCTTTTTCATAATAAAGTCCTCCAAAATAGGTTAAAAATAGGTTAAAAAGTTACAGTTCAACTACTTACATCTATTCAATAAGGACGCAAATACACTCCCATTTATTGCAGCAATCTCAAAAAGTTGAAAAATCGTAATAATATGAAAAGACCGTGTTTGTAAAAGACTAATAGAGCCGGGAATCCCAGCTCGCACTGAGCGGGTCGGCGATGTTGATTTGCTGCGTAAAAAGCTCGATTCAGGAGCCAAATCCGGCGTTTCAATCCGCCAGGTTCTTATGCCGGGTTTTTGAAGTACCG
>JBARPZ010000462.1:0-4021 GCA_049643445.1 Sedimentisphaerales bacterium
CATAAAAAGGTTATTTTTTCGTACGTAAACTTTCGTACTTCGTAAATCGTTTATTAACCACGGATTAACACTGATTTCAGGGATTATTTCACCACGAAGGACACGAAGAACACGAAGGCACGAAGAACAATTAGACAGGATAACAGGATTAACAGAGATCATAGAGGTTTTTGGCCGGGTAAAAACGGTTCTTATTAGTCGTAAAGATGCATAAAATGTACAAAAGCTTACATAAAATGACCAAAAAAGTGTTTTATTAGCCATTAATACTCCTAAATTTTCATAACACAGGTTTCGGGATGACATTTCCAAATGATTATTGATTATTGATAAATGATTATTTGTTTGAATATTCACCATTTTCTTCTTTTTGGCCTTCTGCAAAAAAACACGTCCCTCTATAATTAGACGAATGTTCACTTTTGATTGAAAATATGAGCCGTCGCTCGTTGCCCGTCGCTCGTTACTCGTTAATAGAAAAGGAGATAAATTTTTTTATTTTTTTGGGATTTTGTAGTCAGGTATGTGCGCTTTTGATTGAAAATCCGCAAATATCTTGCCCATCTTAACGCGTTAAAAGGGGGCAGGAATTAGAGGATTTGAGCAGGAGAACAATTGAGCAGTAGAGCAGGGCAGGCGGGGCAGGCAGTTTCGGCATCTTACTTCTAACGGGATAAACGGGTTTTTGTTTATTGAATTATTACGCGTGTGCAACAGCCTTAGGCAGATAAGTTTTGTTGCACACCCTTGTATCTTGTATTTCAGGCGATATTGTAATACACAGCGTTCTTTAATATTCTGGCTTTGTGCATACCAGCCAATGTTCAGCAATGACACCCAAATCTTTAAAATTCACAATACAATCGTGGTTCTCGTCACCTACAGGATAAGGATAACCATAGTCGCCGCACAAATGGTCTGGTTCAATAGACTGCAATTCTTTTGTCACTGGGGCATAACCAACCGAATAATCAATTATTTTGATAATACCCAATCCCTGAACAAAAGATGCAAGTGCGTCTGGGCTGGTTTCATTGACCTCGCGGATTTCATAGGTATAGCTTTCGTATGGTCCTCCATAAGGAACAGTCATCAAGTCCTCAGAAGTGATTTCTCTTACGGTGTCCTCATTAAGTATGCCCACTCCGACAGGACCTGCCACAATGATCATAACTTCCCTGCCGTTTTTCCATTCGTACAAAGCATAATTCGTTGAACGTACATAGACATCGGTTTCTGTAGGAGCATACGGACAATTATTGGTAATACGCACCTTGTAATATTGTTCTCCACCTAAATTGTTACTGTCAATAACTTCTCGTGTTTCTATCCATGCTGTGTCGTTTGAATCCTGACAGTGATAGGTCCATGTACGTCCTTCCCAGAGCGGCCAGATTAAAAGATCCTCTTGAACATTACCTGCGGATAAAAAGACATCATCAAAATATACACTGCCCTCCCCGACACTGAGTTCTAAATGATCTAAAGACAAATGCTCGTTCAAGTCAGAAATAGTATGATAAACTGTAGCTTTATATTCTCCGTTAATCCAGTATTTAAGATTCAGATTTGTGTTATTTCGAGAGTAAAGAATTTTAATGTCATACCATTGCTCTGTCTGATAAGTCATAAGTTCTGTTCCATCTGAAGCAACAAAACGCCCGTCTCCCGGAGAAAAAAGCAGATAGAAATGAGGATTCATCCAGCTCGTTCCCTGACGCATCCCAATTTGAGCACGGTCCGGATGACAACCTGACAGTGAGTCAGAACCGTTATAAATCCTGGCTTCTAAAATATATTCTTCAACAAAAGTGCAGGGATGGTAACAATGGGCCCCATAACAAGTTGCTAAAGCACCATGCATTTTTAAGACTTGATTGTTCGGGTTTGAGGGGTCTTGAGCAATTTTATTGTTAGTTCGATCAATGTTAACATTTGCGTCTGGTTCCCAGATCTCTGGCCAAGAATTCGGATCATAGCTTTCAAACGTTTCATAAATAGAAGCTTGAGTTGTGTTCAGTCTTAAAAAAAATACTGCAAGGACAAGGAATATTTCTAACTTTTTCATAACTCCTCCTGTTGTAAATTAGTTAAATTAAAATTCACCCCGTAGTTCCTCACTATAGTTCAGTAAGTTTTCATTATCGAACTAAATTGTCCCCACCTCGTTTTCATTTAACAGTAAAGAGGTCCTCACAAAGAAATCTGAATAACACTACTATAATTAAACCTTTCTGTCAACTGTAAAAACTACGATAAGTGATGTATGTGGTCTGCCCCCGTTTTTGGTACATGCAAAGCGTGTTTTCATGCAAATTTTCAGTAAAACTATCTCGGAAAAGAAGATTCTTGATAGTTCAAAGTGATTTTTGTAAAATTATTGATGTCGTATGGAGAAAATTATCTTTTGTAACCGTTTAAATGGTAAATGTCAGAACAGATAATGGTATCATAACGGTTCAGGACAAGCAGGAGTGGCTCCATTGAGAAACACCGTAAATCCCTTGTCGAGGAAGATCGATATTATGGCAGAGAGGTTATTGTAGGCAGAAAGAGAGGAGGAGATTGTGATGAAATTCAAAACAGTTCCTATACTGGCAATTCTTTTGGGTATCCTTGTTTCTGTTAGCCTCACTGTGGCCTCAAACTCCGCAGATGTTGATAACGACAACAAGGTCGGCTGGTCAGATTTGGACATGATGTCAGATCAGTGGCTATCGACCACTCCTACACCTGCCGACATTGACAAAAGTGGAGATGTTAACTTTGTGGACTATGCCATTCTGGTGAATAACTGGGGATGGCTTGGGCCTTTTGATGATATGGTGGTTGTTACAGGGGGTGAGTTTAAGATGGGGGATCATTTAACTGAAGGAGTTGCTGATGAACTTCCGGCTCATACAGTCTATGTTGACTCATTCTACATGGGCCGTTACGAGATTACTAACCAGCTATACTGCAACTTTCTCAACTCTGCAATCTCGACTGGAGCCATACATGTCAATAACGGGGTAGTCTATTCATCCTTTGATGGTACTGGCTATTGTTACACACGGGAATATACCTATTTCAGCCGGATAGAATACTCTGGCGGGGTCTTCGCAGTTGTAACGGGAGAAAGTCGTGATGTATTCAATGATCCCATGGTAACAGTGAACTGGTTTGGAGCAGCAGCCTACTGTAACTGGCGAAGTCAGCAGGAAGGATATGAGAGTTTGTATGATCCTTGTGATCCCTGTGATCCCTATTGGCCTTGTGATTTCAATAATAGTGGTTACCGACTGCCAACGGAGGCTGAGTGGGAATATGCCGCCCGCGGCGGTCATTACGGGCCATACTACCGCTTTCCCTGGGGTGACACCATATCCCACAGTCAGGCAAATTATGTCAGTAGCGATTTCTATCTATACGATATAAGCCCAACGCGTGGTTGTGTTCCCGATTATTGTGGCATACGTCCCGTGGGCAGTTTCCCAGCCACTGGTTACGGGCTATATGATGTGATAGGCAATGTTGCTGAATGGTGCCACGACTGGTATAACGGTCAGTACTATGGCGTAAGCCCGTATGACAATCCGAAAGGGCCTGTAAAACAGCACTACGATGACGGCCTTTACTATCGTGTTATCCGCGGTGGGTCTTATAGTGCCGAAGCATCAATCTGCCGTGTCTCTTTTCGCCTCGGTAGCTACTTCCCATACTATCTAAGCAATGTGATAGGATTTCGTGTTGTGCTGGATGTAGAATAAAAACCTGACTGCAAACTACAAAATATCCCTGTCCCCACACACAGAAAAATACTCCCCAATTTTCTTTTTTGGGATTAAAAGCTATTGATGAGGCCTGTGATGTGGGAGGGAGGAGGGCCCAGTTAGAAAGTGAACAGGCGCCTTCGGCGACCTACTTCTAACGGGCTAAAGTTAGACAGGAAATCAAAAATCAAAGAGCAAAACAGTAAGTAAATCGGGAGGGCCAGCGGGACTTGGAGTATTAGAGCATTAGAACAGTTGAGCAGTAGAGG
>JBARPZ010000463.1:0-9203 GCA_049643445.1 Sedimentisphaerales bacterium
TCGCCCGACTTCTCGCCTGATATGTGGGCATATACTTCCTTCAGCAACTGCTTGAATGTATCAGGGAATCCCTCGTTGTGTCCTCCCGGGTAATCAATCACCCCCCGACATTCCGGATATACTAAGGATGGGTCCCTCATCATCACTTCATTATTGCCGTCACGCCTGCCGATCCATATTTGATTTGGTGTCTCGGATTCCCAGGCAATCGACTGTTTCGATCCGTCTATTTCGAAGTAGAGCCTGTTCTTTCTGCCGGCGGCGACCTGGTTGACGGTCATTACACCCCGACCGTCATTCTCTAATCTGAAAAGGACAGTTGCATAGTCTTCGGTATTGATAGGCATATCTTCGTAATCTTCCGGCTGCAGCACCTTACCAGCGTAGGTTTCGATGGGTTTCAGAGGCTTCTTTCTGATTTTGTGAAAGGTTGCAAAATCGGCGCAGACCTCCACGATTTCCAGGCCTGTGATGCACTCTATAAGGTCCATCCAATGCGAGCCTATATCAGCAATGGCTCGTGACTGCCCCGACATCTCCGGCTCCAATCGCCAGTTGTAATCGGTTTGATAGAAAAGCCAGTCCTGTAGATATGACCCCTGGATGGCAAGAATATCCCCTACATCGCCTTTTTCAACCATCACCTTGACCTGCCTCATTAGCGGATAATAGCGAATGTTAAAATTGACCGCGTTCACAAGACCTTTTTTGTCGGCAAGTTCAACAAGCTCCTCAGCCTCAGCCACACTGATAGCAAGGGGCTTTTCACAGATCGTATGTTTACCGGCCTCAAGCGCTTCTTTAGTCATCTGATAGTGAAGGTAGTTTGGCGAACAGATATGAACAGATTGGATGTCACGGTCCTTCAGGAGCTGCTTATAATCGCCATAATATTTCTCAATGCCCAGCGTATCAGCCTTCGACTTGGCGATGTCCTGAGAACATTCAGCCAGAGCGACGACTTCAATATTTCCTAATCGCCTTAACGCCTCGATGTGAGCGGGTCCAATGAAACCCGTTCCAATAACACCGGCCTTTACTTTTTCCATATTAACTTTTCCTCACAGTAACTGGTAAATGCTAACAGGTATATTCGAGCAACCAATTGCTGACTACGACAGTTCAATTCCTGTCGGCAGATTTGATATTAAGCCGTTATTGGCGTTGAGTATCGCGCCTTCTTCAATCACCAGAGCGGCATTTGCACCATCCGTAACAGCTCCTCTTACGTTTCTTACCTTTTTGGCGTCACCAATCTTGGCTACGTTCAGACCGGCCTCCAGAAAGCTTTCATATACACTGTCATTGGATTCGACCTTGGCAAGAACGACCGTATCAACTTTTACCGTGGACCTCTCGAACTCGTTACTGATGATAACTACTGTACCATCTTTCTTTATTTCCAACACAGAGCTGTTGGGAATTATAGTAACAGCATGGGCGTATGTCTTACTCTTCAGCCCTTCACCGTTACCGCCGGCGAACCGTTTCATCATCACATCCCGATGGCAGGGCTCCATCCATTCGGCGAAGTCTTGATTTTCAGTGACAAGTGTGACCTTTTTGCCGGCGTGACCAAGCATCTCGGCAGTATCTGCTGCGCCGAAGTGGTCGCCCCAGATCAATACCTCCTGGCCGCATTCTGCAGGTTCTGTTTTATCATCCGGATAATATTCACATTTTGTGTTCTTGCAGCGCAGCACATCCTCAAAGGTCACGACTATGGGCAGTTCAATTCCGGATATTTCGGGCCTTATAACTCTTGTTCCTGAGGCGAGCAATACGACATCATAGTCTTTAAGATTCGCCGCGGTTGGTTCCGTATTATATTTTACTTCGACACTGAGTTTTTTCATCTGCTGTCGGAGCCAATCGGCATACCAGCGCATCTTGTTCTTTCCGGGCACTGTGCAGCAATAAAGCATAGCGCCGCCCAGCTCTCCGGTTTTTTCAAATATTGTCGCTTTATGCCCGCGCAAAGAACAGATACGAGCTGCTTCCATACCGCCTGGTCCACCACCTATGACAGCCACCTTACAGGCTTTTTTAGCAGGCTGTAAATGAATAAACCGTTCATCACCAACGGCCGGGTTAATAGCGCATCTCATATCTCGCCTGATCATCAAAGATTCCTGCCAGCAGCCGACAAGGCAGGAAATGCATCTTCTGATTTCATCTTTTTTCCCCGCTCTTGCCTTGTTGGCCCAGTAGGCATCAGCAATCATCTGGCGGCTGAAGCCAACCATGTCCGCTTTGCCCTCTGCAAGGATTTTCTCGCAATGGTCGGGATTTCGTAGTGAATGGCTCGTAATGACGGGAATCTTGACTTGTTTCTTCACCTCCTCTGCCGTGTATGTGTTCCAGCCTTCGGGATAATACATCGGGTCCATTACTGTGCCGGGTGACTCAAATATCCCCGCACTAATATCAACATAGGCCAAACCCATTTCTTCCATAAGCTTGGCCACCTTAACACTTTCATCGAGTGTTCGGCCACCTTCGATCCATTCATCACCCGAATACCGGATACCTAAGGGAAAATCTCTCCCGCATTTCATTTGAATTCGATTGACGATCTCCATCGTAAAACGCATTCTATTGATAAAACTCCCGCCGAAGCGGTCGTTTCGCTTATTCACAAACGGGCTCATAAATTGTGCGATTAGGTAGCCATGAGCGGCATGGAGCTCCACAGAATCAAAACCTGCTTGCTGGACTCGCCAGGCCGCTTCGGCAAACTTCTCAACCAGATCATATATTTCCTCAGCCGTCATAGCGCGTATTGATTTACCTTGAGCAATGTTCTCGGCATAAATGACTTCATGACCGGCCGAACCGGGTACATCCAGAACATGGTCACTGGCTGACATCAAATTCTTGCGGGGCCAGGCGGCCTGACGGCCCGGATGTTGTATCTGAACAGCGCATTTAGCCCCGTGGCGGTGCATCGCTTCAGCTAATTGGGCAAGCCCGGGAATTAACGGATCTGCGTCCGCAGCAAGACAGGTGACCGTTGGCCTTCCTGTTGCCTTATCAGGCGTGGTCGCACCAACAATAATGAATCCACAACCTCCCTTGGCGATTTCCGCATGATAGGTAATCACCCTCTGGTTTACAGAACCATCTGCATTAGCGGAGCTTATGTCCGTTGGGACCATTGCTATTCTATTTGGTACTACCATAGTTCCGATCTCAATTGGAGTGAACAAATTTGGATAGTGTTTATTTCTCATGATTTTTTGCCTCGCACAATGTATGTCCTTTTTGAAAATTATTCCCCGTTGACAATGCCTTCTAACTAAGTGGTCATCTACTTTTGACCGCTTCTTCTATAACATTCTTCCATGATAGTTTCTGTTCTTGTTGCTCCGAACCTCGTACAGCCGACTTCTCTGACTTTCAAAGCCATATCTAAGTCGCGCACACCGCCGGCCGCTTTTATCTGCACGTTGCCGGAAACACTTCTTCGCATAAGCTCTAAGTCTTCGATGGTTGCGCCACTCGCAGCGAAACCGGTTGAGGTTTTTACAAAATCGGCGCCGGCTTCTTCGGCAAGCTTACAGCCAGTCTCGATAAGCTCGTCGGTAAGATAGTGGTTTTCCAAAATAACCTTTAGCAGAACATTCTCACGATGTGCCACATCTGCAACGGCCTTGATATCACTCTTTACATAATCAAAATCCCTGCTCAAAAGTTTCCCAATGTTAATAACCATATCCAGCTCAACCGCCCCGTCCTTTATAGCTTGTTCAGCCTCAAAGACTTTTGTTTCCGTTTTGTTATAGCCATTAGGAAAACCGACAATGGTGGTAACTTTTACACTCGATCCTTCGAAGAATTGTTTGGCTAAGGTAACCGATGAAGGCCAGCAACAAACAGTTGCGACATCATATTTTTTTGCCGTCTCAAAACCTTTGACAATGTTCTCATCCGTGAGTTCGGGACGCAATAACGAATGGTCTATCATCTTGGCTATATCTTCACAGGTATATTCCATATTTTTCTCCATAAATTAGGTCTGGGTCAGAACCCCTAATTTTACATATTTTTTAGCGAATTGCATCATCCAATTTTTTATTTTTATTTTTCGTAAGCTTTTCCAGAGATGCTGCGGCCGAATACTTGGAAAATTCTAACAATTTTTGATACAAGGGATTGCAAAGCCAACGGTCGGATTCGAACCGACAACCCCTGGTTTACAAAACCAGAGCTCTACCGTTGAGCTACGTTGGCATAACAGTTTTTAGATTTTACATTCAAAGTTGGTTCTCAGCCTTTTATTCTTTCTTGTTACAACCTTGGCTACAGCAAAACTGTAGTTTGTAGTATAACTACGTTGCCCGGTTATTTCGTTGTGGTTTAGGGTACTATCTTTGACAAAAGCATTCTGATAAGGTTTTCATTACTTTAAATCTAAGCGGGCAATATTGCAAGAAAATTAAAAGCAGGTTCTACTACTTCGGGGCGGGTAGGCAGCAAGCCCTATAAAGATACCTCGAACAAGCGTAGAATTTGCATGCAAGCCATAGCATCAGGATTGGCACTAAGGCTGACGGAATCATTCTGAATAGCTTTTGTGCTCTTTGCATCTCATAATGCGGGCATGGTTGATATCCCGGTGTGCAGCAAAGTTAACAACAATCCTGTGAAACAGAGCCTTTCAAATTAATTTCTTATTTTTCATTTCTTGAGTTTTTTCGCCTTTGGTCCTTTCACTCTAATGAATGAAGGCCGAAGGTGGAAAAAGCGAAATCAGTTTGTCCATTGCCTAAGGCGGCGGGATGGTTTTCTTGATATCTGTTCTTTCGTCGACCTTTTCCTCCGCTTCGCTCTAAGGGACCAAATGCGGCAAAATTCCTCTGGAATCATCTGTAATTCCCCTAAAGTCTTATAAAATTTAGCCTTTCATAGCAAAAACTTCGGTTTTTCAACATTTTTATCCTTGACAAATCCAATGTCCGGTAGTTAAATTAGGATAATAAGGCAATTTGGACAGCCCTTATACCTAAAGGATTTGGTTGAGGAAGAGGGATAGACAGGATGAAGGATTTATTTACAACCGGCGAAGCCGCTGAAGTTTGCAAGGTAAGCCAGCAGACAATCATCCGATGTTTTGATTCCGGCAGGCTGCAAGGATTTCGTATTCCCGGCTCGAAATTCCGGAGGATTCCCCGCCAGAATCTCGTCAAATTTATGAAGGATAACAATATTCCCCTTGGTAACCTCGAGTCTGGAAAAAAGAAAATCCTTGTCGTTGATGATGATGCCGAAATCGTCGAGCTTATTGTGGACGTTCTCGTCCGCGATGGTAGATTCGAAATCAAAACCGCATCCAGCGGATATGAGGCGGGGATATCGACACAGCGGTTCCGGCCTGACCTGATATTGCTCGACTATATGTTGCCCGACGTCAATGGAAATATCGTTTGCCAGACGATACGAGAAAATCCGGAATTTGGAAACATCAAAATTATTATAGTGAGCGGGGTTGTAAAACAGGATGAGATCGACCAGCTCTTAAAATCCGGTGCCGAAGATTTCATAAAAAAACCGTTTAGCATCACGGAACTGACCGAAAAAATCGCTGCTGTTTTACAGATGAAATAGATTAGTGAATAATTGTTAATGAATGGATTGCTTCGGTTGTAATAACACACCCCGGTTGAAACCAAGGAACAAATACTAACCGTTAAGTACGAGGATATAACTAAATGACGGATGAGAAAGTTGCCCCAACTTCTGCTCACCAGGTAGAGCTTGTTATTCGTCGGCTCGTTTCTCTTTCGACCTTGCCCTCAGTCGCAGTAAAATTTTTTTCCAAGCTCTTACAATCCCAATTCTCACCCTCCGACGTAGCTGAGATTATTGAATTAGACCCGGCCCTTACCGCAAAGACTCTTTCGCTCATCCACCAGAAGGATTTAAGCTTGTCTGGCGAAAAGTTTTCGTTTCGTCAGGCACTTGATAAGCTGCCCGCACACCTTATTCGAGACGTTTTTTTTTCTGTTAAGGTTTTTGGGGCTTTCGACTCCGGCGACAACAGGTTTCAGCTTAGGAAAGAGCTGGCACTTCACGCTCTTGCAGTTGCCTGTTGTGCTAAAGATATCGCTGAAATCGTATCACCTCGCATGAATCCCCAGTTGGTTCACTGTGCCGGCTTGCTTCACGATATCGGAAAACTTGCGCTCGAAGAGGCAATGCCGAAGAGTTTTGCACGTATTGTCGAAGAAGCAAAATCAGCAGGAGCCGGTGCCTGTACTATCGAGCAAAAACACCTTGGCTTGGATCACACAATCCTTGGTAAACGTCTGGCTCAAAAGTGGCACCTGCCAAATCAAATTACCCTTGCCATCTGGCTTCATCACACTGATGTTGTGAGGATTTCTCAAAGTATGCCTGAAGCAAGAATTGCCCAGGTTGTGCAGTTAGCTGACTCTATAGCACGCCAATCCGGCATCGGCCGGTCCGGCAGTTTCGATTCACCCGAACCGGCAGAGCAAATCGCCCAATCGCTTGCAATAAACTTCGAGCAACTGGAACAAATCCGCCAAAAGCTGCCCGAGACAGTCAGGCAGAAATCCGAAGTCTTAGGCCTGGATTTGCCAAACGCCACGGCGACCTATTGTGACGTTGTTCACACTGCTGCTTCACGATTGGCTCATGAGCACACAGAATTGTCTCTTGAAAATCGACAATTGCAAAGTGCTTCGAGCAGTTTCGATTTTATAAAAGAATTTCTGCTCAGTATAAATTCGTCTGCCGGAGCCATCGATATAGCGGAAAATTTCGCTGCTCGTTGGCAAAAGTTTTATCAAACAGGTATGGTTTGTTTGTATTTAGCCCCTCAGGCCAACTCGCAATCTCTCGAAGCTGTTGTTGTGGAAAACCTCTCACAAACAAGGCTGGTTTACTTGAATGCTCCTGCTGAACTACCCTCCATACCGGAACTGATGACACGCGACTTTGCAATTTTGGATGCTCACGATTATGTTGGTTGGCTGTTTGAACAATTAGATGTTGACTTTGACTTGAACCAGACAAAGTTGATGCCTCTACTCTCCGGCGGCAAAGCAATCGGAGCGATTGTTTTTGAACTTCGGTATCCGGCAGATATTGAGCTGTTCCAGGAAAAATTCAGGATAGCTACTTCGATTGCCGGTTCTATTTTAGATGTGGCTTGTTCTGCCGCCAAACAACAGTGTTTTGCCGAGCAGTTTGCACAGCATCTTGCAAAGCCCAAAGACACCCAGCCAAAGATTACCACAGAGAGTTCCCTGAATGCTTTAGTTGAGATGGCCGCCGGAGCAGCGCACGAACTTAATAATCCCCTCTCGGTCATATCGGGCCGGGCACAATTACTCAACGAGACCGAGACTGAGCAGGGGAAAAAGCAACTCCTGAAACAGATCCAGGATAACGCCGGTAAAATATCCCGGATTATCGAGGAGCTGATGAGTTTTGCCAGGCCGCAGGAACCCAGGCCCGTTGAGACGAATGTCAAACAGGTACTCGATGAAGCTGTACAATTAACCAGCCAAAAGACGGGTGTAGAACATATCAACGTCCAAATCGAAGTTGCCGAGGATATCAAGAGCGTTTTTGTAGATTCGGCCCAGATTGTATCAGCGATTGCAAATGTCTTTTCCAACGCCATTGAATCCTATACCGGCAGTCTCGGCCCCGTAAAGGTTACAGCCGTTGCCGCCGAATCCGGAAACTTTGTGAAGTTGCAAATCAGCGACCTCGGCTGCGGGATGGACGCAGAAACACTCGAAAAAGCGACCCAGCCATTCTTTTCCGCCAAGCCTGCGGGTCGAAAACAAGGAATGGGCCTTGCCTACGCTCAACGGATTATCCGGTTAAACAAAGGGAGGCTTCGCATAATAAGTCGGTCAGGCAGTGGAACCACCGTGACGATAATGTTGCCCTGTAAATGATGATGGCGGACAGAAGAAAGCCAAAGGCGCCGAATCCTTTTCCAGTAGTAAGTCCGAGAATGCAGACATGTTGTTCCCGATAAGTCAGGACGCACTTTTGTCGATATCCAGCCTTAACCACCATGAACCTGATAACTGATTATTTATAGGGCTGCCTCTTATAATCTTCCTTGGAATCTGTTGTTCTTAAAGCCGACCGCCAACTAAGCCGAATCTAAATCCGGAGACCATTCCAAATTTAGTTGTTGAAAGGGTTTCTCCAAAAGCGAAATAATGCGTTTGGGGACCCAGGAAAGGCGTTTCGTGGACCATAAAGAACGACATAGAAGATTACGTCTGCTTATTCGTAAGCTAAACAAAGAACGCAAAAAGCAGGCCCAAAAAACAGATATACTGTGCAATGATTTCGTCTCTGCCCAGGCCGACTTTATCAAAAGACTAAATACTATCAATTTCACAGCGAATTTTTACGAGGTAATTCTCGGGACAAACGACTTGAGCGGTCTTTTACATACTGCCGGCAAACTTATCAAAGAGGAAATCTCCGATTCAAACGTCGCTTTCTTTTTGCCGGGTTTCTCATTTCGCAAAGAATCGCGAAATGGGATCCCACAACAGCCAGACAACTTCGGATTGTATGTGTCCGAAAGTGACCAGCCGCTTGTACCTGCTGTCACGCAGGTTCAGGCAATTACTCTTGAAAAGCAGCATTTAGAGAATTGCTTCACCCCGGAGCTTGTGGATAATATCTGCAAGTCGAACAAGCTTTGTACCCTCGATGATATGTTTGCAATGGGTCTGCAGGGCAACTTAATTAGGCTCAGTAAAATCTCAGCCATTACGGTCCCCCTGTATCGATTCGGTTCGTCGTTGGGTTTTATATTGATTTACCGCCTGTCCCGGAACAAGTTGACTCCCGCAGAGCTAAAAAACATATCCGCTGTAGCCTGCGGACTGTCCCGAGCGATACAATCTTGCCGGACAAATTTACACTCTGCCGCTTGTGCTCCCACCTCTGTTTGTACAGACAAGCATGGAAGTAACGCGAGTGCAGGTGATTAAGAATTTTACCCCGGCAGGAACAGAGTTCCCCAAACGCATTATTCTGCCTCTGGTGGTCCACCATACTAACACTACTCAACCTTCTTATAGAATTCAGCTTCACGATCGGAAAGCCTGTTCTGCTCAATCATTGTGCGGATACGCTGCAAATCGACATCTCGAGGCTCACCGCCCGCGGATTGTGCCCCTGCAGATTGGCCGATA
>JBARPZ010000464.1:0-2025 GCA_049643445.1 Sedimentisphaerales bacterium
AGACGTCTTGAAAAATGGGGAAGTCCCCCCTCGAGGGGGAACTTTACCCCGAGCGATTCTAACCAACTTCGTATTTCCTCAACTTCAACCGCAGGGTTTTGCAGTCTATCCCCAGTGCCTCCGAAATCTTACTCCTGCTATTATGGTAAACCGTTCAATCATTCTTTCAGCAAATGTTTCTTTCTTCTTATCTCTCAGAACTCACACTCTTATCTACTCTTATGTGCTAATTCTTCTAATCTATATTCTTTGAAGTCTTCCCAGGGTGGCATCACATAATAGAAAAAGTGTTTTTCTAATTCGGGTCGTACTCTTTGTACTAAATTCTAGTATTCGTCTAAGATTTTTTCCTCTAATTTTTTCAATGCATTGTCCATTTGATGTTCCTCATAAAATCATATCCCAACTGGATTTTCCAGGCCGCTACCGTGTTTTTCAAAAGCATGGCAGTAGTTACCGGTCCTACGCCTCCGGGGACAGGCGTAATTAGAGAAGCTTTTTCTTTCACTTCTTCAAAGACAACATCGCCAACGATTTTGCCATTGACCCGATTTATTCCTACGTCAATAACTACTGCTCCTTCTCTAACCATGTCTCCTTTGATTAAACCAGGTTTGCCTACAGCCACAATCAATATCTCGGCTCTTCTCGTGTGTGCAGCCAAATCTCGAGTAGCAATGTGACAAACAGTCGTAGTAGCTGAGTCAAACGGAGAAGATAAAAGAAGAAGAGCTAAAGGCTTGCCTACAAGCGAGCTATGCCCTACAAGGGTTACCTGTTTGCCTTTGATGGGAGTACCGGTGCTTTTAATTAATTCCATCACCGCTAAAGCGGTACAGGGAACAAGTCCCGGCCAACCGTACATTAGGAATCCCATATTTTGCGGATTTACACCTTCCACATCTTTTGAAGGATCAATTGCTTCTTGTACCTTTTCGGCATCTATCTGTTCGGGTAAAGGCATCTGAAGGATAATGCCATTTGTTTTACTATCTTGATTTTTTTCTTTGATAAACTGAATAAGCTCTTTCCTACTGGTATCCTGAGGCAATTGCTGAACCTGGTAATTGATACCAACTTCTTCACAACCTTTCTTCTGACTTTTCAAATAAGCTGCCGAAGCAGGGTTCTCTCCCACCTGGACCGCTAAGAGAAGAGGAAAAGATTTATGTTTCTCTTTCAACTTAACTATTTCTTTCTTTACTTCTTCTTTCACCCTCATAGCTACTGCTTTGCCATCGATTAATTGAGCTCCCATTTTTTTCTCATCGATTAATTGTGCCAAGCCTCTTTCAACAACAACTCTTAATTGCTTTGGGGTAAATGGCTTGCAGAGGAAATCATAGGCATTTAGTTTCATCGCTTCTACAGTTGCTTCTACAGTTGCATAGCCAGTGATGACTACAGAAACGATGTTCGGATCGATATTTCCGATCTTCTCTAAAAGATCCATACCGTTAATCCCCGGCATCTTGAGGTCAATTAGCACTAAATCAGGTTTTACTTCCCTTATCTTCTGCAAACCACTATCCCCGTCTTCAGCCGTTTCTACACGGTATCCGTCGTAGGTTAAGACGTGACCGCAGGAATCCCGCATGGCTTTATCATCATCAATAACTAAGATATTAGCTTGCCGTGGCATTTTATGCCCTTCCTCTGACGATCTCGTACAAATGTCTCCCACTTCTTGTTCTTTCTCATTGTTTAATTGTGTTGCCATTTTTTTCTCCTTGAGTTTATTGTTTTTCCCATTTCAAAAGTTCAGTTACTTTTCCTAAAGTCTCTCCCCTTTCAATTTCTTTTCTTATACGGTTTTCTCTCTCCAGCACATCCATTGCCCGGTTAGTAAACTCTACTGCTTTCTTATTGGGTATAATTATCACTCCATCGTCATCGCCAATAGCCCAATCCAGGGGGAAAACCTTTGTTCCACCAACGCTCACTGGTACGCCAATTTCTCCAAATCCTTTAGGTTCACCAGCTGTAGGTGTTATAGCTTTAGCGAAGGCAGGAAACTTCATCCGG
>JBARPZ010000465.1:0-14740 GCA_049643445.1 Sedimentisphaerales bacterium
GTGTTGAATTGGACCGGCGTGATAAAGAAGCTCCAACTGGTTCTTATTGGTTCTGTGCTTACTTATCGGGACGGCTGCCCTGGGGGGCCGGCGGCAGAGGATTTGAAATCGTCAATCTGGATCAGCAGATGGAATTCCGTCTTACAGGTGACGGCACCGACCCAAGGGACGCTGTTTTGGGAATAGATATTGATGGAGATGGAAAGATCGGCCCTGCAAAAACAGGCGGTGAGCAATTCGACCTTTACGAACCTTTTCAAATCGGCCCTAAAACCTATCGATTGACAGAAGTTGACCCATATTTGCCGCGAGTAGTCTTCCGCGAGTTGGTCTCGGAAAAGGCACTTATGCCGCCGGCTAAAACCGATGTGCAGTTAGAAGTTGAGCAAAGCAGCTCTGAGTCTGGAGGCGGCAGTATTGTTGTCGTTAGTGCGGGTAAGAGTATGATGTACAGCTCGATTCAGGAGGCGATTGACGCTGCGCCCCTAGGTTCGGTTATACGCATCGGCCCTGGTGTTTACAAGGAAAGGCTGGAGATTGACAAGCCCCTGACACTGGAGGGAGCGGGCTGGGACCAGACCACTATTGTAACAGAAAACAACGCAGCGGATGTGTTCGAAGAGGCATTGAGTGTTGCCAGAGAGCGGGTGCATGAGGCAAAATCGGAGGAGGAGGCCAAAAAGTTGTCGGCTGAGCTTCAAGCCCAATTCGAAGCTGAAATGAAGGAGAAGCTGGCTGAGCAAACTCACATTGTCAGTGACACTGAAAATGTTGTGATTCGTAACCTGAAGCTGACCTCACCCGGACAGCGCATTGAGGGAAGAGCTTTGTCGGTGCCTATTATCAAATTCAGCAATGCCAGGGCCCTGGTATCCGGCTGCGCGGTAGTCGGGACCCCCGGCGACGGAATTAACATAGTAGAGGGATCGGATGTTCAGATTCGTGACAGCCTGGTGGCCGGTGTATGGAGCACAGGCATTGCCGTAGCCCCGGAAAAGGGCGATATCGCAAACGCGAGGATAATAAACTGTGACGTGCGTAATTGTTACCATCGGGGAATTACCATTGGCGCCGGTTGCGACTCAACCGTTGTCGAGGGTTGTCGCGTATCAGGCTCATCCTGGCACGGCATCCGCTATGATAATGCTTCACCGAGGATAGTAGGTAATCTGATTTTCGCAAATGTTCGCTGTGGGATTTACGCCTCCGGCGAGACGGCCGCTGCTGTCAGGCAGAATCTGTTTTACGGCAATGAAATGACTGGAATCTCATGCTGGCATAAGAATCGAGATACCGTAGAGGCAAATACCTTCGTAGGCAACAAGCGCTCGGGTTTAGAGGTGCTGGGTGCTTCCATGCCCATAGTGCGAAAGAACATCTTCTATGCTAACCCAACCGGTGTCTCCTGTGGGAACATCGGCGGTGATTCGACTTCCGCCACCTCAGACGGCACGGTCAACCTCGAAGAGAATCTCTTTTGGGGCTTCGAGCACAAGGTTGCGTGGCGACACCCGGGCGATACTCCGGGCGATACTGAGGGCCAGGTTGTGACCGAAGAAGTTGAGCTCGATGAAAAAACACGCAATGTGGTATTTGACCCGGAGTTCAAGGATATTACCACGGAGGATTTCTCTTTGAAGCTGGATTCGCCTGCCCGGCAGTCGGAAATAGGCGCTGCCGACCTTATTGACTCTGAGAGTCCCTGGCCAATACAAGACCAGGAGATTCCCATCATTCCTGAGGGCGAAACGGAAGATACTTCATGGATGGGGCGGATATCGAGTACGGGCCAAATCGAGAGGCCTGTTGTGCCGGTTGCAAACCAGGGCGGTAAAAAACCGCAGGAACCCATAAAAGCTAAGCCGAGAGCGCAAGAAGGTAGCGAGCACCCGGGGCGGATTTCGGGTGTGGTTGTCAGTTCTGTTACGGGTGAGCCGATTGCCGGGGCCTATGTGGGTGTAGGTGACTTCGGTGACTCCGGTGGGTCTAACTATTCAAGACATCGCTCACAGGGCTTTCACGATAAGACCAAAACGGACGAAAAAGGCCGGTTTGAGCTTGGCGGATTAGTCTTTACAGATAAACATCGTTATCTGGAATATCATCCACTTGTTGTCACCCATCCGGATTTTGTCCGGCACGATGAAAAGATTGAGCTGCTAAGTAGTGGGCCGGTACCCGATGTCAAAGTTAGCCTCAGGCAGGCAGCCAAAATAGATGTTACGATTGTGGATGCCCAGGGCAATCCTCTGGAGGGACAATGGCTTATCCGGCTGGAGGCTTTGGATGGACGCCGTTTCATCCCGCCGGGCGGTGACCCGCATTTGTCGTCTTTTGCCTCGAGTATCTGGGCGCACATGCCGGACCTCCGCGCTAAAATGGGCGTCTCGAAGGGATTTACATTTACCGAATTGGACACAGGCGAATACTTGATCGAAGCAATCCGGCTTCATCTGGTTGATAAACCAACACCGCAAAATATATGGAAGCCTACCATAACCTATCACGGGGCAATTCCAGAGATTAAGATAGAGGCAGGCCAGACAAATGAGGTTCGGATCAAGCCGGCAGACTATCAGACCAGCGTCTCAATTAACATGCCCCAAGACCCTGTTAAGAAACCGCAGATACCGCCGTTTGTACTTATCAGCCGCAATACAGGTCTTCTTTTGTGGAATGATGGCAAGGCGCACGGTCCCGAAGATCATCGTTTAGGACGCCTACAGAAAAATGCTCTGTACTATAACTTGGTTGTAGAAGCAGATGTGTTCACCATTGAAAACCTGCCGCCGGGCAGCTACAGTGTCTTCGCGGGGCCTATTTATTTTATGAGTGCGACCAGGATGGAAGTCTCTCGTGGCCGCGAAGTGGTAGTCGATATGCCTCCAATACAGATAACTGAACATGCAAAAGTTGGCCTTTGGACTTTTAACCGAAAGGTCAAACTCCAAGCAAGAGACTACAGCGTTTCCGAGCTTTGCGAGCTTCTGACAGACAAGACCGAATCCAATCCACGTATAATTGCGGACCCCTCAATTGAGAATGAAAAACTCAGGTTTGGCAAAGGCGAGATGTCGATTTGGGACGTGCTGGAGAAGCTTTATCTGGACAAGGGATGGAAAGTGGAAGAGGGCGCAGAAAAAACGCTGATCATCCGCCCGGCCGAGATTAAACGTGAGAAAGACACTTCGGCTAAGATACGGACTGAGTTTTTCGGGCTCGACCTCACTGACGCCCCACGTACGACGAGGTCGGCCGACCTTTCCGACCTGTTTGAGGCACGTCCACCGGGTTCCAAATCATACCACCGGCGTGAGGACGTTGACGTTGTATACGCCGGGCTTTATGGAACGGTGTACAACATTCCAGAGAAAGAGATTTTCTACATCCAGCATGATAAATTAGGATCAAGCACACTGAGCTATTACGGCCCGTTTAACGGCGACCCGCACCAGGTTCTTGACATGGAAAAAGATGTCCCAATTAAAGCTAAGGAGGCCGAGACAAGCTCAAAGGACAGTGAAGTCGCGGCTAATGAGTCGGGTCCCAGAATTACATTTGAAAGCTTGGTTTGTGATTTAGGCCAGGTCCCTCCGCGGACAAAGCATGTCTGTGAGTTTAAATTTACAAACACTGGAAGCGACGTATTGAAAATTACAAAAGTTCGTTCTACCTGTGGTTGCATAACCTCTAAATTAAAGAAGAAAGAATATGCACCTGGTGAGAGCGAGACATTGGAAGCTACATATCAATCATCTGCAAGTACGGGGCGGGTGACGAAGTATGTATTTGTGTACAGCAATGACGAGGTGAATCCAAAAGTTATACTGACTGTAAAGGCTGAGATTGAAATTAAAGTTGCGCATGAGCCGAAGAGATTCAACCTTGTGCTTGATAAGGAAAATGCGGGCTGTCCCGCCGTTACCCTTACCAGTCTTGACAATCAGCCGTTTTCTATAACGGGCTTTAAATCGACCGGTGATTTCATAACGGCTGATTTTGATCCTTCGGTGAAGGAGACGAGCTTTGTACTTAAGCCGAAGGTCGATATGGAAAAACTTGGAAAAGGTCTGAAAGGGCGGATTGAAATCAGCCTCAATCATCCGGAATGCAAGACTCTCATGATTATCTATAATACACAGCCGGAATTTGAATTTGACCCGCGGGTAGTTTACGTTCGTGAGGCCGAGCCGCTCAAACCGGTAACAAAGAAAGTGTGGATACGCAGCAACTATAATGAGGATGTCGAGGTCGAGTCCACATCATCAAAGAAAGGCACTGTAAAAGTCTTGACTAAGGAGAAGGTTCGTAACGGGTGTCAGTTTGAGCTGCAAATAACACCGCCAGCCGCCGAGTCTAAAGCAAGGGTGTTTACGGATGTGTTTTCCGTGAAGCTAAAGAGCGGCCAGCAGTTGCAAATTACTTGTTACGGAATCTATTCAAAAAAACCGGCGAAAACCGGATGAATTAGAAAATCCCGTTTATGCTGCATGGATAAAAAGTGAAAGGGCTAAGGGGCCCCAAAGTGGCGGGATTATTATCTTAAATATTTGCTATTCTCAGCTAAAGAATAATTTAATGCGTGTTTATATAAGTTTATATTCACACGCTCATTAACCTTTTCAGGTCGTTGTATTGATTCCGATGCCTATCCACTTTTTCTACGGAGTTAGCAAGGCGTGTTTTTCCGGTTATCCGAACTTGTAGTGTTTTGTCACCGCTTCGGCGACCTGCCACGTACACTCCAGGTCTTCGGGAAAAACCACAAGGTCGCCGGCGGCGAAACTTACCGAGTCTGTGCCGTCCGTAACCGTTACTTTCCCTTCTAACAACAGGCACGTTTCTTTTTGTGTATAGGCCCAGTCGAAGGTGCTCGCTTCACATTTCCAGATTGGCCAGGCCTTGCAGCCTTCGGCTTCTTCATCGGACGGCTTTTTGACAATCACATCTTTTATGCTTGGCATATTCTTTTGCTCCTTTGACTATTATCGATTTAGCTTGTATTATACCCCAAGGTGCATATTTGTGAATATGGAATAGGAATTTTTATTAAAAGTCTGATTGAACGCTTTTATTGTTATCGACAAGTCTGGACGTTATGGAGCAAGAGCAGTTAGAGAAATTCCGGGATTGGTTTGATGATTATGTGGCCGGCTTTTATGGCGATGATGAGTTCATCAATGCCAATTTAAAGCTCAAGGAAGAGCACACTTGGCGGACCTGTGAACAGATGTTGTATTTGGCCAATGAGCAGGGCTTGCCAGGTAATCAAAAGCGGATAGCTGAGGTGATAGCACTTTTTCACGATATCGGCCGGTTCGAGCAGTTTGTAAGGTATCGAACGTATGTTGACGGTCGAAGCGTAAACCATTGTTTGCTGGGTCTGGAGGTTCTCCGGCAGACGAAGGTGCTCGAGGATGTCGATGAGACGGAAAGGCAATTGATAGAAAAAGCGATTGAATATCACGGCGTGAAAGAGCTGCCGGCGGATTTGGACGGTGACTGTCTGCTGTTTTCAAAACTGATTCGTGACGCCGACAAGATAGACGCGCTTTATGTGATGACCGATTGCTACAGGCAGTACGCCGAAAATACCCCCGGCTTTAAGCTGGAGCTGGAACTTCCGGATCAGCCCGGGTATTCCGATGAAGTGATTGAGGCCCTTTTGCGCCGACGGCGGATAGATTACAGCGAATTGCGGACATTGAATGATATGAAGCTTTGCCTGCTTGGGTGGGTTTATGATGTGAATTTTGCGCCAACACTAAAACGTATAAAACAGCTTCGGCTTTTGGAGATGCTTGTTGACTTTTTGCCCAAAACCGAAGATATTAAAAGAGTCAGACAAAAGATATTTGAGTATGTTGATTTCAGAATAAATAAGGAAACAACTAACAAGGAGAAGTAGGATGAAGGAAGGCATTATAATGGAAACGGTGTTACAGACAAATATAGCAGGTATGGAGCCGGGCAGGGGCAAGGTTCGCGATATATACGATTTGGGCGATAAGCTGCTCATTATTGCCAGCGACAGGATTAGCGCTTTCGACGTGGTTATGGCCAACGGCATACCATATAAAGGGATAATTCTGACGCAGATATCGCGCTTCTGGTTCGATTTTCTAAGCGATGAGATTGAGCATCACCTGATTAGTGATGATATAAAGGATTTCCCCGAGCCGTTTTGTAATCACGGCGACCAGTTGGCCGGGAGGAGTATGCTGGTCAAAAAAG
The DNA here is from genome assembly GCA_049643445.1 of Sedimentisphaerales bacterium. Taxonomy (GTDB): domain Bacteria; phylum Planctomycetota; class Phycisphaerae; order Sedimentisphaerales; family Anaerobacaceae; genus CS2-K091. The sequence continues at coordinate 6,235 of JBARPZ010000465.1, forward strand.
GCGAAGTTCTGCCCATAGAGTGTGTGGTGCGCGGCTATTTGGCCGGCTCGGGCTGGGCTGAATACAAGGAAAGCCAGACAGTCTGCGGGCAGAAATTGCCCGCCGGATTAAAACAATGCGAAAAATTGCCCGAGCTTATTTTTACACCCGCCACAAAGGCCGAGAGGGGGGAGCATGATGAAAATATAAGCTTCGAGCGGTCCGCCGAAATCATCGGCGAAGAGTCGGCCAGCTACGTGCGGGACAAGAGTATAGAGATTTTCAAAAAGGCAAGCGCGTATGCCGAGGGCAGGGGCATCATCCTCTCCGACACGAAATTTGAGTGGGGCGTTGTTGACGGCAGGATTATTCTGGTTGATGAGGTCTTGACACCGGATTCATCCCGGTTCTGGCCCGCCGACAAATATGAAGCCGGAAGAGACCAGGAAAGTTTCGATAAGCAGTTTGTTCGCAATTACCTTGAGAGTATAAATTTCGACAAATCAGGCGCCGGCGTCGTGCTGCCCGAAGATATCAGGCAGAAGACAAGTGCTAAATACATCGAGGGCTACGAGCGACTGACCGGCAAAATATTTGAGTTCTCAAAATAAGAATTGTCAACCGCCTTCATGAGTAAGGGACCAGTTTCGGAGATACAATTTCCCGCTGAATCGACCGGCATAGTTGGATTGAACGCTGTGATAAGATACATGACTACTTTGGTAGAGAGAAAAACGAGAGCCATCGCCGTCTGAGTTAGTAAGAAATGAATAAATCACTTCATAAGGAAAGCTCTCTTCTGGTATATGGTTTGTTAATCATAGCAGCCCTTGCGGCATTTTGGCCGGTCCTCAATTGCGATTTTGTCAAGTACGACGACGATAAATACGTCACTGAAAATCCAAACGTCAAGCGCGGAATAACACGTGAATCGGTTACCTGGGCCTTTACCTCACCTCACTTCCATATGTGGCACCCGCTGACCTCGTTGAGTCACTTGCTGGATTGTGAATTGTTTGGACTTAATCCCACCTGGCATCATTTGACCAATTTGCTGTTTCACACCGCAAGTACTTTGCTGCTGTTTAGTATCTTAAAAAGGACGACGGTGGCCTTTTGGCCCTGCCTTTTTGTGGCTTTGGCTTTCGCTGTGCATCCTTTGAACGTCGAGTCGGTTGCCTGGATAGCCGAGCGTAAGAATGTTTTGAGCGGCTTTTTCTGGATGTTGACCATAGCTGTTTACATTCGATACACAGGGCGGCCGGCTCTCGGCAGGTTCCTGATGTTGGTTTTGGTTTTTGCATTGGCTGCTTTGACCAAGCCGATGGTGGTAACTTTACCGTTCGCGTTAGTTCTGCTGGACTATTGGCCGCTTGGCCGCCTTCAATGGAAGCGTCGAGGTAAACAGCAAGATTTGTCGGAGCCTGGAGCCGAGCAGACAGGTTCTCAGGGAGCTTCAATCTGGCGTCTGCTTTTGGAAAAAACGCCTTTGTTCCTAATTGCTGTGGGCTTGAGCGCGGTTACTTATATTGCTCAGCAGAGGGGCGGCGTGGTATCGGATTTGGGCAATGTCCCTTTGAAATACCGTCTCGCAAATGCTCTCGTTTCTTACGTCGCTTATATTGGAAAGATGATATGGCCCGGTCGGCTGGCGGTATTTTATCCGCACCCCTTTGACAAACTGCCCTTGTGGCAGGTAGTAATATCAGCGCTGCTGTTGCTGTCTATAACGGTTGCGGTAATCTGGTTGGCTCGAAATCGCAGGTACCTCGCTGTGGGCTGGTTCTGGTACCTCGGAATTCTTGTCCCTGTTATCGGCCTGGTTCAGGTAGGGGCGCAGGCTATGGCAGACCGTTATACCTATCTGCCGTTCATAGGGTTGTTTATCATGATTGCCTGGGGCCTGCCGGATTTGTTGGCAAAGTGGAAGTATCGAAGTGTTGCACTTGGTGCGGCAGCGCTGGCCGTTCTGTTGGCTTTGTCGATAGGCACCCGCCTTCAATTGCGCCATTGGAGAAATAACAAGGCCCTTTTTGAACATGCAATCAGTGTCACCGGTGACAACTTCGTTATGAATAATAATTATGCCAACATTCTTAACACAATAGGACAAGTCGAGAACGCAATTGACTATTTCTATAAAGCACTTCGAATCAAATCCGACTCTCCCGAGGTTCACAACAACCTGGGCAATGCTCTTGGCAAGCTTAACAGAATTGATGAGGCGATTAAGCATTTCAAAAAGGCCCTGGAACTGAGGCCGAACTTTGCTCAGGCACATTATAATTTGGCGATAGCGCTGGGCAAGCAGGGGAAAATAGATGAATCCATCGGCGAATATCGCCAGGCGTTGCGGTTTAGGCCGGATAACGCCGATACATTAAGCAATTTGGGATTTGCTTTGGCCCAAAAGGGTAACTTTAATGAGGCTGTTGAGTATTATAGAAAAGCACTTAAATTAGAACCGGAAGACGTAATTGCCCATGGCCGATTGGGCCTGGCACTGGCTGCTATCGGTAAAATTGATGAGGCCTTAGAGCAGTTTCGGATTGTGCTCAGGGCCTCGCCTGACGATGTGGAAATGTACTGCAACGTCGGAATTCTTTTGGGAAAGCAGGGCAAAGCCGATGAGGCGATAAAGGCATATCGCCGGGCCCTGCAAATCAATCCCAACTATATAAAAGCCCGCAATCTGCTAAATGCCGCCTTATCGAAGCAGGAAAACCGCTAAGGAGATATGGGTGAGACTTGAATAAAAGAATCGCAACATTTTGGTGGATGCAGCTGTTGGTGCTTTCGGCGGTTCATTTTTTTATTGATATGTTCGCAGGTATGTTGCCCCCTCTTTTGCCGGTAATCAGGGAAGAATTTGCTTTGAGCCTGTCACTTGGCGGCTTGCTTGTCATCGCGCTGAATATGACCAGTAACGGCATCCAGGTCCTGACCGGACATCTGCGCGCTCGCAAGAGAAGGCCCTTATTTCTGCATATCGGTTTGATAGTGGGTGCGTGTATTTGCTTGCTGGGTATACTACCGAGGACGAGTTATGTCTTCGTACCTCTATTTGTTCTGGCCTTAGTAGGTGGCTGCGGCATAGCCGTTGTACACCCCGAAGCGCTGCGGGCCGTTCACCATCTCAGGCGAATTCCGCCGGCAGTTAGCACGGCGGTTTTTATGGCCGGTGGCTTTCTTGGATATGCAAGCAGTGGGGCGGTCTCGACTATTTTGGTCTCACGCTTTGGTCTGAGGGGTTTGTATCCTCTGATTCTATGCCCGGCGGTCGGAATTTTGCTGGTCATATTACTGAGAATACGCCTGGCGGTTGAGCCAACTGTCGGAAATACAAATAAACGAGTCGTGTCTGATAAGCGATTACCTTTCTGGCTTTTATTTGCTATGGCGATTCCCGCAGCGGTTTCTACAATCGTTCTTGTATCACTGCTGCCCACTGTGCTCAATGAGCTTGCTTTTGAGCTGACTTTCGGTGGATTCTCGGTAACAATGTTTGGTCTGGGAGGGGCGGCGGGATCCTTTGTCTGGGCAGGTATCGCTCATAAGAAAGGTGAACTACCCTGTTCCATTGCCGCACTTTTTCTTGTGGTCCCTTTCCTGGCGGCTTACCTGATATTCATAGATAGCAAAATGGCCATATGGATGATGTTTGGTACCGGCTTTTGCGCAATCTCAGCTTACACATTGATGATTACCCTGGCCAGAGACACCACGGGCCCGAACCTGGGAAGGAGAATGGGCTTTATGGTCGGTGGTACATGGGCGCTGGCAAATATTGTTTTTCTGGCCCTCCTGCCTGCCACACAATATTTCGGCCCTGAAGTCATCCTGAAATTTACGCCTGTGGGTTATGTTATTTCGGCCGTTTTTGGACTTTTCATTATGCTCAGGGCCCGCAGGTTGGCCGGTGAAAAAATAGCCGGCAAATAGCTGCGAATAGACTTCTCGAAAAAAGCATTTCAATCCAACTCCAGGGAAAAGGGAGGGCGGAGTTGTCTTTTAAGAAAAATAGTTTTACACAAAATCTGCTCCGGACTGTTATTATTAAGTGGAAACTGAGCATGTTCAGACTTTATATAAGGTTAGTTAGAGCGTAGCAAATGAAGCATTCAAAGCGATTGGAGCTCTTTAGACAGGTGAAGGCCGACTATATCGACTTCCTGGCCTCGGTGCTCTGGAAGCTCACCGGGGACAGGGAGCTTTTCACTGAGGCAATGCAGTATTCGCTCTTGGGAATGTGGCAGCATGTCGAAAAGCTCAACGGCAGGCAGGCCGGCTCTTACATCTACAGGATTGCCCTGACGTCAAACTCGAAGGCGTGGCGAAATCGAATCGGCAGAAACGGCCAAATCAACGAAAGCCACCTCGGCGTCACAGAAAGCGCAGATGAGAAAGTCAGCGACAGCGAATTGGCCGCAAAGGTAAGGCAGGCAGTAGCTCAGCTCCCGGCCAAACAGGCAAAGGCGATTGTGATGCGATATTTTGAGCAGCAAAGGTACCGGGACGTCGCCGAGAAATTAAAATGCAGCGAAGCCGGGGCAAGGTCACACGTATCCAAGGCGATTGCGACGTTAAAAAACAAGTTGGCGGCTTTGAAGGATTAGGAGAAATAAAATGATGCACGAAAATATTGAAGAAATCCTGAACAAGTTAGGCACAGAAGATGTGCCAGCCGAAGCAAGCCAGATCGCCCGCGAAATCTCAAAAGATTTCAGCGAGACTTTGATGCGACAAAGAAAACATATTTTCCTGGAGTATATCATGAAAAGTCAAATAACAAAACTCGCCGCTGCGGCGGTGATAATTGTAGCAGTAGTGCTGGCAATAACTGTTTGGAACGAATCAGCCTACGCCCTTACGCACACTATCGAGGCCAACCACACAGTGCGTTACCTGCACATCAAATATTTTGCCTCTGAACATGAAGACGAGCCGAAGAAATTCTGGCTGGAATTTGATGCCAATGGCGAGGTTAGGAATGTGCGAATGGACTTTCCCGAGTGGGCATCAGGGGGGGATGGACCTAAAGTAGTAGTATGGAAGGAAAACAAGGCGCAAGTATGGTTTAGGAGGAAGAATGGTTTACTTACTGTCAGGGACAAAAGTGTTGCTGAAAGTATGCTCAAACTGGCTCAAGAATGTGATCCAAGACTGACTGTTGAACGTCTATATGAGCAGCAAACACAGGGTAAAATAAAGATAGAGATTGACCAGCCTTCCGATAAGGTCGAATCGATTGTCGTAACAGCAACGTATCTGCCTGAAAGTTCATCGCCTCGCAGACGCCTGGTTTTATTCGTCGACCAGGCCACGAAACTTGTTATAGCCACAGAGTTTTACCGCCTAAAAGACGGTGAGTATGAATACATAGGTATACAGGAATATTATAACTACAATCAGCCAATCGATGCCAGGATGTTTACACTCGATGATGAAGTTCCTGCGAATGTGATGCGAGTTGATCAGACGATTCAGGATGTCGGGCTCGCCCAGGGCAACCTTAGCGATGAGGAAGTTGCTGTTGAAGTAGCAAGACAGTTCTTTGAAGCTATGATTGCCGCCGATTACACCAAGGCGGGTAAATTACTGGAAGGCATACCGGCTGATACAATGCAGCAGATGTTCGGGCATATAAAGTTCCTTCGCATCATTTCAATCGGACCCGCCGGTCCACATCCAAATCCCGCAACAGGGGGCCTGGTTGTGCCCAGCACGGTTGAGATCGAAAAAGATGGGCAAATAAGCAAGTGGAAAAGGGAACGCCTCGGTGTTCGGCAAGTTTTTAATCAGCCGGGTCGATGGACAATTTTCGGAGGAATTTGAAAATCAGCCTTACGTACTATGAAAAAGTGACATGATAGTCTTCCTTAAAGGGAGGGCAAAAACAGGCCGGGCTCACTTGGACTCGGCCTTTTTTACGTGCTTTTAAGGGCAAAATCGTTTTTTGGGCCCCGCATAGCTAAATCTGGCAAAAAAAACATATTTTGTTTAGACTAAAATCACAGGTTTAGACGTTTCAAGATGTGACAATCGATTGTTGTAAGATTTGGCGAGCGATGCGTTGATGTTGGAAGATAAGCTGCTTATACGCAAGTTCAATCGTGGTGACAATGATGCTCTTCGACGCATCTATGAAAAGTATAGAAATGATTTGCTCAAGGTGGCTGCCGCTCTTTTAAATGACAGAAACGGCGTTGAAGATGTCGTGCACGACGTTTTCGTATCTTTTGCACAAGGTGTGGGAAATTTTCAGTTGAGAGGTAGTCTCAAAGGCTATTTGTCAATCTGTATTGCAAATCGTGTGCGTGACAAGAATCGAGCAATGCAGCGAAAACGAACTGTTGGCCTGGATAACGCAGGGCCGATTCGTTCAGATTCAAGTGGGCCGGCTCATTTGGCTGTTAACAGTGAATTGTCAAAGCAATTGGGCCATGCGATGGCTCAGCTTCCCTGCGAGCAGCGGGAGATAATAATTCTTCATCTGCAAAGCAAAGTGCGATTCAGGCAAATCGCCAAATCGAAAGGTGTTTCGGCCAATACGATTCGAAGCCGATACCGGTATGGATTGAATAAGCTGCGTTCAATTTTAAATGGACAGTTATGAAAATGAGATATCCAGGAAATATAGAGCGTTCAATTGAGAAGTCATATCTCGAAAATATTGAGATGTCGGCCGACGCTGAGATGGACGGAAGAATCCTCGATGATGCTTTGGCCGCGATGGAAGAATCAAAAAAAGCAGGACCGGCTTTAGCCGGACCGAATATAAGGAGCATAATTATGAAAAGTCCAATCACAAAACTCGCCGCTGCGGCGGTTATAGTTGGAGCAGTAATGCTGTCAATACATCTCTGGGATAAGTCAACACCTTCAGCATACGCTTTCGAGCAAACCGTTGAAGCTATGCAAGGCAAGCGGTCGTTTCACATACAAACATATTTTCAGAACCGTCGCAAGGATGAGTTTTGGGCCGAGTACGACGAAAACGGGAAAGTGATTCGTTATCGGCAGGAAGAAGGAAAAGGCCGTTATGGGCCCTATGTAACTCTGTGGGAAAATGATATTCGAACGACATACCATCCGGACGGTATCAAAATGATCTCCCGTATCGGCAACACGGAACCTGAACTGGAGGAGTTTTGTCCAGAGACCTTAGCAAAAGAAATATATGATCATGTAGCTGCAGGCCGGGCAATCATGGAAATTCAGAAGCCTTCACCTTATGCAGGCCTTATCACCTTAAATGTGACTCGTAATGACAAACCACTCAGACAAGTTTTGCTTGTTGATCCTGATACGAAATTCGTTACTCGGATTGATAATTATTGGGGTGGGGAGTTCCATAAAGGAATTGAGCTGCTGGAATACAATCAGATTATTGATGCGAACATGTTCAGTCCGGAGTTTCCTGAAGGCACAATCACAATAGATCAGGTTTCACAAGAGGTCGGCCTCGCTCAGGGTGACATGAGTAATGAGGAGGCTGCCTGTGAAACCGTACGCCAAGCCTTGGAAGCCTGGGCCGCGGCCGATTATGCCAGGGCCGGGAAACTCTTCGGCGGCGCCCCCCCCGAGTTGCTGCTGAAAGAGCATTATAGCAGCTTACAGCCCATCAGCATTATTTCCATCGGCCGCCCGGTACCGGTTCAAAACATAAAACCTGTGTTCAGGGTGAAGTGCACATACGAGGTCGAACATGACAGCCAGGTAAAGACTGTCAGCCCGACATTTACTGTTCCTGCAGTTGATGGTCAACCGGGACGCTGGTATGTAGGCTGGTGGATTATGCACACCGATCCTGAAGTCGACGCACAAGAGGGCATTGTAAAGGGGACAATTGTGCCCGGCGAAGGAGTAGGTGACTATACGCTTGGTATAAGCAAAGACGATGTTCTAAAAAGTCTGGGAAAACCAGACAATATTTTCTACGGGCAAGAAAGGTATACTCTACACAATCTTCCTAATAAGTACTACATGTGTTTTGAGGGTGGTATTTCCTTTCTGATTGTTGATGGTTCAGTCAAAGGTATTGGAGTGGGAGAGCCTTTCTATAAATTCACCAACGGTTTGGGAGTAGGCGACTCGGAGCAGAGTATCATACAAGCCTTTGGCGATGATTTTCAGCTTTATGAATCAAAATGGAAGGATGTTCTCATTTACAAAGATAAAGGTCTCACGTTTGAAATTCACAAGGAGAAGCGAACTGTAATAGAGATCAATGTCTCTCGCAGCGGTTAGGGGATAATGCTCAGCGAACAGTAATGCACATTTAATAAGTAGTCAACAGGCCGGGCTTATTTAGCTCGGCCTTTTTTAGTGTGCCGAGCATGTTCTGCAACTTGGAGGTGTAAGTCCTCTACACAACCTGATGGAGGTGAAGTGTTAGCAAAGCGCAAGAGCGTTGCCGTGAGGCAGGGTTCCAAGGAAGCGTGTAGCAAAGCCGTGACCTGACGAACAGAAACCGGATATGAGGCAGTTCTGGCTGGACGAGTTGGCAAATGACAACAAAGTCCAT
>JBARPZ010000466.1:0-1556 GCA_049643445.1 Sedimentisphaerales bacterium
TGTGGCTAAGGCTTGTGGTAGGAACGTTGATGAGCTGAAGGTGGATTGGGGCAAACCTGTTCTGTCTGAAATGATTGACGAAAAACTCGCTGCCGGTAAATACGCCGCGGTCACTCTTGTGTACAACGAGACAAGCACCGGCCTGGCGAATCCGCTTTATGAAGTCAGTGAAATGATGAAGGCCAAGTATCCTGATGTTCTGGTTTTCGTAGATGCGGTCAGTGCGATGATCGGACTGCCCCTGCATTTCGACCAGCTTGGCTGGGATGTGGCGCTTGCCTCGGTGCAGAAGGCATTTGCAATCCCACCGGGACTGGCTGTCGCTGCTGTAAGCAACCGAGCACTTGAGAAAAGTAAAACTGTCCCCGGCCGGGGTTATTATTTCGATTTTCAACTCTTTGCAAAATCAGCAGAGAAGAACCAAACCCCTACTACACCCAATGTCCCTCACATTATGGCCCTGAACTACCAGTGTAAAAAGCTGCTTGAAGAGGGCATGGAAAAGGTTTGGGGCCGGCACAAACAAATGGGTGATTTTGTAAGGGCATGGGCAAAGGAAAAATTCGATCTCTTCTGTGAGGAGAAATTTGCCTCGGATACCCTGACGACCGTGAAAAATACCCGTGGTATCAACGTCGCCGAGACGATAAGTACGATACAGCAAAAGCACAATACCATTTTCGGAAATGGCTACGGCAAATTAAAGGAAGAGACTTTCCGCATTGCTCACATGGGCGATATCACTCTCGATGACCTGAAAGAGCTTCTCGGCTGGATCGACGAGGAAATCGGATAAAGGATAACCTTCACTACTCTTAGCGCAGCGTAGAATCTGATATTTGGCCCGCGGTTTTAAGCTGGGTGTGATATCACTTTATTTTTCCGAAGCGTGACCAGTCCTTGGCGGGGAAATAGAGGTAATCAGCTCTGCCTTTTATCGTCGCTAATAGAACGGGGCCAAAGTGCCGGCTGTCCTGAGAAAGATTGCGATTATCCCCTAAGACGAAACAGTGATGCTTGGGGATCGTTATCTTTCCGAAATCCCCAGGTGTTCTATCATGAGGAGGTCCGGCTAAGAAGATTTTGTATTTGGCATCACCGTTTGTCTCCTCGAAGATATCTCCATCCAGTGCCTCCCCCCTAATTTTGATTCTTATGTTATCCAGAGTGGACTGAGGCAGTTTCTGCCGGGGTAGTTTTTGGTCATTTACATAGATTTCGCTATTTTTAATTTCCACCGTCTCGCCGGCAACAGCAACAACTCTTTTAATATAGTTAATCCGCCTGTCCTCGGGATTAGCAAAGACTATCAGGTCACCTTTTTGGGGATCGCTGGTTTTGTAAGCGCGTTTGTTTGCCAGAAGCCTGTCATTGGGTACTATCGTTGGATAATCTGAGGCTGCCGGAACTCTAAACGCCTCAAGCAACTGTTCCCTGAGATAAAAAGCACTGCCGATGGAGCCTGTCGAGATAAGAGCAAGCAAAAGCACATACACAACCGGCTTGTTGTAATCTTTCAACACATACTCTTTTGCATTATTCGCAAGGAAGATCGA
>JBARPZ010000467.1:0-10442 GCA_049643445.1 Sedimentisphaerales bacterium
TTAGCCGTCGTTTTGGGTGCGGCAATTGGTGTTGAGAGGGAATTCAGCGGTAAAGCGGCAGGACTTCGTACGAACATCTTAATCTGTCTGGGCGCAGCGGTTTTTACCATAATCTCCAAACAAATGGCCGGCGAAGGAGACTCACTTACAAGAATAGCTGCTGGTGTCGTCACCGGCGTGGGTTTTCTCGGTGCCGGTGCCATCATCCAGGACAGGGGCGGTGTCCACGGCCTAACCACCGCGGCTACAATCTGGTTCATGGCATGTCTTGGGATGGCCTGCGGCGCAGGTTTGTACGAGTTGGCGGTTATATCGACACTGCTGGCAATCTTTATTCTGATAGGACTTCGACTAATACATAGATCTTTAAGCCATTATATAGATAAGCACAGACCAAAAGAAGATTCAGATGAACAGACCTGAACCATCTCAATTTTCGTTATAGCAGGTTCGAACAGAACCCGGAGGAGCTTTATTATGCCTATTGCTAAACTCGGTAAAATTATGACAAGATTTTTTATAACGCCGGTAAACCCCAGGATGTTGCCGTTACTGTTTGGAATTATAGTGATTATGATAGTGCCGGTCGGAGTCTGCGGAGCATCAGTAGTGGAATGGGACTTCAGTAAGGCTGCCTATGGCTGGACGGGAAATGGCAGAGTGGAAAATCTACGCTCCTCGACAGAAGGATTGATTGTCAAATCAACGGGAGAGGATCCATGGATAGAAGGCCCGGCGGTGGATTTGCCCGGCGACAAAATGGTTAGAGTAACAATACGGATGAAATCAACCGCGGACCCACATGCCGAGCTCTTTTACGGCAAGGCCTTCGTTGGCGGACGTTCCCTTCGGTTCACCATCCGAAACGACGGACAATGGCATGACTACTCGCTTATTATTAAGGAAAAGTTGGGTGCGGGGACACGTTTTCGACTGGATCCCTGTACGGATAAAGGAGAACTTGCAGTTGCTTTCATTAGAATTGAGACGCTAAGCGATGCGGTTGCTCCATCATTAGAAAAACCAAAAAAACCTGACAAAACCAACGGTATAACGGCATCCATCAAATCGGGAAAGCTTGAGTTTGAGCATTATGGAAAAACTTGGGGCAACTTTATTGTCAAAGTGGACGGCGCGGAAATGGCAGCCGGCTACGGTCCAGAACTAATCGGCCTGTTGTTTTATGACCAGCCCGAATGGCTCAATCTCAAAAATGCAGAGGTTGTTTTCGATAGCCAGTCTAACCGCAGAGAGTTTACCGTCAAGGCAACTGTTAAAGACAGCAAAGGTGGAAACTGGGAGATACAAAAACGTATAACCGCTGGCAGACAGCAAGGGACCCTCAGTGTAGAGGTAGAATTGAAAGTAAATAAAGATAGGGACATCCTCCATGTGCCGTGGTTGACCCTCTTCCCGGGTCTTGGCACTTTCGGCCAGAGCAAATACCAGGGCCTGTTCGCAGGCGTAGAGTATCTCTGCGATGAGCCGAGCAGCAGCGATGCCGACATAGACACGCCACAGCATATTCGCCGTGTTCCCGACCCCGTTAAGATAACCTTTCCCCTTATGGCGATTTCAAATAACGGCAAGTATCTCGGTGTAATATGGGAGCCATCTAATATGGTGGCGGCAACATTCGATTCGCCGGACAGGATTTACGATTCCGGCGCCCATGTAATGGCTCTGTCGGCGCCGGTTGTGGGAGATCTGCGTTTTGAGAATGAGCTTTTTGCCCATAGCCCTTTCAGGCTGAAGGCTAATGAACCGCTGAAAGTTTCTATTATGATAATCGGCGGCAGGGGGAAAAGTGTTGTCCCTGCGGTCAAGCAGTATGTGGATATAAAGGGCCTGCCTGACCTGCCCGAATTCGAAGGAGGTTTCGATGCCGCCGTCAATCTTCTTGCTCACGGCTGGATGGATTCTGAGATAAATAACGATGGTCTTTTCAGGCATGCTGTCTGGGGTGATAGTTTCGGGCCGACCGTGGCCGCCGATGCCGCAATGTTCATTGACTGGCTTGCAACTTATACCGTAGATGATAAACTCCGCACAAGACTCAATACTGCCGAGGCACAGGCTCTAAGCAGAATCCCCTCGGCACAACCTTTCTCAAGTGCTGTCTCGCATGTGCGCCTGCCCTCGCCGCCTTTGCTCTTTGGACGAACTTACGAATATGTGCAGCACCGGCATAACGAGGCGCTGCGAATGCTCACAGGCTTTGACGAAAAAGGTATAAAGCTTTATCGGCCGGGCGGAACCGATTACTCAAAAACCCATTTCGCAAAACATGCCAATGGCCTCGCAGGACGGGATGTGGCCAGGATTCTCGAAAGCGCAACATTATCAGCAGACAAAGAGCTTATCAATAAGGCCCTCGCGCTGCTCGATAAACAGACGGCTTTGTATGCCGACACTGTCCCTCGCGGTGCACAAACATGGGAGATCCCCCTGCACACACCGGATATTATGGCCTCGGCCCACATGATTCAGGCCTATACCCTTGGCTATATTATCTCAGGCGAACAGAAATATCTTGAACAGGCGCGATACTGGGCCTGGACGGGTGTCCCATTCGTTTACCTTTACTCACCCACACCCGGCAAAGTCGGGCCCTACGCAACGATACCGGTCCTGGGCGCGACCAACTGGAAGGCACCCTTGTGGATTGGCCTTCCCGTGCAGTGGTGCGGTCTTGTTTACGGTTCGGCTTTGCACCTGCTAAGCGAATACGATGTGAAAAGCTCATGGCAAAAAATCGCCAAAGGAATCTCAATTACCGGCCTGCAGATGTCCTGGCCCGTAACAGATGAGAAGCGTCAGGGATTGCTGCCGGATATTTTCAATTTGCAGGAGCAGGTAAGCGCTGGTCCCGCCATAAACCCGGGAACAGTACAGGCCCATGTCCCCGAGATTTACGGAATAGGCAAGTTATATGATATGAAAAAACTCCGCAGTCGCGGCTGGTTTATCCATGCGCCTTGCCTGATAAGTGATTTAAGTGAAGACAAAAGCACAGTTACTTTCACCGTAGATGGCTGGGACGGCAAACCATACTTTGTATTGATCTCCGGCATTGAAAAGGAGCCAAGCGAAGTAAGTTTGAGCGAAATGTTTCGGCAAGCAAGCCAAGCGCCTCCTTTCAAACCTGCTATTAAAGAGTTCCACGGCGAGCACAACTGTCTTATCATCACATTGGAGGGAAAATCGGAAATTCGAATAAGATAAACGACACTATTCAAATTTGGTCTGGTTACAATGGAAGTTTTATCTTAGAGATTACTTGTATCTAACATAGCAACCGGCTATCATTACCATAAAGTGTTCATTTTTTCCAAACACCGGTTAAGGGGATCGTAGAATGTCGATATTTCGTTCACCGCATAATCCTATAATTGGGCCGAAGGACGTTAAGCCTTCCAGGGAAGATTATGAAGTCATCGGCGTCTTTAATGCCGGCGTTACTCGTTTCGAAGACCAGGTTGTTCTGCTTCTTCGAGTGGCCGAACGCCCGATTAGTGTGCACCCGGATATTGTGTTAGCCGGCGTTTATGATGTCGACCACGGTGACATCGTCCTAAAAGAGTTTTCGAAAAATGACCCGGAAAATGATTTTTCCGACCCGAGGTTAATAATAAAGCCGACCGAGACATATCTGACATCGATTTCACATTTGAGGCTGGCACGCAGCGCCGATGGCATCAACTTTGACATTGAAGATACGCCTGCTCTTGGCCCGGCAAACGACATGGAAACATTCGGAATCGAGGACCCGCGGATTAGCCTGATTGACGGCACATACTATATTACTTACGTTGCGGTTTGTCCTCTTGGCGTTACAACTTCCCTGGCATCCACGAAGGATTTTAAGTCTTTCGAGCGCCACGGCGTAATCTTCTGTCCGGAGAACAAGGACGTTATGCTTTTCCCCGAACGAATTAACGGCAAATATTATGCTCTCCACAGGCCCGTTTCGCCACTGTTTAAGAGGCAGGACATCTGGATTGCCGAGTCGCCCGACCTGAGATGCTGGGGAAATCATCGCCCGCTGTTGGCTCCTGATGAAGACTGCTGGGACCAGATAAGGATCGGCGGAAGCGCGGTGCCTTTTAAAATTGCCCGGGGCTGGCTGGAAATTTATCACGGAGTGGGCCACGACAACCGCTACTGCCTTGGCGCAGTGCTCCTCGATGCCGACCGGCCCTGGAAGGTCATCGCAAGGGCGAAAAAACCAATCTTTGAGCCGCAGGCAGATTATGAGGTAAGTGGTTTTTATGGAAATGTGATATTCACCTGCGGACTGCTCTTTGAGCAGGATAAACTCAAAATTTATTACGGCGCTGCCGATACTGTTATTTGTTATGCAGAGCTGCCTGTTCAGGATGTACTTGAGAGTCTGAATTTAACGGATAGCGCTTAACTTATAATCTTCTGTCTGCTATTCACGGCCTGTTTTAAAAACCGCCTTGCCATTTGCCGTCACTTTTTGTATTTTGACGCGTTATGAAAAACGGATGTTCACAATCCAACTCCGGGGTCGGAAGCGTAGGATTTATTCGCCGCTTGTATGGCTTTTTTGCTGCCCGCCCTTATAGCGTGATTATGTTTGGCGCCTTGTTTTGCACACTGGCGGTAAAATTCTTTCATTCCTGGCGTTACGACCTGGTCAATGAATACATTGGCTGGGTTCTTGTCGATATATCCGTACTATTGGGATTTGAAGTTATCCTGGCATTGATCTGTTTTGGCTGGCCTCGAAAATTAGTTGTCCGCATAGCCACCATTTTTGCCGCTGTAATATGCACCTGGTCGGTTATGAATGCCGGATGGCTGATAAGAACGGGAAGACAAATCCTGCCATCGGTCTTTTTGTCTGTAATCCGTGATCCCTTAAGCGCACTGGGCATGGTCGGCGTTAATCTCATAAAGATGCCCAAGGCTGCCGTAATCCTTCTTGGCCCAAGCGCCATCGGCCTTACCTTTTTCTTTTACGTCCTGGCAAAGCCAAGGCTACCGGATTATAACCAGAAACGCTTTATCAAGAGAACCGTTATTTGTATCATCATTATCCTGGCCACCGTTTCGCTTCGCGATGTAGTTGTAAGGCGAACCTCACCACAAACAATTTCTGAAGGGATGCGTTACAATTGTCACTTAAAGGCCTTAACAAGTCTTTTTTTCTCTGATTCCGGTCAACTGGCCAAAGATGATTTCGAAAATGCCAAGCGAAGAATACCCGCTTTTGACGAGGTACAAGTTACATTCTCACCGCGTACGCAGCGGATAAACCATAATGTAGTTATAGTTATCCTTGAGGGTGTTCAATACCAGTATACTTCGCTGGCACAACCCCAAAGCAAACTAACACCCTATCTTGCGGCCTTGGCCGGGCAGGGTGCCGAATTTGTAAATACACGTTCGACACTTACCCATACTACAAAGGTGTTGTTTGCTTTGCTGACCGGCCGGTTTCCTTCCGCATCACAGGACCTGGCTGAGACGGTCCCCGCCGTAAAGGCCTATGCAAGCGTCGCCACGATTCTAAAACAGAACCTGAATTTTCGAACGGCGTTTTTCCAGTCGGCCAAGGGCAACTTCGAAGCCCGGCCCGGTTTGGTATATAATCTCGGATTCGATCAGTTCTGGGCCAGAGATGATTTGAACGACCCTAACGCCTTTCTCGGCTATCTGGCCTGTGATGAGTTTTCAATGTTAAAACCGATTAGCGAATGGATAAAAGCCGAAGAGAGACCATTTTTACTGACGATTCTTTGCTCGGTTACTCACGACCCCTATGAGGTCCCTGACTGGTTTGCCGAGCCGGCCAGAGAGCCTGTGGAGCGCTATCGACAAGCAATTTCTTACACCGATAAATTTTTAGCTGAGTTGGACGCCGAGCTTGCCAGGCTAAATCTTGTGGACAACACTATTCTTTGTGTCATCGGAGACCACGGCGAAGCGTTTGGCGAGCACGGCCTGCTCGGCCATGAGCGAATCGCCTTTGATGAGGTCTTGCGTGTGCCGTTCTGTTTGCGGGCCCCGTCTTTGGTTAAGCCGGCAACCAGGGTTACAAAGCCGGTTAGCTCCGTCGACTTGGCCCCGACACTGCTGGCTCTCTTTGGCTTCGATACAAACAATGTTGGTTTTGACGGCACAAATGCGCTCGGCCATATACCCGATGACCGAAAGGCATATTTCTCTGGCTGGATGCAGCAGGGGCCTGCAGGTTTTGTAAAAGGTCATCGAAAATTCATATACAATCCGATGGACAAATTGGTCTCTGTGTATGGCCTGCGAACCGACCCGTTTGAATTGGTTAGAATAGAGCTGGATGAAAAAGAGGCCCAGAAAATTGCCGATGACATTATTGCCTGGCGTAGAAACAGCATTTTTCAGCTCGACCGGCAGCGAACCGGCAAAAAAATGCTCTTTGACTCCTGGCTCTGTCGCTGGACCAACAGGGTTTCATCGGTCAAATATCGCAGGAGTAAAAACAAGTAATCTGCGTCTTATGTGCTTATAATCCGCTATACGCTATTTTCGCGTAGCTGTCTACGCTCTGTGGTTGTTCATTTTGTTCACAGTTCCGTTGTTTTTTGTGAACATCAGCCAAATCTTCCTGTTATCCAACACTTTACGAGCGGCGAATATGTAAAAATAGGTTGGTTGGGCATAGTCGGTGTTGATAAAATGCAACGCGTTGTTAAAATGCGACATCTGCTTGTTTTCGAAGCCAAAACAGCAAATATATATGTAAGTGTTTTTGATGCGGAATGTTAGGTGAGAGTGCAGGTGTCTTTTGTTTTTATTTTTTGTTATTGGCATATTTTTTGCGGCTTTTCCTAATTCGCCTTTAAGGTGACTATATTGGGCGGAAATCCTAACTAATAACTATCAGGAGGAGGAAAAATCCGCCCTTTAGAGGGTTTCAAAATCAGTAGAGCTGGTGTTGAAGACTTGGCAAAGCTGGTTTTGTTAAGAATATAATGCGGGGTCGTGCCGGAGGAGGAGCGACTCCGTTTTTCTTTGCGCAAAAAGACTCATCTATTAGCTCAAAAGCAACCTGTGGTGAATGAATGTTGAATTTTCTGTGACCTGACAGGTTCATTTTTGGTCTTTCTGCCCGCTACCCACTATTTTCAACAATTTTTCTGCAATTTTCAAACTGGCGTCCAGCCTTGCGATTGACTTGCAGGCTTGCCGCATCTCCTGGAGCTTTGTTTCATCTTTCATCAATTCTTCCAGTTCTTCCCACAACCATCCCTGTCGTTCTTCTTCATCCGGTAAATCATCTACTATAACCGCTGCTCCGGCCTCAACCAATTTGCCGGCATTGAGGTACTGATGTTTGTCCTTATGATACGGATAAGGCATACAGATACTCGGCACCGAAGCCGCAGCGTATTCAGCCACACTGACCGCTCCGCTTCGGCCAATCAATAAATCCGCAGCGGCTAATAAGCTCGGCATATCATCAAAGTAGCTCAAAACCTTATGCCCAATCTTTGCTTCAGCGTACATTTGCCTGACTTTGTCGTAATTGTCGGCACCAGTCAGGTGAACAATCTGCCAATCATCTGCGAAAACACTTAACTTCTCTAACAGCGAACACACGGCCCTGTTAATATTTTCTGACCCGCTCGATGCACCGGTTATAAGCAAAGTCTTTTTATTTTCATCAAGGCCTAATTCACTCCTAATCTTATCAGGCTCCGGATTCTCAAAGCCGCTCCGCAGGGGGCAGCCGACAACATTGATGTTCGCTTTTCTTTTACCAAAATATTGCCTCGTATCTTCAAACTGTAAAAAGATCTCGTTTGCCCACCGACCTATTATCTTATTTGCCCGCCCTGGAACAATATCAACGTTCAAGAGCACGACAGGCACTTTTAATTTATGCGCCGCCAGGCAAACCGGCGCTGCAATAAACCCGCCGACTCCAATTACAACTGCGCTCTTACATTCGGCAATTGCTCGTTTGGCGATTCCATAACTTTTTAAGAACGAAGTGCAAAAGCCAATCAGCTTGCCGGGCCAAATGGAAAAGCCCCTGGCTGGAAGCGCACTGTACTCAAAGCCGGTCTTTGATAGTATTTGCTCATCAATACTGCGCTCGCTGATAAAGAAATGTATCTTTGCTGTTGGTTCGAATTTTACTATATGCTCGGCCACGGCGATAGAAGGGTATATATGTCCACCTGTCCCTCCACCGGCAAAGAAAAAATTCCTGTTGCCCACTATTCTTTTTCTCCCATTTTATTTTTGGTGGATTGTTTAGCAATATTTAACAACACGCCTGCCGCGGCCGCTGACAGCAGCATACTCGTTCCGCCGGCGCTTACAAACGGCAGAGGTATGCCTTTTGTCGGAAGCACAACCGTCACCACCCCGATATTAACTGCTGCCTGAACGGCGATTGTTAAAACAATACCACCGGCCAAAATCTGACCGAAACGGTCCTGGCAGCGCACAACTACCAGAATCCCAAGCCAGATAAATACTATAAACAATAAAATGACACCCGCGGTTCCGACCAAACCCAGCTCTTCCCCGATGATGGCGAAAATAAAATCTGTCGTGTCTTCCGGCAAATGGTCATATTTGCAAATTCCTCTCCCAAGTCCTTTGCCCAATAGTCCCCCGGAGCCGAGGGCATTCAGCGACTGGTTCGCCTGATAGGCAACGGAATCGGCCCATTTTTCAGGATTTAAAAAAGCCAAAATTCGCCGCAATCGGCTCGGAAAGCGAACCAGTGCCACAATAAAGGCAATGGCAACAAATGGAAGAGGGATTATAATATGCTGCCATTTTACCCCGGCGATTATTAACATCAAAAAGCCCAAAAGTAAGATAAATGCGGCTGTACCAAAATCTTCGATGATTACCAGGGCCGCTACCAAAGCTACTACTGAGCAGATTGGGACAAACCTTTTCCGGAATAACTTGATTTCAGCTCCAAACTTATCGCAAACCGCAGCAAGGAAGAAAACAATCATCCATTTCGCCAGCTCTGAGGGCTGAAAACTTATCTTTATTGGGCCCAGCGGGATCTTCAGCCAGCGGTAATGCTGGTTCGTCAGCGGAACCAGTTGGGGGAAGGTACGAACTAATCGCTGTGAAGAAACGATTATAAGTAGTACTATACCAAGGATTAACAAATAGGGAATGGGGGATTTTAGCCACCCTTTGTCGAAACTGAACCGGTGATAATCGAAGCAGGAGGCAAGGTATAAGACTATACAGGCCAGCGGAAAATACAACATTCGCCGACCGGCCTGGGAATCATATAATCTCTGTAAGTCAAGCTCCTGAGTGATGTTAGCACTCGCCGAGAAGACAAAGACCGTCCCGATTGCCATCAAAAGGACAACCACCGCTGCAATATAATCGGCGACTAAGTTGTCTCTGGTCGTAATAAGCATTGAATTCTGTCCTACTTACAGAAAAGAAAAATTCTTCTCAGCAGAAAGAAAACTGCCCTGCCTAAAGGTATTTTCGGCTTCATCAGGCAGATAACAGCAAAAATTATTTTGAAACACAGGCATGGCCCGTGACCCGTGGCACGAAGTCTTTTAAAACGCCAAGCCCATACCCACCTGTTCGGCTACAAGGCTTGACGGGAATTGCGGTTTTGGGTAGTGTATAGCCGACTGGATTGTCTTGATTGGAGTCTATTATGGTTTATATATTTGCGGAAACTGCTGAAACTGTGCATATACCTTATACAGCCATAACTATAATTTTTATCGTCCTGGCTACGGGTATAGCCGCCTTTATCAGAAGAAGAAGCAGGGATAAATGCCTGAAGGATTTTGCCAGGAACATGGTGACCCTGGAAGAAATATCCGGAAAGACGATCTGGGGAAAATTGAGGGTGGAAAATACCGGGCTGGAATTCGTTTACTCTACAAAGCACGAGGACCAGCAAGGCCATGAAGAGACCAGCTATATTCTGTATAAGTATGAGTATCCTAATGTTGCGGCCCTGATTCGATATCACGAACAATTAAGTGATCGCAATAAAAAGGAAAGGGAGAAAGAATTAAAAAGGACCTACCATCCGACACTGCTTCGAAGACTGAAAAGAAAAACGGCAAATGTATTCAAGACAGTAAGAGATTCGGTGATGGAAGTAGTAAATCTGTTAATCAGTCAGGCCAAGAAAGCCACTCCGGCCGGCGCCGTCCTGAGTTCCCAGGATAAATATATTACACAGATGAAACAGGAGTTGATGGGTTCGATGGGAACTTCCTACGAGCCTTTACTGGAAAGATATATCGGCCACAAGGTTGTGCTCGAACTGATTAAAGGTGAGAACATAATTGAATATTGCGGTGTGTTAAAAGAGTATACGGCAGACTTTATTGAAGTGATGGATGTTGATTTCGAGGCAAAAGAAGACGAGCCGGCCAAAAAGGCCGATTTGGTTGTGCCCCGGAAATACG
>JBARPZ010000468.1:0-1721 GCA_049643445.1 Sedimentisphaerales bacterium
AATTAAAGGAAAAAAGACAATCTTTGGAAGAATTATTTACAGTAATAATTACTGATAATCATATCAGAGACAATATCAGAGACCTTGTTCACCACTCGCTTAGGACAGGTAGCTCACATGATATACAAAATATCTGCCAAGAGATAATTGCTGATTTTGACGCAGAGCTTTTGAAGAAAGACCGAGATACGTGGCGGAGGGTGTCAGAATTACTGTCCTCGTGCAAACTAAAAGACAAAAAAGAAAATTTCAAATAAAGGTATTTATTAACACCTTAATAGTCTGCTTAATATGCTCTGGAAGTTTTGGCCAAATAGCTACAATTTCAACAAGGTCTGGGGGTAGTTCTAATGTGTCAATTTCACCCTGTTTTTGGGTTTTAGGTGTCAACTGGGGTGTCAACTGCTCTTTGGTAGTTTTGCAAGTCTTTGTTTTATCTGGGTTTGCATTTTTACTGCAACGGACTGAAAATCCGTGAGTCGGCGGTTCAAATCCACCCCTGGATGCATCACGCCTTTAGTCCCCGGTTAGATAACGCCTTGCTATCTTACGGGGCAAGGACAGAAAATAACAAAAAAGAAATTAAAAGTCAAAAAGTAAATAACAAAATTACAAATCAAAATTGAAAAAGTCTGGATTCCTGCTTTCGCAGGAATGACAGCACATCAATCGACATTTGACAGAGCATATATGCTTTGGCCTTAATTTGCTTGAAACAGCCGGCTGCTGATTGTAGAATTGAGTATATATTCGGCTAAAAACATTTTTCGATTTGTAAGTGATGTTGGAATTTCTGTTATATCCTAAGTCTATAGCACTGATTGGTGCCTCTCGGACACCCGGCAAGGTTGGCTACGAGATATTGGCCAACCTGTTAGATGGTGGTTTTGAGGGGCAAATCATACCGGTGAATCCTTCGGCTGACGAGATATTAGGCCTGAGTTGCCTGTGCGATTTGAATACATGTACAAGCACTATTGACTTAGCAGTTATCGCGGTGCCGGCAGCGTCAGTTCTCAAGGCCGTGGAAAGTTCGATTAGAGCAGAAGTAAAAGCAATAGCGATCATCACCTCTGGCTTTAGAGAGACCGGGCCGGAGGGAACTAAAATTCAATCCGAGATCGCGCAGCTTTGTTCGCAGGCCGGCGTTCGTCTGTTAGGGCCTAATTGCCTGGGTCTGATTAATACCGGACATCGGATGAACGCTTCGTTTTCAAAACGTATGCCGAAGGTCGGCGGCATATCAGTCCTATCTCAATCGGGAGCGGTCTGTACGGCAATGTTAGATTGGGCTTGGGCTCGAGGTCTCGGCTTGGCAAAAGTCGTTAGCATAGGTAACAAGGCTGATTTAAATGAGACTGACTTCTTATCGGTATTTGCAACCGATGAACAGACGAAAGTCATCGTTGGCTACCTCGAAAATATTACATCCGGCGACAAGTTCATTAAGGCCGCCCGGGCAGCGGCTTCAGCTAAACCTTTGGTCCTGTTGAGGGCGGGAGTTACCGAGGCGGGAATGAAGGCGGCATCGGCGCATACCGGTGGTCTGGCTGGGGATGATATTGCCTATGCGGCGGCATTTAAGCGGGCCGGGGTAATACGGGCAGAAAGCTTTGACTCCCTTTTCGACTACGCTGCGGCGCTGTCTATGCAGCCTCTGCCCAAAGGCAATCGTGTCGCAATCATCACAAATGCCGGAGGGCCGGCCGTTATGGCCGCTG
>JBARPZ010000469.1:0-3856 GCA_049643445.1 Sedimentisphaerales bacterium
TTGGACATTCGTCCAAGGCAGGTCCTGGTCGAAGCGACTATTCTAAGCTGTACTTTGAACGAAGGAATGGAGTTTGGTATCGACTTGAACTTTATGGCTGGTACTCATTTAATTGGTTCCTCGGCAACCGCACAGGTTGGTACGGAGGCCGCTGAATTGATTACTACTACAACTTCGCCTATTGGGCAAATAGCCGCTGGGGGAATTCCCGGTTCAATGCTTGAGACTGCTGGCTTTGCACGTATTGGAGGCAGCGGTTTGAGACTCGGAGTCAGCACTGGCGATGTGTCGGCATTTATAACTGCACTGGAAAGTGTGACCGACACCACGATCTTGGCTAATCCCAAGATTCTGGCCATCAATAAGCAATTAGGCCAGGTTTACATCGGTACGAAGATTGGCTATATAGATCAAACCACACAAACGCAGACCTCGACGACTCAGAGCGTCAAGTTCCTCGATACGGGTACCAAGCTGTCTTTCAGACCCTATATAGGTAACGATGGCTATATCCGGATGGATATCCATCCCAAGGACAGTTCCGGTACTTTGAAAGCCAATGATATACCTGACGAGTTCTCAGCAGAGCTGGCGACAAACGTAATGGTCAAAGATGGACAGACAATTGTTATCGGTGGCCTGTTTAGAGATGTTGTGGTTACAAGCCGCAGCCAGATACCTTTGCTCGGAGACCTTCCACTTATAGGAGGTTTGTTTAGAGGTACTAACGACCAAACTACACGCCAGGAAGTCATAGTATTGCTTACGCCTCATATTATAGATGAGCCGGAAGAGACAAATAGTGATGCCAGGGCTGATGATGTTAGGCGTAAGAGATTTGGCGCCAGGGATGAATTGCAGTGGATAGGCAGAGCGAGATTGGCTGAAGACCGTTACGCGATGGCCGCAAAATACTACATTGAAAATGATAACGAATCCGCGATGCGGGAGGTCGATATCGCACTTGAACTTCGCCCGACATACCTTGAGGCGATACGGCTGAAGGAAAAAATCACCCACGAAACTGATCCTACTGCTGACATGAACATCGACAGTATTATGCTCGAGGATTTTGAACGCAAAGATTCGGAAAAGTGGCTGAGGAGATAAACAGCAGGCGAAGTCGGCTGTAAATTTAATCTCAATCCGGGATTAAAGAAGGATTGGAGTTGTCTTTTTGAGATCGGTAAGAAACTTATATTTGATAGTCTCGGCTGTTGTGGCGATTAGCCTCCTTGCTGGCGGCCTCGCTCAGTGGCTGGACTCTGGCGCGGAAGAGGGTGGGCGTTTCGCCGGGTATATGCAGCGGGTTCACGTTGCCTCGGCGTGCCACATCGTTGGGGCTGTGGGCGTGATTTGGCTGGGCTGGTATTGGATAAGACTGGCTCGGGCAATCACGTCCATGGCCAAACGCCTAAAGTCAGATAACATAATGGATTCCCGCTTTCGCGCAAATGACAAACCGAAAGCAAACGGTAATGCAATAATAGATGAATTGAGCGATGCTCTCAATGAACAGATTGATGGTTGCTCGAATGTAATAGGCGAGCTCGAAAAGCAGGTTAGTGATTTGCAAATTCAGATTCAGCTGACACAGCGGCAAAAGGGACACATCGAGGCGATTATATATGGTATCCGCGATGCCGTTATTGTTGTTGACGAGTATGACAAGCTGTTGATGGCAAATGAAGCCGCTGGCAGACTTTTCAATTTTGATTTTACCCGTTCAAAGCATAAGCCGGTCGGCGAGCTGGTAGGGCAGGACAAAAGTAAATTTGTAGATATCTTGAGCCGCAGCAGACAAAGTAAGGCGCAGGCTACAAGGAAGGAAATTGAATTTCTAAAAGACGAAGAGCCAAAGACTTACGACTGCATTATTTCGTGTGTTTACGACCAGAACCGGCAGGTCTGCGGGGCTGTGGCCGTTTTGCACGACGTTACGCGTGAAAAGCAAATTCAGCAGATGAAAAATGATTTTGTTAGCCATGTCTCGCACGAATTGAAAACGCCGCTTGCTTCTATCACCGCCTATTCGGAAATGCTTGCTGATGGTGAAGCTAATGATGAAAAGACAATAAAAGAGTTTTGTTCGGTGATTCAGAGCCAGGCAAAGAGATTGAATCGATTGATTGAAGATATCCTCAATATCTCGCGTATTGAATCGGGCCTGATAAAGATAGAAAAGAAAGCCGTCAGCTTGACAATACTTATCGAAGAACAGATGCAAATGATAAAGAGCTACGCCGAGGAAAAGAATATCGAAATTATAGGGCAAAAGCCGATTGTTTTCGACCAGGTATATGCGGATAAGGATATGATTTCGCAGGTTATTGTTAATCTGCTGAGTAATGCTGTTAAGTATACCCCTTCGGGAGGTTCGGTAAAAATTGAAACCGAAGTTGACGAGACCGAAAATCTGATACGGGTTAGTGTAACTGATACGGGTGTCGGGATTCCCGAAGATGAAATTGAGCATGTCTTTGATAAGTTTTATAGGGTTGGAGCAAACAAAAAGCAGGCGAAAGGTACGGGCTTAGGCCTGAACCTTGTCAAGCAGATAGTTGAAAAAGTTCACGATGGCCGAATTTTTGTTACGAGCGAGGTAGGTGTAGGGAGCACCTTTGGGTTTGAGTTACCTTTGGCAGTGGCAGAGGCAATCCGGACGTAAATCAAAATACGAGATGTCAATAGTTTTGAGGAGATGCAATAATGGCCGAAAAGAAAGTGTTGGTTGTGGATGATGAAATACACATTGTTCACGTAGTTGCGATAAAACTTCGTAATAACGGTTACGAAGTTATGACAGCGGGCGATGGTGAGGAGGCCTTTAAAATAGCTTGTGAAGAAAAGCCGGATATTATTGTTACCGATTATCAAATGCCGGTTATGTCAGGGCTGGAGTTGGTGGAGAAACTTCGTGGTAGCGAGGCGACGAGAGAAATTCCGGTGATTATGTTAACTGCCAGAAGCTTTGCTATTGAGGACCGGCAAAAAGAAGATTTGCAGATAGCGCAGTGTCTTAGCAAGCCGTTTAGTCCTAAGGAATTATTAGAAAACATCGAGGATATTCTATATCACAAAGCAGTGATTAATCGCCAGGTATGAAAGGGAAAACGGAACCCGAGATGCAAAATACGAGATACGAAATAGGCTTACTATCCCAAAAGACCGATGGCCGGCTTACAAGCTCACAATTACGTCAGTTGGAGAGCTTTGGCGATAAGATAAATAAAATCGGCGTTAATTTTGCAGTTTGCAATGCCGATGGTGAGCTTGTCTTGCTGTTCGACGGCGGCAAATTCAAGAGCGACAAGAGACTGATAATTGATAATTGTGCATTAATTTTTGAAAAAGGGATTAAAGGTCATAAGTTTCCAATTATCGATAGTCGGTTCTTGGCTGCTGTTCTAAAACGGGGTAGTCAACCTGTTGCGGTAGCCTTGATTGACTTGGGCGACAATTCGTTGTGCGCGATGCGTGATGCGAATCACGGTACGCAATCCGCCATAGGCGGACGCAATACGCTTCTTAGTGAGATGCTTGGGCTTTTAGCAGAGAGTTTTCAAGGCCAGGTAGAAGCGGAAGAACAAATCGAAATGGTTGGCACCGAGTTGGCGAGGGTCTACGAGGAGCTGGTGCTGCTTCACAAGCTCAGCACAAATATGAGGGTCACTGAGCCGGACGCCAACTTTCTGCAAATGGCTTGTGACAGCTTGACCGATATTGTCAGTGTCGAGGGTATTGCAATACTGATGGAAAAGACCGTAGAGGATGAAAAGCAGTTGGTTGTAGCTGCCGGGTCGGGATTGATAGACTTAGACCAACGAACGGCAGCTGTTTTACACAGCCTGTTAGC
>JBARPZ010000470.1:0-4821 GCA_049643445.1 Sedimentisphaerales bacterium
CAATTTGTTTCGATTCACCACTGCCAACAGTTAGTAAATGTGCAGCTTCCTGCTGGTCTATTATTTGAATTCCATACCTTCGTACCTGTTTTTCCAGGCATTCGCTCATAAACCTGCTGGTCTTTGGCCCGGCAGATGTCGCACGCTCGTATGGGTCGTGGTCGGTCTTGTAGCCGCAGTAACTTCCAATTGGGTCGTGGGGGAAGGGAACGCCTGCCTGCACCAGATGATAAAACTCGCGCAGTGAGCCGATGGCCTCGGCAAGTGATAAGTCACCGTGACAGCAGCCGGCGGCAGTCAGACTTTTCGCAAACTCCTCAGCGCTGTCGGGCACATCCGGGCTCGTGCCCATTTTGTAATAGGTCTGTTTATCGGAGCCGCTCATCCGCGATGCACCTAATCCGATTCCAGCAGTAACCACGGCAATCCTTTCCTGCGGATTCTCAATCCCTTTTTGGCTCATGAATTCATAAAGATGCACCGCGCAGTTCATTCCTGCGGCCCCGGAACCCACAATCACTGTGTTGTAACTATGAATAGTAACGCTCTGATTTGCTATTTGTTTTGTTTTCACCATGTGTAATTCACCTGTTTCACTTATTGTTTTAATACTTCCGGTTTTATAAAGTCGCTGGCCATCTTACGCGGCAGGATTCGTACAGTTCCTTCTTTATCGCAAAAGTAAAGGTAAGATTCGGATGGCTTTCTGCCGTGGCCATCAGCCCAGAGAGCGTAGAAATCCGGGTGTGCGTTTACCGGCTCTCTGGCGTATGTGTGGTTCCTATCACTATCTTTTGTAAGTTGTCCGGTCTTTTCCCACGTGCTCCCCATGTCTTTGCTTATCCACATGGCCATTTCGCCCCCCGGATTATATGGCTGCGGCCCGGTCTCGGAAGGTGCAATTATTCGCCACGCCCCATCTTCTTCGATATAGAGCGAACCCATGTCATAATTGTTATCCGATACGAAAGCTTCTCTGATCTGCCACTTTTTTCCGGTCCAGCGGGCAGTGGTCCACGTGCGCGGATTATTTTTCGGGCCCGATTCGTACCCTTTGCTTGTCAGAAAAAGAATTACTGGTATTCCTTTTTTATCGAAGCGGATGTCCTTCAGGTAAACATTCAATCCTTCTGCCTGGTAATCGTGAACAAGGGCGGGATTTTTGACTGTCACAAGCGGCGGCTTCAATTTCCGCCCATCAACGCTCCACCATGTTTTGCCCAGGTCTTTAGTTTCGATATAGTATAAATTAGTGCGCCAATTAAGGCCCTTTTTGTCGGGGTGGTAGTTAAACGCTGTCCCTACCTTATTTTTGCCTGCTGTGCTTATTTGGTAATGTCCCTTATGGATTGCCGCAAGGCGAAGCCACTTGGACCATTTTACACCGTCTGAGCTACTCATAAAGCAGATAGTACGGTCTGCAGGGTAATTATAGCGGGTGAAAAAACACGCAAAACCCTTTCCTTTAACATGCCAGGCCTGCATATATGAGAAATTCGTTATTGCAGCTTCTTCGCCCTTTTCGATTTTCGTCGCTTTGACCAAATCGAACTCGCTGATATCATAAGGCGTCTTACTTTTATGGATATACGACGGCCTGGACGTGCCATGAGACGTTGAGAAAATCCAGATGTGTCCCTTGTCATCGACGGATATAACGGGATTGTCGTGGGCATCGCTGGTCTTTTTGTCGAGAAGGATTGTCGGCCTTGGCACCATACCCCTCTGGTGGTCATAGTATGAAACCATGTGCAGTAGTTTTTTGTTACTGTCTCTGGTCGTTCCGCCGTAACAGAAAAAAGTCTTTTGGACCTTATCACAATAAATGGCAAACGGCTTATGTTTTGCGCAATACGTGCCAAGACCTCCGCTGTACTTGTAAACGTATTCATCACCGGAAGGCTGATTCATATACCAGATACCACGATAACCGTCGTCTTTAGCATTGATTGTTATCGCCGAAGAAAGTGTGCTCGCACCATTCGCCGGCTTTCCGCAGGCTGAAAATAAAAAGCCGGCGATTGCCACGAATAAAGTCAACAAGTTTGCTGTTGGACTGAAATATGTGTCGAAAAGGCTTTTTGGTATCACATTTCTCACGTTGCAGTTTCGGCTTTTAGAGGATGTTAAAATTTCTGCCTGTAATCCGGCTTATCTGTTCGATGGAAGCAGCGGCAAAATCGATATCTGGATATTTTTCTGCCTTCTGCTTATCTATCAGTTGCTTAACTTTTGTTAACTCCTCCGCTAAAAGAGCATAATCCTGCTCGTCGATGATTTTCTTCATTGTAGTTTTTTCAATCATACTAAACGACCCACCCAGTACCAAAACTCCCACATCGATATAGTCGCCGATATTGCTCGCGTTCGTTCCACTCGTAGGCACCAGGCTGATGGTCTTGTGAATAGCCGGGTCAATTGCCTTAACAAAAGCCGGGCCGCCAAGATGCTTGGCCGGGAATATTTTGCACAGATTCGCCCCTTTGGAGAACTGGCTGATGATTTCGGTCACACTGCCGCATCCCGGTATTATGGCTATTTTGCCGGCATACTTCTCGAAGGTCTCATCGGTGAAATTACAGGCTGAAACAAGATAGCACGCACCGGCGTCGGCAACTTCCTGAACCGAAGGCAGGGGGTCCTGGGGATTTGCCTTATTGTAAACATCAAGCATTTCCCTTGAGTCAATTAAACTTGCCACTCCTGCCACAAAATCCGGAAGTTCTTTGCGCAATCGGCCGAGTTTTTCCAGGGGCTTACTTATCCGGCAGGTCACTTCCATATTATTGACGCCCGCCTTGATGAGGGCCTCGGCCGTCTTGACAATGTCGAGTTTGTCCTGGTTAAACACGAGGATAAACCCATCCCTTAATAATGTCGTGATTGTATTTTTTATGTCCATTTGTACCTCTTAAAGTCTTTTCAAGTGAAAGCCGCCGTCAACGTTAATCACCTGGCCGGTGGAGAAATCGAGCCTGCCTTCGGCGATGGCCCCGACGGCCTTTGCGACATCCTCGGGCTGTCCCCATCGTTTTATAGGAGTCAATCCTTCAGCGATAAGTTTGTCGTATTTTTCTTTGACGGCACTGGTCATATCCGTTGCGATAATGCCCGGGCTGATTTCGAATACCCCAATATTATATTCAGCCAATCTGTCGGCATAAAGTTTGGTCATCATAGAGATACCCGCTTTGCTTATACAGTACTCTCCCCGCCCCGGCGAGCTGGTGTATGCCGAGATTGAGCCGGTGTTGACAATCCGAAATGGACGGTCGGGGTATTGCTTTTTTTGCTCGACCATCCAGTTGACGACAAGCTGAGTCAGAAAGTAAGGCCCCTTAAGATTTATGCCGATTACCCTGTCGAAACTCTCCTCGGTCGCTTCGAGAATATCCAGTCGCTGCAGCGGTGCAACACCAGCATTATTTACAAGCATATCGCATCGGCCGAATGTGCTTTGAGCCAAATCAACAAGTCGGGCGCGGTCCTCTTCCCTGCTGACATCGCTTCGAAAAATTTCACACTCTGCACCGAGGTCCCTGATTTTCTTTTGCGTTTGGACTGCATTGGATTCATCGGGCTTGCCATCAGCGGAAAAATCAAAATGGCTTACCACCAGGTCGTAATCCAGTGTTGCCAGCTCGATTGCGATGGCTCTTCCAATACCACGACTTGCTCCGGTAACAATCGCTACTTCTCTCTCAGGCATTTTTCTAAGTCCTCTCTATATAAGTAATATTTTTTTATAGATATAACTTGTGTTAACTGCATTATCGAGCTTGCGTGCTATTAAACTAACGTATTTATACCGATAATGCAAACAGTCTAACCAATCGTAGTCAGATTTCTAATCAGCCGAATGTGTTTAAAGTGGGATGATTACGTACATATAGTGTAAACAAAGCTACAGTGGGCTTGTGCACTGACGGCGGTTTTACTCGTCTGTGGGAGGTTGATTCCAGAATCGCTGGAGTTCGGCTGGGAGCTTATTGCTCCGTCCCGAACCAGTTTCTCTTCTACCAGACCGCACGACCGTCGTGGTATGGGAAAATGCGCTGTTTTCCTTCGTTATCATGATAATGACCTTGGCCTGGCCGAATTGATACTTTCCGAAGATTTGACCTAACGGTAGGTGCTCACGAGCGAGGGCGCGCTGGGATTCATCCAGGGTACTATCGAGCTCGATCCATAGCTGCTCAAGGAAGCTCTCGGCCTCCTGGCGGAACGGAGAGATAGTTACCTGAAGGCTGTTGCCGGAATGGAGCTGCTCGGTGTACCGCGCTTCGAGTTCCAGGTAACGTTTGTGGGCGGCCTGTAGAATACTGTTCACTAACGTTGCCTCTTGTGACTTGAGATTGAGCTTCAGGATACATATATCGTTTAGTACGGGGCCTTCCGGTCCAAAGGTCAGGTCACCCTCGGCCCCGTATGCAAAGGCCAGATCCCCAATGTTTTGTATCCCCGGAGCGATTACTTCGTCTTGCGGCGTCGATACATGACGGTCTGTAACCACCCAAATGGCGGGCAGCGTAAACAGCAGTGTCGGTATCACCATCAGGATAAGAGCTATCACAGCCACGCCCAGCCCGATGAGAACCGCCTTTCGATCTGTTTTGGGTGTTGCGACTCTGTTTTGACCGGCTACAGCCGTAGCTGGTCTACCTTCGGGTTTCTGAAGGGTAAATACGACAAAAATCAGCAGCGGCGGTCCAAACACAAACGCGAACCAGGGAAATGCCCCAAGTAGTATAGTCACTGAAATTGCAATTACAAAGAGGAACGCTGCTGTTATTGCAATAACGGGAAGCACGATTTTTTTGG
>JBARPZ010000471.1:0-16954 GCA_049643445.1 Sedimentisphaerales bacterium
AATATTCCTCCTAATCGCGATGGGCTGTTTCCTGAGCGCGACAGCAAGGTACTCCGGGAAATCGGCCAAATCCTTCGCAAAACCTTTAAGACCAATCTGGCCGAAACTGCAACTGCAACCGCCTCAGTGAGCCGCAGTTCAGACTTTGAGGCAGACAATGCGCTCGATGGTGATACCTCTACATGTTGGATGCCGCCCGATTGGACCACAAAGGCCGAACTGGTGGTTACCCTCGAAAAGGAAAAGACCTTCAATCGTGTTATGTTCCAGGAGCAAATCCGCGACTTCGGCCAGCGCATCGCCAAATTTGTCGTGGACGCGCGAGTGGATGGCCAATGGCGACAAATCGCCGAGGGACAAACAGTGGGTTATAAGCGGATTTGTCGCACACAGAAAGTTACAGCGGATAAGGTGCGAATCCGGATATTGGATTCGCGGATCTGTCCGACCATATCTAACTTCGCTGTATATCATGCTCCGCCGATTCAAAAGATTATCGATAGTTGAGCGAATGTGTGTTTTTGCTTTAAGTTTTTAGTTTGTTTATTATCAATTCAGCAACCTTTTTTCCTGATTTTAGCATTCCGCCGAAGATTGGCCCCATTCTCGGCAGGTTATAAACATCGCATACAGCCATGCCCGCAACATACAGGCCGGGGAAGACCTCGCCTGTCTTTTCTACCACGCCGGCTTCGGATGTCTCAACGTTCATGAAATACTCATGCAGCTCTTTCGGGAAAAGGTCGGGTTTTCTGGTTTGAAGCATACCGACCAGTTCAGCCGGGTGGCCGGTCCCGTCAATCACACATTTCGCACAGACACAATAGGGGTCTACGTGCAAACCCAGTGTTCGTATACTGGCACTATTGACGACGATACCCTTCACGGTTTCGTCCTTTAGCACGATATCTTCGGCCTCTATCAGGTTGAATATTGCAGCTCCTGCTTTCTTGGCCTTATAAGCCAAACCCGTGGCAAATTCTATCGCATCCACTACATATAAATTTCCTTCCTTCTTTGTCGTCACGCCAATTTCATCAAGGATGTCTGTTTCTTCAAAGGTGACGATATTGTAGCCTGATGCTCCTCCCCAGATTCCACCGCCTATTGAAAGCTTCTTTTCGACTATCGTTGTTTTTATCCCCGACTTGGCCAGGTAATAGCTGGCGGCCAAACCCGCGGGGCCGGCACCGACTATGACAACATCATTTTCGAGATGTTCGCACAGCCTCCTGGTGTACTCCTGGATAATCACTCTGGAAATATCAGTCTCTATCATTTTTGTTCCCTTTCTTTTTCATTTTTTGAAACTTGTAACTAATGTAACCGTCGACTGTGTGACTATAAAGCAAAAAGCACTCCCACAAAAGGAGTGCTTCAAATCTACTTTGCCTCCCTTCGCGGGCATTGTCCCGAGCAGGTTCATAGGGTCAGTTCTCAGCTTGGGCCGAGCCGAACACTCGGCCTTTCGCTCCCCTGGCTTATCAAAATTTTCTGAGAAGCATTGTAATATGGCCGAAAGGCGGGCACAAGATTTTTTTGCCAAAGATTGGCTTTTATTGGCTTTAATTGGGTTCGTTTTGGGTTCGTTTGGGTTCGTTTTGGGTTCGTTTTTCCTAATTGACCAAGTGTCCAATTGGTCATATCCCCTTGTTAATACATTATTTACGTTCAACTTGACTTTTCGGAATTTGGGTTCGTTTTGCATAAAAAGTTTATAATTTCGTACGTAATCTTTCGTACTTCGTTGATTATTAGTTCTTTGTTCGTAGTTCATAGTTCGTAGATAGCTAATAGTTCTTTGTTCGTAGTTCATAGCTATTACCAAATAATGCTTTTTTTCGTGCCCTGCTGGGCTTTTCGTGGGCCGCTGGCCCTCCATCTTCGCCTACTGGCGATTGTAATTATACCAAACTACTTCAAATTGTTCAATAAAAATCGAACATTTTTAAGAAAAAAGTGCATAAGAGCATAAGGGATTGAGGCTACTCCATGAGATGATTTCCTGTTTTAGCAAAACCGCCTCGGAAAAGAAATTTCATGGCCGTACAAGGTGAATATGGTAAGATGATTGATGTCGTACGGAGAAAATCATGTTTGTTAAGTGTTTAAATGGGAAATCCCGGTTTAAATAGTATGATCTCATTTATTATCCCGGCATTTAATGAAGAACGCCTTCTTGGACGAACTATAGAGGCAATACAAAAAGCTGCGAAAGATGTTGACGTTGACTATGAGTTGATTGTCGTTGACGATAATTCTTCAGATAACACTGCAAAGATTGCACGTGATCTTGGTGCAGCAGTTGTCAAAGTAAACCACAGACAGATCTCTGCGGCGCGCAATTCAGGTGCAAACGCTGCAAATGGAAGTTTGTTGATTTTTATTGATGCGGACACTGTTATTTCAAATGGAATACTCCAATCCACAATGACAGCCATTAACAACAAGGCAATAGGCGGTTGTGCTGCCTTCAGATTCGATGGTTACGTGCCACTTTACGGAAGAGTAATCCAATGGCTGTTACATCGCTTTTATCATCTTGGCAAAATAGTTGGCGGTTCCTATCTGTTTTGCACTCGGGAGGCCTTTGATACAGTTGGCGGCTTCGACGAAACTGTCTATGGCGGTGAAGAAATGATTATGAGTCGCTCTCTAAAGAAACTTGGAGGATTTATTATACTCAAACACACCGTGCTTACCTCGGGTCGCAGGCTACGTATCTATTCTTTTTGGGAAATCATGAGGATAATAACGCGTTTGGCCTTCTCCGGCGGAAGGATTGAAGACAGGAATGCCGGCTGGTTTTGGTATGATGGAAAACGTGAGAGCTGAAGGCCCATAACGTGATGCCTGACGTCTTAATAAGTGACACTACAGACTAAATGATAACATGCGGATCAATTTCGACTCGCTAAACGCTCGCGAATTATCCGCTGCGCCAGGCCGACTATGGTGGACTCGTTCAATCTCTTTTATTAAATGATTCTGCGTGTGCAAAATAAATTTTGCATACCCTACATGGCTGCACATCTGTCATTCGTTAAATGGGACTGCCGGATGCCTACTGCGGACCAGACGGTAGGTGTTCGATGAGATACCGCGTCATAAGCATTCGCAGGTGTATCGCCGTGCCGCTACCTTCGCGAAGCCCATGGTTGCGATTGGGGTACGCCATGTAGTAAAACTGCTTGCCAAGTTCGATGAGGCGATCCACTAGCCCTTCGGTAATCTGAAGATGGGTGTTGGTCTCGCCCGTACCGTGAACGATGAGGAGATCTCCCTTCAGGCCCTCGGCGAAGTTGATCGGGGCGGACCGGCGGTATCCTTCCGGATTTAACTCGGGTGTCTCCATGTAAATCTCCTGGAACCACGCATTGTATAGATGTGGCTGTGGCTTGGGCGCAACGGCAATCCCCAGGTGATAGACATCCGGCTTACGAAACATCGCATTCAAGGTGTTCGAGCCGCCGCCGCTCCAACCCCAGATACCGACCCGGGACAAGTCGACGTAGGAACGTGTGCGGCCCAGTTCCTTCAGAGCCTTCGCCTGCTCTTCGGTCGAGAGTGGGCCAAGGCTGCCGAACACCGACCGACGCCACGCAGCCCCCTTCGGCGCCGGTGTGCCCCGGTTGTCAAAGGACACCACAAGATAACCGAGGTCTGCGATCACGCGATGGTAGTCAGTGTGGCTGCGTCCCCAGGCATCCAACACGGTTTGTCCGTGCGGCTCTCCGTACACGTATACGAAAACGGGATATTTTCGCGAAGGGTCGAAGTCGCGGGGCTTGATCATCCACGCGTCCATAACAACGCCACCGCCAATTTCGAGTTGAAAGAACTCTGTTGGCTGAGAGATGAGCGAATCCATTTTTTGGCGTAGTTCTTTATTGTCTTCGAGTATGCGTACGACCCGGTGCTCGGGCAGTTGTACAAGCTCGGTGACGGGGGGAGTGTCGAAAGTCGAGTAAGTATGGAACGCCCATTTGGTATCAGGGGAGAAGTCGTAGTCATGGGTACCGGGCTGGCCCACGGGAGTGACTCTTTTGGGCTTTCCGGCACCATCCAGACGTACACAGTAGAGATACTTCTGAGTGGCATTGTCAGGTGACGCGTAGTAGTAAAACCGACCTCCTGCCTCGTCCACCACGCCGCGTTCGATAATGTCATACTTACCGGGTGTCAGGAGATTCAGTTCCTTGCCGTCGCGCGAGTAGACGTAGGCGTGCCGCCAACCGTCTTTTTCGCACAGAACGATGAATGCCTGGCCGTCGCGAATCCACGTTAGCCCAGCATTCCTGCCGTAACTGGCGATGACCCAAGCCGGATCGGATTCGTGGAAGATGCGCCTGATCGCGCCGGTGCGCACGTCGGCGATGAAAAACTCGCGCTCATCTCGGAATCGGCTCAGCTTTTCCACCAGCAGTTCATCCGAATTTCCAGCCCAGTCGACCTGCCCCAGATAGAAACCTTCTTTCGGTATGGCAATAGAGAGCCAGCGTGTCTGGCTTCCTCGGGTGTCGACAACACCGACACGAAGCGTCTCTATGGTCCCACCCACCCTGGCAAATCGGACTTCCTTTACTTTCGGATACGTTGGGTCGCCCGGAACAAGGACCGACCTTAGTTTCACTGCGGAGGCGTCCGATTGCACGAAGGCGGTCCATTTTCCATCAGGGCTCCAGACTGCCCGACTGTTCGAAACCGAGCTGTCGGCTGCATTCTTCGTGAGGGGAATCTTCCTGTCACTGCTCAGATCGCGCACGTACAGATTCCCGTGTTCGGAGTAGAGAACGCTCTGGCCGTCCGGGGATATTTTGTCAGACCTGCTGGCCTCCTTCCTCTTAGGTGAGTCCAGCACCGTGCGTTTGCCGCTGGCGGCATCATAACGCACTAGCACTCGTTCCTCCGACCCATGAACCGGTTCCAGAACTGTGTAACCAGAACTGTCGGGGAGCCAGTCTGCACGAAATCTCTTGGCGCGGAACTCCCCACGCTCGTAGATCGCACGCAGTCGCGACTCGGCTTCTTTTAGAATTGTTTCTTTTCGATCCTGACCATAAATGCCGGGCACAGCAAAAAACATGACAAGACATACAAAAGCCAGACAGCCAAGAACCTTACTCATTCTCATTTCTGCTTACCTCCTTTTCAATAGCAACGCGATAGAGTGCCTGTCTAATCTGCGATGATTACGTATGGAACAAAGATAAAATCAATAAGACTAAGTTTTGAACTGTGTTCCATATTAACTTCATAAATAAAATCATAATGATCATTACAACCCACAATTACCAACAAAACATTCATTTTCTTTACACTTTATAGCCGTTTTTAATTCGTCGCTAGCGACTCATTAGAGCACAAGAGCATAGTTATCTTGCCATCAGGTTTCTTAGCGCTTCTTGATCGAATGCAGGAACAGGGAAATGGAATCCACATCGATAGATCAAGATAGCAACAACGGCCGCCAATAACAGCAACAGCCACAGATTTATTTCTATGTCTCGAAGCACTTTCATCTCATAATCTACCAAGAAAATTGTGACAGAACTATTAACATTCCTAACCATATTAATGGCATAAGCACTGCAATTACCGAAAAAATTATAACAATTCCTTTCAATAACGGAGTACTTGGTTTCCAATGTCGCGTTCCCACCAATGCAGCGATAGCAAAACAAAGTCCTAAGAACCAGCCCCATAGGTTGAAATGAAGCCCATATAACCAGAAAAACGCCCAGAATCCCTCTTCCTTTGACCATATACCTTGCAACACAAGTTTTTGACCTAAATGAGGCATTACACCAATTACAAGGGCACTCACAGTCAGAGATATAATTAGTGCTGTCTTTTTGTTTTCGGTACGCATTAGGAAACTCCGTAAAGTTCCCGGCTCGATACTATTAAAACTTGCCGATTTTCCAGTCGCCGGTTGCCAGTTTCCAGTAGATAAACGACAGTTACCAGAAGCCGGTTGTCGGTAGATAGACGACAGTGGCCAGTTGGCAGTTTACAGTAGTTCATAGTACTTATCTCTAATTTCGCTTCAATCATCAAGATGTCCGCTTCGGTATCTCAGCCTATAGTACCGCGTGTGCAAAAACGAATTTTGCACACCCTACGCGCTGGGTCCCTGCCTACTGCATGCAGGGATTCGGGCAAGGGCAGAATAGCATAGAAATATAAAAAATCAAGGAGAAAAAGGAAAAAATGGATTGAGTAAATGCGTAAATGGGTGAATGAGTGAATGCGGGGAGGTTATTTTACATTATTGGCCAGATTTCTCGACTTCGCTGCGCTTCGCTCGAAATGACACTGATTGATGATTGATTATTGATTCCGTCCAAGGAAGGCCGGATCTTCGACTGCGACCCGTCTGAAGCCGGGCCGGATGCGTCACCCGGCGCCGCACCGACGGGCCTGGACGGCATCCGTAAGGTTTAGATTATCGAACGTAGGTCTGTTTGTCACGTATTTTCCGGGAAAGTGGAAAGGAAAGAATTCAGCGTATGTGTTTATCCATATAAATGATTCGGTAGTTTCCTAATATAGCTCGGGCTTGAAGCCCGTGAAAAACACGGCCAAGATGGCCGTGCCACAAGGAAATTTCCCATAGCTGAACACATACAACGGGGCAAATCCAACAAGGAATGTCGAATATTCCTTCGACTAAGCTCAGGATAAACTCAGGAAGAATATGAGGGCAACCACGTGGGGTTGGGCCTACGCTTTTCGATTGACAAGGGTAAGGGATGAGCATATTATACAAACGTTAATATCAGGGACCAGAAGGACGGCATAAGTTATGGCAAATAAGGGATTTACCCCGTTAGAGAACAAGAGGAAAAAGTCTCTAACGGGGTTTACGCATCTTCACCTGCACAGCCAGTATTCGCTACTTGATGGCGCGATCGCCTTCGACAAACTGCTCAAACGCTGCAAAAAATTGAAAATGGATACTATAGCCGTTACAGACCATGGCAATATGTTCGGTGCTGTAGAATTCTATACCAAGGCAGTAGCGGCCCACATCAAGCCAATCCTCGGCATCGAAGCATATATTGCCCCGCGCAGCCGGTTCGATAAACAAAAAACCAGTATCTCCGATGCCGCATATCATCTGGTACTTTTAGCCGAGAGCAGCACCGGCTATCAGAACCTGCTAAAGCTGGCAAGTGCCGGTTATACCGAGGGATTTTACTATCGCCCGAGAATTGATAAGGAAATCCTCGCCGAATTCAACGAAGGCCTGATTGCCACATCAGCTTGTCTGAAAGGCGAGGTTGCAGCCCAGCTTTCTAACGGCGACGAAAAGGCAGCTGTCGCAGTAGTAGAAGATTATCTTAAGATATTCGGCCCCGAAAGATTCTTTATCGAAATCCAGGAGCATGAAAATGACGATCCCAACGTCCGCCAGGCCCTCATTGACCTTGCCAAAAAAATGGGTGTGGGCCTTGTTGCGACTAATGATGTGCATTTTCTTGCCGAAGATGATCACGAAGCTCACAATTGTCTATGTGCTATCAGTACCGGCAAAACTGCTGATGACCCTAACAGAATGATTTATCCATCGGATATTTATCTCAAAACTCCTGAGCAAATGCACCAGCTCTTTGCAGATGTCCCCCAGGCCTGTGAAAATACTTTAGAAATTGGCGACCGCTGCAATGTCGAGCTTGATTTAAAGCGGCGCCACGCGCCCCAGTTTAGACCTCCTGACGGCTCAACGCCGGAAGAATTCCTCACCGGATTGTGCTACGAGGCGGCAGAGCAGCGCTACGGCCAGGTCACTGAGCAGATAAGAGGCCGGCTTGATAGAGAACTTAATGTAATTGAGTCGAAAGGCTTTGCCAGCTATTTTCTTATCGTTTGGGACTTTTGCCGTTATGCGCACGAAAACAATATCCCCGTAGGTGCCAGAGGAAGCGCGGTAGGCACTCTCGTTGGGTACTGCCTCGGATTGTGCAATATTGACCCGATTCGCTACGACTTGCTCTTCGAGCGTTTCATGGATCCCCAGCGAGATGAAATGCCGGATGTTGATATCGATATCTGTCAGGCTCACCGGCCACAAATCATCGACTATGTCCGACAGAAGTATGGTCACGTCGCGCAGATCATAACTTTCGGGACGATGAAGGCCCGGGCGGTTATCCGTGATGTCTGCCGGGTGCTTGATGTGAAATTAGATGAGGCCGACAGATTAGCCAAGCTTGTTCCCTTTTCTCTTGATATGACGCTCGATAAAGCCTTAAAGACCGAGCCGCAATTGAAACAGGCTTATGAGAAAGACGAGCAGATAAGAAAAGTAATTGATATATGCAAGAAGCTCGAAGGCCTTACTCGCCACGCATCAGTCCACGCAGCCGGCGTTGTTATTGCCGATGAGCCTTTGACCAATTTCGTACCCCTCTATAAAGCATCCGACTCCAACGATATCGTGACCCAGTACGAAGGGCCTATGGTCGAAAAAGTTGGACTGCTAAAAATGGACTTTCTGGGGCTCAAAACCCTCAGCGTGTTAGCGCGGGCCTGCCAGTTGGTAAAAGACATTCACGGTCAGGACATCGACCTGGAAAAACTCGAACCCGCTGATCCCAGGGTTTTCCAGCTTTTCTCAGGCGGGAAAACGAAAGGGATTTTCCAGTTTGAGTCAGATGGCATGCAGAACCTGCTGATGAGGATGAAGCCCGACCGTATCGAAGACCTCATAGCTGCCAATGCCCTTTATCGTCCGGGTCCTATGATACTAATCCCTGATTACACCGACCGAAAGCACGGTGCTAAATGGAGCCTGCCGCATCCAATTATGACCGAAATCCTCGACGAGACTTATGGCATTATGGTTTATCAGGAACAGGTGATGCGCATCTGTAATCGCCTTGGCGATATACCGCTGCGAGAAGCCTATGGACTCATCAAGGCAATAAGCAAAAAGAAAGCCAAAACCATCGCCAAGGAGAGAGAAAGATTTGTAGCTGGCTGTGTAGATAAAGGCCTGACCGGCCAGCAGGCAAAACAGATTTTCGAGCTTATTGAGCGATTCGCCGGCTACGGCTTCAACAAGAGCCATTCAACACGCTATGCCTTCATCGCATACCAGACCGCCTACATGAAGACTCATTGGCCAAACGAATATATGGCAGCCCTCCTGACCTTTGAAATGGACAACACCGACAAGGTCGTCGAATATATCGCCGAATGCACCGAAATGGGTATCGAAGTCTTGGCGCCCGATATCAACGAAAGCGGAGTCGACTTTACACCCCTCTATGAGAATGCAGATACCGACCAGGACAAGAAGGTCGTATTGCGTTTTGGCCTGGCTGCCGTCAAAGGCGTCGGCGAAAAGGCCGTCGAGCAAATCATCGCTGCTCGCCGCGAAATCGGCCGATTCCAGTCTCTCTTCCACTTCTGTGAGAATGTCGATTTAAGGGCCGCCAATAAACAGGTAATCGAAGCTCTAATAAAAGCAGGCGCCTTCGACAGACTCGGTGGAAACCGTGCCCAGATGATGGCCGGCCTCGAAAAAGCAATGCAAATCGGAGCGACTTTCCAGGCTGATAAACAAAACGGTCAGATGAATTTTTTTGGCCAAATGACCCAGGACAAGGACTATTCACTGGACCACCAGAGTCTGCCCGATGTCCCACCCTGGCCCGAAATGCAGATGCTCGTTTTTGAAAAACAGGTCCTCGGCTTCTATGTTACCAGCAACCCGCTCAGCCATCACGCCGAGACAATAAACCTTTATTCCACACAAAACAGCTCACAACTTGCTGACGCCAATCAGGGCCGACAAATCGTAATCGGCGGAATGATAATAAAAATAAGATACACTTTGACAAAGACAGGCCGAAATGCCGGCTCAAAAATGGCTTACTTTACACTTGAAGACCTCCAGGGCCAGGTCGAGGTGGTTATGTTTCCGGATACCCTGAATAAATTCGGCGATTTAGTGGTTGCCGATAGTATCGTTTTTGTAAAGGGAAAACTCGATTACAGAAGGGAAAAACACAACATCTTAGCGGTGGAACTGATAACTCTTGAGGATGTTAGAGAAAAGTTAGCTGCCAAAATCAGGATAAGCCTGGATGCAAAGGATGTTACCAAAGAAAAAGTAGCGAGTATCAAAAGCATCTGCCGGCATCACAGAGGCAAAAGTCCCGTTTATGTTGCGATAAAAACTGACATGGGCAGGGTCTATGCAGCCGCCGATAGAGAGCTATCCGTCAATCCCGACCTCGACTTCTGCAGAAAAATGAGACAGCTCGTCGGACCTGAAAACTTCCAACTTGCAAGATAATCCGGGCTGCTGTTATCATGAG
The DNA here is from genome assembly GCA_049643445.1 of Sedimentisphaerales bacterium. Taxonomy (GTDB): domain Bacteria; phylum Planctomycetota; class Phycisphaerae; order Sedimentisphaerales; family Anaerobacaceae; genus CS2-K091. The sequence continues at coordinate 10,332 of JBARPZ010000471.1, forward strand.
CGAAGCGAAAAATATGATTTTGTGGAGATGAAAATCTTGGGAACAGATGTGGAATGATGACATGAAGAACAAACTCAGAGGTAAATTCATTGTTCTTGACGGATCGGATAGCTGCTGAAAAGAACAAGTTGTCAGGTTGAAATGAATCCAATACCCGCAGATACTACTATTGAAGCTGCGAGAAAGCAGTTTGAAATCCTGCGAAGGCTGGGGCCGGAAGTGCGCCTTAAAATGGCATTCGAGATGAGCGATAATCTTCGCAGTATCGTCGAATCGGGTGTAAGAGGACGTAATCCCGATTACGATGAACAAAAAATAAAGCAGGAAGTTCTACGGCTTATGATTGGCGAAGCTCTATTTAAGCAAATCTACCCCGATATCGAGATGCAGATATGATGAGCCAGGAAGATTTCATACAAACAGTGATTGAGAAACTGAATGAGCTGGATATCCCATACATGCTTTCCGGTTCTTTCTCAAGCAGCCTTCATGGTCAGCCCAGAGCGACAAACGATGCTGATATCGTTATAGCACCCGCAGAAGAACAGCTCATTGCTTTTCTAAAATCTCTTGGCGATGATTACTATGTCAATCCGGATGCTGCGCGTGACGCCTTTAAGAGCAATTCGGTGTTCAACGTGATTGATATTCAGAATAGCTGGAAGGCTGATCTTATTATCCGTAAGAACCGCCCCTTCAGCAGAGAAGAATTTCAACGAAGGCAAAAAGCTAATATAATGGGTTTAGACGCTTGGGTAGTCTCACCGGAAGATGTGATTTTAAGTAAACTGGAGTGGGCCAAAAATAGTAAATCCAGCCAACAACTTCAGGACGCCCTTGGAGTTGCAGCGGTCCAATATGATCATCTCGATAGGGATTATCTGCATAAGTGGGCCAAAGAACTACAAGTTGAAAGTTCCCTTGAAGAACTTCTGAAACAAGCTAAAGAACAATTGAACTCAGGACAGAAAAAAGTTGAATAACAAGAATCTTCAAAAGAAATTTTCAGGCAAATTTATTGTACTTGACGGGCCGGACGGCTGTGGGAAGACTACGCAGACAAAACTACTGATCCAATGGCTTGGCGAACAGGCTGTACCGACTGAAACCTTCCGCGATCCCGGCGATACAGCCATTGGTGAAAAGATTCGACAAATTCTGCTCAATCCCGAACATATCACAATGAGCACAGCAACAGAGGTGCTGCTCTATATGGCCGCAAGGGCCCAGCTCTGGGGGGAAAAAATAGCACCAGCTCTTACGCAAAAAAGGTGTGTCATTCTCGATAGATGGCTCTCGAGCACCTGCGCCTACCAGGGCTATGCCGGGGGCTTCGGCATCAAACAGGTTATAAAACTTGCAACAGATTCTCTCAAAATGCCCTGGCCGGACCTGACTATCATACTCGATGTCGATTTGGAAACTTCGGCCAATCGGCTTTCGGGCCGGCCCGATAGAATGGAGGCAAAGCCTCGCCAATATCACCAAAAGGTACGTGAAGGTTTTATCGAACTCGTCAACCAGCAGAAAAACTTTTTGATAGTCGATGCCGCCGGCGACATCGAAACAGTTCATAAAAAGATATTGCAGCTTATTTCAGAGGTGAGTTTTACATAGATGTCACTCAAAGATATTTTCTGTCAGGACAAAGCAATTGCCGTTTTGCAAAAGGCTCTTGCCGCAGGCAAGGTCCCGCACGCATATATCTTCGCCGGCCCGGAAGGTGTTGGCAAATTCACAGCCGCCCGCGAATGGGCCAGGCTCCTGCTCTGTGAAAATTCCACTATAGAAAATAACTTTGCCGATAGTTGCGGCTTGTGCCGGTCGTGTCAACTCTTCGAAGCCGGCTCGCATCCGGATTTTAACCCTGTCTATAAGGAATTACTCGAATTCACCAGGGATGGTAAAGGCAAAAAAACACCCGTTGACTTACCCATCGATGTCATTCGAGAATTTCTAATCGAAAAGGTATCAACAAGGCCGACTCTTTCGAAAAGAAAGGTTTTTGTCGTCAGCGAAGCTGAAAGACTGAACGCATCTTCACAAAATGCACTGCTCAAGTCACTGGAGGAGCCGCCCGAATACTGCTGCATTATCATGCTCTGCACCCGTATGGAAAAACTCCTGCCCACTACCAAATCAAGATGTCAGATAATTCGTTTCGGCCCTGTTGCTGAAGACAGGATAATCGAAAAGCTAAGAGAAATGGGAGCCGAAGAAAAACCCGCCCTGTATTTCGCCCGTCTGTCTCAGGGCAGTTTAGGCCAGGCTTGTCGATGGCTTGAGCTTGAGCTCGCCGATGCGAATCTCTACCAAACGAAGATACAGTTGCTGAATTCACTGGTAAAATACGAATATGCCGGCGCTCTTGACCTGGCCCAGTGGCTCTTGGGCGAAAGTAAAAAAATCGCCACCTTCTGGGCCGAACTTGACGAGGCCACCAGCAGAACCGATATTAATCGAAGGGCCCAAACAACCCTTGTACAAATAATCATATCAGCCTTGCACGATGCGATGAAACTAAATGTTACACCGGCAAAAGATCTCATCAATTTTGACCAGAAAAGCCAGATACAGAAATTAGCCGCCCGTTTCAATCCGGAGCAAGCCGCAGAAAAAATCGCCGACTGTTACAAAACGTTGCATTGGATCGAGTCTTCCGTTAACGAAAAGCTTATTTTCGAGCAGCTATTGTTAAACCTCGTTGCTTCTGGTAAAATGAAAGTTTACTAATAGCAATGCGAACGTGCGTATTAAGGTAACCAGTGGATATGTCAAACGCCGCAACAACAAAGCCTAAGCAGGTAAGATATAAAAAGTTTATGTTGGTCCGTCACAGCCGGATGAATACACTCGGTCTCTTCGAGCACCACGAAACCAAAATACCCAAAGTGGACACCCGCATTGTGATAAAAACCAACAAAGGCCTTGAATTAGGATACCTTGTAGGACAGCTCTCCTCATACAGGGCGGGACAACTTAAATTTGATAGTGACCAGATAAAGAAATATTTCGATGACAGCAATATCGACATCTCTATCGACCGGACGGGCAAATTCGTTCGTTATGCGACCGCCGCCGATATTAGTGAAGAGCGGCACCTGCAGAAAATCGCAGAAGAAGAGATGGAGTGTTGCAGGCGTTTCGTCAAAGAGCTGGACCTGCCGATGAAAATAGTCGATGCCGAACACATATTTGGCGGTGAGCGCGTCATCTTCTACTTTATGTCTGACGGCCGAGTGGATTTCCGCGAGCTGGTAAAAAAAATCGCGAACGAATACCAGACAAGAATCGAAATGCGTCAAATTGGCTCACGTGATGAAGCCAAAATACTTGGCGATGTAGAAAGTTGCGGACAGCAGTGCTGTTGCCAAAGATTTCTTAAACTCTTAAAGCCGGTCAATATGCGAATGGCCAAGATGCAAAAGGCGACACTCGACCCTTCGAAAATCTCCGGCTATTGCGGCAGATTGAAATGCTGCCTGCGATATGAAGATAAAACTTATACAGAACTTAAAAAGCTGCTGCCCAAAAAGAGCGCCAGGGTAAAAACCAAATTCGGTGAAGGCAAAGTCACCGGAACCCAGATATTGACTCAGCTTGTTATGCTTGAACTCGGTGATGGCCAGAGAGTTGCTGTCCCCCTTGACGAGCTTGAGGTTATCTCCTCACCTGCAACCGAAAAGAAGAAAAAAGACACAGCCCCAGAGAACAATCAGAAAGACAACGTAGAAAGTAAGACCGATTCCCAAATTCAGGATAGTGCAGGGCCCCCGGAGCAGTAGTCGTTAAGGAAAAAATATGCCTCGCAAAATCGTTGTAACATCAGCTTTGCCTTATGCAAATGGCCCAATACACATAGGCCATTTAGTAGAATATCTCCAGACCGATATCTGGGTCCGTTTCCAAAAAATGTGCGGCAACCAATGCCTTTACTTCTGCGCCGATGACACGCACGGCACCCCCATTATGATAAGTGCCCGCGCCGCCGGCATCACCCCCGAAGAGTTAATCGGGCAGGTATATGAGGAGCACAAAGCAGATTTCGATGGCTTTAACGTCAAATTCGATAATTACTACTCGACCCACTCACCGGAAAACAAGTATTTTAGTGAACTTATCTTCTCTCGCCTCGACAAGGCCGGCTCAATCGTCAAACGAGATGTCGAGCAGGCCTATTGCGAAAGTTGCAAAATGTCACTGCCTGATAGATTTGTCCGTGGTGCCTGCCCGCAGTGCAAAGCCGAAGACCAATACGGCGATTCATGCGAAATCTGCAGCGCAACGTATCGTCCAACCGAACTCATTAATCCCTATTGCGCGACCTGCCGGACAGAACCCGTCCAGAAAACATCCGAGCACTACTTTTTTAAATTGGCTGATTACGAACAACAACTAAAGGAACTTATCGACAGAGGATATACGCAAAAATCAGTGGCAAATAAGCTCGATGAATGGTTCGATGTAGGCCTGAAGGACTGGGACATATCCCGAGATGGACCCTATTTCGGCTTCAAAATACCCGGCGAAGAAAACAAATTCTTTTATGTTTGGCTCGATGCGCCCATCGGATATATGGCCTCGGCAAAGAACTACTGTGATAAAAACAATCTCGATTTCGAAAAAGTCTGGAACAGCGATGAATATGAGCTTTATCACTTTATCGGCAAAGACATTATGTATTTCCACGCGTTGTTTTTCCCCGCCACCTTGATAGGCGCCGACTTCAAACCCGCCGACAAGCTTTTCGTCCACGGCTTTTTGACTGTAGACGGCGGGAAAATGAGCAAATCACGTGGAACGTTTATAAAAGCGAGCACCTACCTAAAGTATCTAAATCCGGAATACTTAAGATACTACTATGCAAGCAAACTCACCGACAATATCGACGATATAGATTTGAAAACAGACGATTTTATAAACAAAGTTAATTCCGATTTGGTCGGCAAATTTGCAAATCTTGCATCGCGTTCAGGCCCAATGCTGATAAAGAAACTCAACGCTCAGCTTGGTCAATTAGACGAGCAGGGCAGGCAATTAATAAATAAGCTCACTACTGCAAAAGACCATATTATCCGGGACTATGAAAACCTTAAATTTGCTGCTGTAGTCCGAACAATTACCGCTCTGGCCGACGAGGCAAACCGATATGTCGAACAGAATCAACCATGGGTGACTATAAAAAACGATTTGGAGAAGACACGGACAACCTTAACAGCCATAATAAATGCTGTCCGGATTTTGACAATTTACCTAAAGCCTATTCTGCCGGGATATGCTCAAGAAATAGAAAAATTTCTAAATGTCGACAAACTGAAATTTGCCGATGTCGAAACGCTGTTGCAGAATCACGAAATAAACGAGTTCCAACGTCTTGTTGAAAGAATTGACAAAAAACAGGTGAATGCAATGATAGAAGAAAGCAAAGAAAGTCAAAGCCCCCAAGCCCCGGCTCCCGCAGAAGCGGAGGCAGTTGTTACGGAGCCTTTCAAATCCGAATGTACGATAGAAGATTTTGGAAAGATTGACCTGAGAATCGCTAAAGTAATAAAGGCGGAGGCCGTCGAAGGCGCTGATAAACTGCTGCGTTTGAATTTGGATGTGGGTGGTATACAGAAGACGGTTTTTGCCGCCATCGCTCAGGCCTATAAACCTGATGAGCTGGCCGGCAGGATTGTAATAGTTTTGGCCAATCTAAAGCCAAGAAAGATGAGGTTTGGCCTCTCTGAGGGTATGATTCTGGCAGCCGGTACTGGTGGAAAAGATATCTTTATGCTCTCCGCAGACCCCGGAGCAAAACTTGGACAGAAAGTACTTTGACAGGGAGCTAACCGCAGAGAACGCTGAGAAGAAGGGGATAATGTTTTTAAATCTATTCTATCTTTGTGTTCTTAGCGAGTTCCGTAGTAGAAAAAAATGAAGGAAACGTTCGAAAGTATTGCTAACGAAGATGGCCGTTTCAGCCCCCAGGCGCTCAAGTTCGTCCTTGAGGGACTCGACTACACCGCAAAGAAAATGACCACTGAGCGCAAACATGTCAGCGGCCAGGCACTTTGTAAAGGACTGAAAGAATTGGCTGGCAAAAAATGGGGCAGATTGGCAGTTTTGGTACTGAATACATGGGGTGTTAAAAATACCCGCGATTTCGGCGAAATCGTATTTTCTTTGATAAAGCACAAATGGATGAGTGCTCAGCCGACAGATTCGATTGATGATTTCAACGATGTTTACGATTTCAAGGCCGTCTTTAAAGACCAATTCAAATTCTAAACAGCGATTACAGACGAAGAACAAATTCTTTGTTGAATCTGAAGTTCCGGTCTTAAATAACATAATTTCCTTCAGACGAGATCCCATAGCAAAAAGGCGGAGAGCAGCATTATATTGGCTCTGAAATTGGGTTTGTTTGGGTTTGAATTGGGTTTGTTTTGGCTTTAATTGGCTTTGTATTGGGTTTGAATTGGCTTTGTATTGGCTTTGAATTGGCTTTGTTTTCCTAAGTGACCAAGTGTCCTTTTGTTCGTAATCCCTTCTTAGTACTTTAGTTACGTTCAACTTGACTTTTCGGAAATTGGCTTTGTTTTGCATAAAAAGTTTATAATTTCGTACGTAATCTTTCGTAC
>JBARPZ010000472.1:0-10666 GCA_049643445.1 Sedimentisphaerales bacterium
CGGATTGTAGACTGCAACATCCCAATTGGTGAGCATATTATTCTCCTCGAGGTAATCGATAAGGTTGGCGCTTCTGACACCAACGAAGTAACCATCATTGTTCAGGATACTACCCCGCCGGATATCAACTGCCCTCCGGACGTGACCCTTGAATGCCCCGCTGAAACGACACCGAGTGCAACAGGCAAAGCAACAGCCACTGATACCTGCGGAACTGTAACGATTACACACAGTGACCAGTGGCAGCCGAGCTGCGGCAATGCGGGGACACTGGCGCGTACATGGACAGCAACCGACGAATCCGGCAACAGCTCAACCTGTGTGCAGATCATCACAGTTGTCGATACGACGCCGCCGGCTATTACCTGTCCTCCGGATGTAACGCTCGAATGTCCGGCAGATACCAGCGTTGAGGTAAATGGCTCAGCCACGGCCGTCGATACATGCAGCAGTGTGGCGATTGCACATAGTGACCTGTGGCAGCCGGGCTGCGGCAATACCGGGATACTGGCGCGCACATGGACGGCCACCGACGACTGCGGCAATAGTTCAAGCTGTCTGCAAACGCTCACGGTTGTGGACACGACGCCGCCTGAATTTACTTTCTCCGTTACGCCAACAATGTTGTGGCCGCCGGATCACAAGATGGTTCTGATTACACCGAGCTGGACGGTGAGCGACGAATGTGATGCGACACCGGATGTGTCCTTAGTCAGCATTATTGCGAACGAAGGTGATGACACCATCGGTGACGGGCACACCAGCAATGATATCCAAATAGGCGAGGATGGCTCTATCTATCTAAGGTCCGAACGAAGCGGGACCAGCGATGATCGCGTATACACTATAACCTATCAGGTCGTTGATGACTGCGGAAATGCTACTGTTCGCAGCGCTACCGTCAGCATTCCACATGACTTTAAGGTTTTAGCGAGAATTGCTGCTCGATGGCTTTGGACAAACCGGGCAGGCAGGATTCCGGAAGACCTTAACGGTGACGGAATTGTGAATTTAAAGGACATAGCTATATTTGCTAACAACTGGATACAATAGTTTGGCTCAGGTTACAAAGTTGTGAGTGTAACTTAATTAAGACCAGCTTCAGCTCTGAACATCGGCGAAGTCTTTAAACAAGTGCCTGTAAGCGTTACGCTTGCAGCCCTTTTTTATTGGTATGGATTTAAGCTCAGCATTCCACGCTTTTTTGAACCTTTTGATTACGCGCCACCTTGCCTGTTTGTACTATATTTGTGAATCTACTTCAAAAACGACTTCATCACAGAAAGTATGAAATATACGGACTATAGTGCTGAAGAATATAGGACCATCAAAATCCCCCATGTCCCTCAATGTGACGCTACGTGACACACTTAACATTTGCTTTGTTTTTTGGATTTAAGCTAAAGAATAGATTTGACGATTAAGCAAGGGCTGATGAACAATATTTCTCTGTAGCTTATGATTTTTCTGATTATTCGCTGCCGGGAGTCCTGTCTTTTGGAGATACAAAAATGCCAAACGTGCGTAACTTTATGGTTTTATCAACACTGCCGGATTCTTTGAAGGACCTTGAGACTATCGCCAGGAACATGTTTTGGTCCTGGAATCTGGAGTTTGTAGACCTGTTCAAACGTATTGACAGTAATTTATGGAACGCTTGCGGTCATAATCCTGTCAAGTTTCTTGGCAATGTCTCGCAGGAATCCCTGGAGGTTGTGGCTGAAAGTCAAGGTTATTTGTGCCGGCTGCAACAAGCTGCACAAAAGCTGAAATCATATCTTGATGGGCCGACGTGGTTTGAGAAAGTTTGCACTAAACATACCAAACCGCTTGTTGCATATTTTAGTGCCGAGTTTGGGCTGCATGAATGCCTCCCTATTTATGCCGGCGGCCTCGGGATTCTGGCAGGCGACCACTTAAAGAGTGCGTCAGACCTCGGCGTTCCAATAGTCGGGGTTGGGCTTCTGTATCAAAAGGGATATTTCCGACAGTATTTGAACCTTGAGGGTTGGCAGCAGGATGTCTATATCGAGAATGATTTCTACAATATGCCCACCGAACTGGTTCGTAAAAAGAGTGGTCGGCCGTTGAAAATTAGCGTTGAATATCCGGGCAGGTCTGTGTCGGCGCAGATTTGGTGTGCTTCCATTGGCAGGGTAAAATTATATCTGCTGGATACAAATGTACCTGATAATTCGTCAGTAGACCGTTTGATTACCGCCAGTCTTTACGGCGGTGACCGGGAGCTGCGAATTCGTCAGGAGATTATGTTGGGCATCGGCGGATTAAAAGCCCTGACTGCCATGAATATTACGCCTACTGTCTGCCATATGAACGAAGGCCATGCTGCTTTTGTCACGCTGGAACGTATCCGGCAATTGAGAAGCGAAAAGAATATGACTTTTAATGAGGCTGCCGAAGCTACAAGGTCAGGCAATGTTTTTACAATGCATACCTGTGTAAAAGCCGGGCTTGATGAATTTTCCGTAGAGCTGATGGATAAATATTTTGGTGGCTTCTTCCCCCATCTCGGCATAAATCGAAATCGCTTTTTAGCATTAGGTAGAATACTACCTGACGATGAATGTGAGCCTTTTAAGATGGCGGTTTTGGGATTAAATCTCAGCAGCTATACAAACGGAGTAAGCAAACTGCATGGAAACATATCACGTGGGTTGTTTTCGAGTCTTTGGCCTGGTCTGCCTGTTGATGAAGTACCAATAAAGCACATTACAAACGGCGTACACATCAAAACCTGGATATCGGATGAGATGAACTCTTTATACGAAACGTATCTGGGGCCAAACTGGGCCGATGAAACCTTTAATAAGTCGGTTTGGAACAATATTGCTCAAATTCCAGATGAGCAGCTCTGGAGGGCACATCAACGGTGCAAAGAGCGTTTAGTTGTTTTTGCACGCAATCGGCTTAAAGCCCAGATGCATCGGCGAGGTACTTACAATACCGAACTTAACCAGGCTGAGGAGATTCTCGACCCTGAGGCTTTGACCATTGGTTTTGCCAGACGATTTGCCAGCTATAAAAGGGCCAATCTGTTGCTCAAGGACCCACAGCGGCTTGTAAAGCTGCTTAGGGACACGGCGCAACCTGTTCAGGTTCTCTTTGCAGGTAAGGCGCACCCGAATGATACTGAGGGCAAGGACATTATACGTCAGATTATCAACTTTGCTAACCAGTACGATCTGAAACGGCGTATAGTATTTCTGGAAGACTATGATATTGATGTGGCCAGAACCATGGTCTACGGTGTCGATATTTGGCTAAGTTCTCCTCGCAGACCGATGGAGGCCAGCAGCACAAGCGGTATGAAAGCCGCCATTAACGGTGGCTTGAACATGAGCACTTTAGATGGATGGTGGTGTGAGGGCTATAAACCCGATGTAGGTTGGGTTATTGGTGCAGGCGAAATCTATAAAGATGCTGATTATCAGGATATGGTGGAGTCGCAGGCTATTTACAATATGCTCGAAAACGAGATTGTTCCATTGTTTTACACTCGCTCGGCTGACAATCTGCCGCGTGCATGGATATGCAGGATGAAAAATTCTATCAAGTGGATTGCACCCACATTCAACACCCACAGAATGGTCGCTGAGTATACGCGAAGGTGTTATAATCCGGCTGCGGCCAGATGGCGATATTTGACTGCCGAAGCAATGTCCCGGGCCAGGGCACTTTCTATGTGGAAGTCAAATATGAAAACCGCTTGGCCTGATTTTGCCATTAAAGACGTTCAGGTGCAGGTAAACGGAACCAAAAGTGACGAACTGCTCAATTTCAAACAGCCTCAGCTTAAACTCGGCTCGGACTTAACCGTCGAGGCATTGGTTAAGCTTGGTAAGGTCAGCCACGACGATGTTTCAGTTGAGGTTTATCATGGCCCTGTGGATTCCATGGGAAATATTACGAACAGCTCAACTGTGAGAATGGACCATAAAGAAACCTCGGGACAGAATGGTGAACATTGGTTTGTCGCCTCGATGCCTTGTAGAACATCCGGTCGGTGGGGCCTTGCGGTGCGTGTCTTGCCAAGGCACGCTGACCTCGTTAATCCCTATGACCTCGGCCTGGTTCTATGGGAAAAAATACCGCCAAACCAGCAGGCATGATACCAAAGGAGTGAATCGCGAATCAATTCACGAATCGCGATTTATTCATTCTCTTTGTTATTCAGAAGCTCATAAACCTCGTCAGGCGATGTTGCCGTCTCAAGTGATTGTCTGAATTGTTCGTCGAGCATCAGTCTGCTTATTCTGGCCAGGGCTTGAATGTGAGGGCCGGTTTGGTCGACCGGCGAGACCAGCAGGATGACGATTGTTACCGGTTTTCCGTCCACGCTTGCAAAATCAATACCCTCGCCTGCGACCCCGAAGGCCATAACCAGTTCTTTCACGGCCTTGCATTTGCCGTGCGGAATCGCAATTCCCGAGCCGATACCTGTGCTTCGGGTCTTTTCACGCGTAAAAACCGCATCCAAAACAATGTCTTTGTCGAGCAGCAGTCCGTTAGCGTCAAGCAACTCCACCAATTCCGTTATTACGGATTCTTTATCTTTGCCTTCCAGCGGAGCTTTGACGCAGTTTAGCTGAAGAATCTGTGTCAGCAGCATCTTGTCCTATAGCAAATTTAACTACATCTCTTGTGAATATTGACACAAACCCTTTATTGTACCTGCTCTTAGCCCCAATTGCAACAATTTTACAAAAATATTTCATCTTGTCCTGTCCTTTATACACAACCTGCCAGGTACTATAGTACTATACCCTTCGATTTTACTTTACATTTCGCACCGCCGTAGTAAAATGCATTATTCGAGCATAATTAGTACGGGCAGCTCATGTATTAAAGCTCCAGCTCATTTACGCATAAAAGCATATATGTAATAAGAGATTAGCTATGGAAAAGATAATACTTTACGACACAACGCTTCGCGATGGAATGCAGGCTGAAGGCGTCAGCTTTTCCCTCGAAGATAAGCTCTCAATTGCCAGACGTCTTAACGAGCTTGGCCTCGATTATATTGAAGGTGGTTTCGCAGCTTCCAATCCCAAGGAGATGCAGTTCTTCCGGGAAGCTGCAAGGCTCGGCTTAAAGAACTCAAAAATCGCTGCCTTTGGCAACACCCGCAGAGCTGATTGCAGCGTCTCCGATGACCTTTCACTCAACTCAATACTTGCCTGCAAGACACAGACCGCTACCCTGGTCGGCAAAACCTGGGATTTGCATGTAACAGAGGTGCTCGCCTGTTCCCTCGATGAAAACGTAGTTATCTGCGCCGATTCCACTGAGTTCTTAAAAAAGCACAACATAGAGACCATCTTCGACGCCGAGCATTTCTTCGATGGCTACAAAAATAATCCCGAGTATGCAATGAAGGTCCTCTCCGCTGCCGCCGAGGCTGCCGCTGACGTGCTGGTGCTTTGCGACACTAACGGCGGCTCTTTAACAGACGAAGTGTACGAAATCACAAAAACCGTCTGTGATAAGTTTAATCCGCTGACGGTCGGCATTCACGCCCACAATGACAGCGACTGTGCCACTGCTAATACCCTCGCCGCCGTTCGGGCTGGCGCCCGCCACATCCAGGGCACAGTCAATGGCCTCGGCGAACGGTGCGGAAACGCCAACCTCTGCACAGTCATACCTAACCTTGCATTTAAGATGGGCCTTGAAGTTCTTAGCCCGGAGAAAATCAAAACACTGACAGAAGTCTCACGTTTTATCTTCGAGATTGGCAATTTGAACCCGGTTATGAATATGCCCTATGTCGGCGAAAGCGCCTTCGCTCACAAGGCAGGTCTGCACGTAGACGCCCTGCGAAAAAACAAACGCACCTACGAGCACATCGACCCGGCCGTCATAGGAAATGAACGACGGTTCCTCATTTCCGAGCTCAGCGGCAAATCAAACGTACTTGCCGAGCTCGAAAAGGCAAAAATCGCCGAGGATAAGGAATTAGCAAGAGAGATACTTGTTCGCGTCCAGGAGCTCGAAAATGACGGCTACCAGTTCGAGGCTGCAAACGCATCCTTCGACCTTCTGGTAAAAAAGATTATGGGCACATACAAGCCTTCTTTTGAGCTTATAAAGTATTATGTAACCACAGAGAAACGCACATCAGGCGAGATGGCCAACGAGGCCACGGTCAAACTGAAGGTCGGAGATAAAGTCGAGCACGTAGTCGGCGAAGGGGATGGCCCGGTAAACGCCCTCGACGCCGCCTTGCGAAAATCGCTGGAAAATTCCTATCCGGCCATAAAGGACGTCCACCTGATTGATTACAAGGTTCGTGTGGTCAATGCTAAAGCCGGGACTGCCGCCCGGGTCCGCGTAATAATCGAATCGCGGGACAAGACTTCCATCTGGGGCACGGTCGGCGTCTCTGAGAACATCATAGAAGCCTCCTGGCTCGCACTCACAGACTCCGTCGAATACAAACTGCAAAAAGACGCAAAATAATATTTAGCATCGTCCTCTGTGTGGGATTGCCCGTCTCAGCACAGCCATTCGTCTTATATTGTGTATTGAAGCAGAAAATCTTACTCCTGATATCTTCACTCACTAACAAACTCTACTTCAATATTCATAAGTAAGGCATAATCCAGCAACGTCACTAAAGAGTCTCTGTTCATATCGATTCCATCGCACCAGGTGGGATGTACACAATCTCCCTGTAGCCAGCAGTTCGCCAATTCTTCTATCACCTTCAGGCCGGGATGGATTATTCTGACCGTAGACCTGCCAAGAAAAATTCTCCCATCAGTCAGCAAACCCGCAACAGTCAACACCTCCGGCCAATCGCCTGCCAGAGAGCAGACCGCCTCACGCTCAAAGGGCGCCTCGACCTCCACCAGTTTATCCTTATTGACAAAGACATACAGAGGGGCGGATTGAAAACCAAAAGAATGTAATACGGCCGGTCTGTCAGGGTCTACATCTGCAACAGTAAAACCTTCAGGCAAGGTAATATGGGCTTTGACCCACTTGCCATAACTGCGGCAGTTCAGTGTGCGGGGAGTCAGTTTCATAGGAACTTGCATCCCCTCCCACCACAGATGGGGATAGTCTCCTTCGGGAATGAACCAGATGTCTTCTATTCCATTGAATGTTTCTCCCACAAAGTCCCAGCCGGAGTCCGTAAATGTGCTCATCATCTGCATCTCGGCTGTCGGCAGACCTGTCCCACCAGCACTCGTTACTTGCCCGCTGGTCTCAATATCCCAGAAGGAATTGAAGACTGTTGTCTGTCCCGAGGGCCATACAATATATCCATATCCCACCAGTCCGCCAACAGCCTCATTTCCCTCAACACTGCCTGTTGCATAGCAGTTGGTGATCCTTCCCCCAAATCCCACCAGGCCACCGACATAATAATCTCCCGAAACGCTGGCGGTCGAATAGGAGTTTGTGATTGTGCCTTCATAATTCTCTCCCACCAGCCCGTCGACATATCTGTTGCCCGAAACGCTGTCTGTCGAATAGCAGTTTGTGATTGTTCCAATTATGAATGGGCCATAATAATAATAATAATTGGTTCCCAACAGTCCGCCGATATATGAATCTCCCGCGACGCTGCCTTCTGAATAGCAGTTGGAGATTGTGCCGGAATTATCTCCCACCAGTCCGCCGACAAACCATCCGGTTCCCGAAACGCTGGCCGTTGAATAGGAGTTGGTGATTGTTCCTTCACCATTGCTTCCCACCAGACCGCCTGCACATACCTCTCCCCCAATCACTTCACCTGTAAAATAGCAGTTGGTGATTGTGCCCCCATAAATACTTCCCACCATCCCGCCGACATACTCACTTCCCAAAACTCTGCCGCCTTCAACGTAACAGTTAGTGATAGTTCCTTTATTTAGGCAGCCAACCAGCGAACCAACATAATCCCCTGTTCCCGCATCAACTTCTGCGTCAATCAATCCAAGATTTTTGATTTCTGCATTTTCTCCTCTAACATAGCCAAAAAGCCCTATGTAGTCTGTATCTATGGAAGTGTAGATAAAATTGGAAATTGTACGGCCGTTGCCATCAAATACACCTGTAAAGGGATTGTTTTTCGGATCGTTGTAACCTACATACTCCCCGATAATATTAAACTCCGGGCTTCCATCCTTCCCATCAAAGCAACTCAAATCAATATCCGCCATCAGTTTGAAATGCCTGCTCCAATCCTCGGGATGTAAGCCAATCTCATTCATTTGCTCAGCAGTTCGTATCTGGCATGGATTCTGGGCTGTTCCAGTTCCGCCGGCATATCTTTCCTCAATGTAAACGGTCACCATATCAGTACCTTCCGCCTGTCCGTCACTTACGGTAAGCTCAAAGACATAGACGCCGAATTCTGTTGGAATGAAAGAGACTATAGGTTCATCAGCCCCTTCAAGTATGACCGAAGGCCCGGCAACCTGCCTCCATTGATAGCTTAATTGATTACCGAGACTACTGGCATCAAGAATAACTTTGGGTGGAATGACATTAACGAAAAACTGGTCTGGCCCGGTGTACAAAAATATTGGCGGTTCCCACGATAGATGAGGATAACTTAATCCCTCGAAAATCTTCCATATGTCCTCCTCGCCGTTCACACTCTCACCAACAAAATCCCAGCCGGCATCTGTGAACGTGCTCATTGTCTGCATCTCGTCTGTTGGTAAACCTATCCCGCGGGAACTGCTTGTCTGTCCGCTGGTCTCAATATCCCAGAAAGAATTGGTAACCTCACCTCGAGAGTTCCTTCCCACCAGTCCGCCGACATACCATTCTCCCGAAACGCTGCCGGTCGAGTAGCAGTTCAAGATTGAGCTGAGATAATTATATCCCACTAGACCGCCGACTGTCCCGTCTCCCGAAACGCTGCCGGTTGCATAGCAGTTGGTGATTGTGCAACCATATGAATTCCTTCCCACTAAGCCGCCGACATCATTGTTTCCCTTAACACTGCCGGTTTCATAGCAGTTTGTGATTGTGCCACGATTGTCTCCCACTAGTCCACCGACATCATGTACGCCTGAAACGCTGACGGTCGAACAGCAGTTAGTGATTGTGCCACGATAACCATATCCCACCAGCCCACCGACTGCCCCGTACCCATTCACTTCGCCAGCGGAATAGCAGTTGGTGATTGGTCCTTGATTCGTTCCCACCAGCCCGCCGACGGTATAGTTTCCAGTAACGCTACCTGTTGCACAGCAGTTGGTGATTGTGCCATCTTCATTCTCTCCCACCAGCCCGCCGACATCGAAACCTCCCGAAACATCGGCTTCTGAATCGCAGTTGCTGATTGTACCGAAAGTGTTCGACCCGCACAGTCCTCCGACACAGTATTGGCCCGAAACGCTGCCGGTCGAATTGCAGTCTATGATTTGGGCGTTATTCCATCCCAACAGGCCGCCGACACACCCATTTCCCGAAACGCTGGCGGTCGAACAGCAGTTGGTTATTGAGCCATAATTGCTTCCCACGAGTCCGCCGACATAGTAATTTCCTGAAACGCTGCCGCCCTCAATGTAGCAGCCAGTGATGGCTCCGCCACTTACCCGGCCCACCAGCGAACCAACATAGTCTGCTGTTCCCGCATCAACATTGGGGTCAATCAATCCCAGATCTTTTATCTCTCCACTCGAATCAAAGTACCCGAAAATTCCTATGTTGTCTCCTTCTGTAGAAGTGTAGGTGAAGTTTGAGATTGTATGGCCGTTACCGTCAAATACGCCTGTAAAAGGATTTAGTACCCATCCTGCGTCATAATAGAGCTCTCCAATGATATTGAAACTTGTTCCGGTAAAGCCGGCCAGGTCGATGTCGGCCATAAGCTTGAAGTGCCTGTCCAAGTCACCGGGATTGGCCCCAATGGCATTGAGATGCTCTGCTGTGTAAATCAGATATGGGTCGTCCGCCATCCCGCTGCCCCCACCATACTGTGCTTGAGCTGGCAATGCAAAAAGGCTTAGTCCCCACATCACCGCTGCCATAATTGGTATGATTTCGTGTTTCATTTTTCACTCCTTTCAAAAACTTATGATAAATATATTATGACTGTACAGGCAGCGCATCTATAGCCGGTTTGTATAAATTGAGACTTTTTGCGCATTGATATGCATAATCTAACTCCCAAATTCCGCATTTTTTGTACCTCGTTTCTCCTGCTAACGCCCTGAGCAATATGCGCAGCACGCTAAAAAAGGAAGAAACTACTAACTTTGGAAGGCAGGGTCGATATGAAATCAATTACAAGTTTATGATGGCAACAAAAATATTATAATAGCTTTGTCTGCCTTAACTATTCTTAATTTCAGTTCATTCTACCACAAAAGCGATTGCTTTGGCAAGGAATTTTTAATAAGTTTTTGAAAAATGTTTTACCAGCCTTTTCGAATCCCATTTTGGGGCCCAAAAACCGGTCTTGTGCAGCGAAATCACAGCACTAAGCAGAAAATCCCGCCTCATTTGTCCTTTGATTATCGAGCATCGAGCATACAGTTATGAACAATGAACCATTAACTATGAACTCGCAGAAAAGCTTATCTATCCTGCGCACTCTAACAAAATGTTAAAATAAAAACATGACATATTTCTGCTCATTTTTGCAAAGAAGTGCGCACTTTTGATTACTTTTGTCAAACTTTGGCGAATAACTGGAAAT
>JBARPZ010000473.1:0-5480 GCA_049643445.1 Sedimentisphaerales bacterium
GTGTCGAGGGTATTGCAATACTGATGGAAAAGACCGTAGAGGATGAAAAGCAGTTGGTTGTAGCTGCCGGGTCGGGATTGATAGACTTAGACCAACGAACGGCAGCTGTTTTACACAGCCTGTTAGCGGAGGAAATAAACAGCGGTAAAGAGGCGTTGCTGGATAGCGAAGTGGATTCCCCTTTCAAATGTGATTGGCCGGAAAACATAAGAAATATTATTGCCGTACCTTTATGCGGCAAAGACAAAACCGAATCCCGTCCCGATAAGATCGAAAAAGCGCAAAATGACAACCGCATAATAGGGTTGATGGTTGCGATAAACAGAATCGGCAAACAGGATTTCGACAGTACCGATGCACAACTATTTAACTCCGTGGCCAATGGATGTGCCGTCTTTATCGAGAATGGAAGGCTGTTCAATGACCTCAAAACATTATTTATAGGTTCGTTAAAAGCGCTAACGCGTAGTATTGATGCCAAGGACGAGTACACACGCGGCCATTCTGAAAGGGTTGCGTTCGTTTCTCGATGGATTGCCGAGAGACTCGCCGAGGAAGAGCCGTTGGAGCAAGAGCAAATACACAGGATTTATTTGGCCGGCCTGCTGCACGATATAGGAAAAATAGGGATAGACGAAGCGGTATTACGCAAGAAGGGTAAGCTGACCGAGCAGGAGTTCGAGTGCATAAGAAAACATCCGTCGATAGGGGCGGGTATATTGCGTGAAATAAAACAGATGAATGATATTGTGCCGGGTGTATTGTGTCACCACGAACGCATCGACGGAAAGGGATATCCCGCCGGTTTGGTAGGTGAGCAAATACCACTGATAGGCAAGATTGTCGGACTGGCCGATGGTTTTGATGCAATGACATCAAAACGAACTTATAGAGATGCAAGAACCGTAGAGCAGGCACTTGCAGAGATAAGAAAAGGATTAGGTACTCAGTTTGATGAGAAAGTCGGCAGAGTATTTCTCAACAGTGATCTTTATCAGCTCTGTTGCATTATTTTACATGAAGGTCCCGAGCTTGTCGGGATTTATGGCAGCAGTAACTTCTCGGAATATGGTGTTGCTGCAGTGGGGACACTAATCAGATGAGAGTAAGAACGCAGGATTATAACAATGTTACGGTCGTTGACTTGCAGGGCGAGCTGGACAGCGATTTTACCGAGATGCTCAAAAATACCATCATCGATATAAACACTACGAACAAGACTGGCATTGTGCTTGATATGAGCAGTGTGGGATTTATCGATAGTCAGGGGCTGGAAGGATTGTTGTGGGCACGGGACTACTGCAACGAGAACAAGCGTGGAATTAAATTAGCGGGACTTGATGAAAACTGTGCAAAGATTTTGGAAATCACCCAGCTTGAAAATGAATTCGACCGCTATACCGAACTGTCTGAGGCAGTAAAGAGTTTCGCGTAGAGCAATAGTGTGTTGTGTGTTTCTCGTATCTTCATAGGACGAGATATGAGAAGTCGGAAGGAAAGGATATGAGTCAAATAGCAGTGGAAAACAAAACGCAGATAGGTCAACTGCTGCTGGCGCAAGGTGTTGTCACGGACGAACAGATTGAAAAGGCTCTCGCCGAACAGAAAGAAAAGGGCCACCACAAGCTGCTTGGCGAGCTTCTGGTCGAGATGAATTATTGTACCGAAAACCAGATAGCTGCGGCACTGGCGGAGGCGTACGGTGTGCCTTATGCACAGATTGGTCCGAAAATATGTGACCCAAAGACCCTGGAGATTTTGCCCAGGGAGTTTCTTGAAGAACATAACGTTTTGCCGCTGTTTAAGGTATTTGATGTGCTTACGGTAGCGGTGAGTGAGCCGACAAATGTATTTTTGATGGACGAAATAGAGCGTATAAGCGGCTGTAAGATTCAGGTGGTTTGTTCGACGGCCAAGGATATCAAGGCTACGCTGCAGATACATTTGCCGGCTGCAAATGTCTTTGTCATTGACGATATTATCGATGATGAGGGGCTGGAAGACTTTACGCTGATTGAAAAATGCACTGCCGATATTAGCAATCTGGAGGAAATTGCCGGCCAATCGCCGGTCGTAAGACTCGTCAATTATTTGCTTTATAACGCTGTTCGGGAAAATGCCAGCGACATTCATATAGAACCGGATGATAAGAAGCTAAGGTGCCGATACAGAGTAGATGGAAGGTTATATGAAAGAATTTGTCCGCCTTATCAGATGCATTCGGCAATTGTCTCGCGAATCAAGATTATGGCTGAACTGGACATCGCTCAGCGCCGTCTGCCACAGGATGGTGGGATCCACGTCTTAATAGAAGGCAGGCCTATCGACTTGAGAGTTTCGGTTATGCCAGGCAACTTTGGCGAAAAGGTGGTTATCAGAATTATCGACCCGCAGAAGGTACTTTTCAACTTCGAGTCGCTTGGATTTACATACGACAACCTCCAGCTATTCAGACAGGTAATACAATCTCCGAATGGTATAGTGTTGGTTACGGGGCCGACAGGTTCAGGTAAAAATACCACTCTTTACGCCGCTCTTGCAGAGTTAAATAGCGAAGACGTTAATATCTGTACGGTTGAAGACCCTGTGGAATGCAATATGGCTGGTATTAATCAGTTTCAAGTTAGCGAGAACGCAGGCTTTAAATTTTCGACGGCGCTGCGAAGTTTGTTACGGCAGGACCCTGATATAATAATGGTCGGGGAGATTCGTGATGAAGATACCGCCAATATTGCGGTCCAGGCGGCCCTCACCGGCCATTTGGTTCTCTCAACTTTGCACACGAATGACGCACCCGGGGCGGTAACACGTTTGCTGGATTTGGATGTTGCTCCTTATCTTGTCAGTGCCTCGTTGATCGCCGTCTTGGCCCAGAGATTAGTGAGAAAAATATGCTTGAACTGTAAGACGGAATACGAGCCACCTCCCAGTGTAAAAAGAATCGTTGAAGAATTGGGCGGCAAGGTCACAAAGTTTTATCGGGGTGTGGGTTGTAAAAAATGCCGTAATACAGGCCATGTTGGCCGAATTGCAATTCAGGAACTCTTTGTGCCGAACGAGGAAATTGCCGAAATGGTTAATGAGCGGGCCAGCTTAAAAAAGTTAAGAAATAAAGCACTTCAAAATGGAATGGTTCCTTTGCAGTTAGATGGTATTGAAAAGGTAAAGGCGGGAATTATATCTGTCGAGGAAGCATTGAGAATAAACCCGGCAATTAATGATAAAGATAGTGTTTAGCATAAAGTAAAAGTTGGGAAACCGATTAATGACGGTGTTAGCAACAAAAACTCCAGATTCACCTGGCGAAACCCGTGAACAGCCGGATAGTGAAACAACAAACACCTCCCCCCAAAAGTGGGCTCAGCCGTCTGACCGTCAAACCGTCGAGCCATTCAACCGTCTCCACGCGGCAAAGGTAAAACGATCGGAACTGATACTGTTCACTACGCAGTTAGCTGTGATGATTGATAGCGGCGTGGCGCTTAGCGATGCTCTTGATGCTATTGCGGAGCAGGCCGAACAGGGCTCATTTAAGATGATAATTATGGAGGTGGCCGAGACTATCAAAAGCGGCGAAAATTTCTCAAAAGCACTGGTTGCCTACCCGAAGGTGTTCAATTCGATGTTTATAAGCATGGTCAGGGCCTCGGAAGCGTCCGGCAGAATGGTTGAAATGCTCAGGGTACTCGGTGGCTATCTAAGCTTCGAAGCTGAAACACGGAAGCGAATCAAAGGGGCGCTTACGTATCCATTCATAATGGCGCTAATGGCTGTGGCTGCAACGGGGACATTGATGTTCTTTGTTTTGCCCAGATTTACGAAAATTTACGAAGCCAGAGGGACTTCGCTTCCGAAAATCACTCAAATGCTGGTCGGGTTCAGTCAGCTATTGGGTAATTTCCGGGTGATGACAGTTGTCGTGACAGCATTGATATTTGTGTCCGTAGCTTTATATTACTGGGTTCAGGCATCGTCAGGCCGGCGGGTGATAGATTTTATTAAGATCCGGACACCTGTGCTCGGAACGATGTTTATCGATATGGTTGTGACCCGCTCCATGAGGATTATGGCGACTATGATCAATACTGGTGTCAGTCTGCTGGACTCGATAGAGGTGATTGGCAGCTCGTGTGAAAATTACTATTTTCAACGGCTTTGGGCCACCGCAGACGAAAAGATTCGCGATGGCTACCAGCTATCAGAGTCGATACTGATTTCCATGGGTAGGGAAGGGGTCCCTGTCGGCGAAAAGAATCGCAGCCGGGCAAGCCAGTTAATTGCACCCGGCGTAATCCAGATGATTCGGGCCGGGGAAAAGAGCGGCAAACTGGGTGAGGTCTGTAGTAAAATATCGGATTTTTATGAAAAAAAGCTCGAAGCCTCGATCAAGAGCGTTATGGCCCTTATAGAGCCGCTTATGATAACAATCCTCGGCGCTATTATTGGGACAATTGCGATAGCGCTGCTGTTGCCGGTGTTTAGAATATCGAGTGTAATCGCACACTAATTCTAAATTCTCAATCCTCAATTTTACCATAGACTTCTCTATTCTCTTTTCTCCTGATTGCCTGCTTATCTTTTCGTCTGGTCATATTTTCGCCTGGTTATGTTTTCGCTTGGTCATCTTTTCGTCTGGTCATCTTTTCACCTGCTCATATTTTCGTCTGGTCATCTTTTCACCTGCTTATCTGTACGTCTGGTCATATTTTCGTCTGCTAATCTTTTCGCCGGTTTTTTTTCCTCTGAAATTGGGTTCGTTTGGGTTTGTTTTGGCATTTTATTGGCTTTAATTGGGTTTGATTGGCTTTGAATTGGCTTTAATTGGCTTTGAATTGGCTTTATTTTCCTAATTGACCAAGTGTCCATTTGGTCGTAATCGTTTGTTAATACTTGAATTACGTTCAACTTGACTTTTCGGAAATTGGCTTTGTTTTGCATAAAAAGGTTATTTTTTCGTACGTAAACTTTCGTACTTCGTAAGTCGTTTATTAATCGCGGATTACGCAGGTTAAACGGATTTTTTAACCACGAAGTACACGAAGAACACGAAGAGAAATTAGACAGGATAACAGGATTAACAGAGATTATTCTTAGCTGGCTTGGTGTTCCTGGCAAATTCTGCTCTAAAAGCGAGCTTTTGACGCAGAGAATTACCTTTGCCCACAAGGCCATCGAAATGGCCTTTTTCATAAGCCGGCGAAAAACGGTTATTGTTAGCCGTAAAGATGCACATGATGCACAAAAGGAAGCAAAAAATGACCAAAAAAGTGTTTTATTTGACATTAATACACCCTTTATGACTGACGATTGACGACTGACGACAGACGAAAGACGATAGAAGACAGATGGCAGAAGTTCGTATAGTGTATAGCATTTAGTATCTAGTATTTCGTATTTAGTATATAGCCGGTTGAGGCTAAAAAGGCCTGATTCCTTGCTTTTAACTGCTCAATTTTACATTCATAATTCTCAATTGTCGT
>JBARPZ010000474.1:0-3265 GCA_049643445.1 Sedimentisphaerales bacterium
CCAGCTCGATTTTGGCAGACTTACGGAACGGCATGGGGAAATATGCGTTGAAGCCGCGTCGTTTGTTCACAAGAGCTGTGTTCACCTCCTCCCGCAGGCCGGCCGGGTCGCAGAAAAAATCGACCAGCGGACAGTCCACACTTGGCTCGCTCTCATCGTCCCAGTAAATCTTCAGCAGCAAGTCGCGATTCAGCTTCATCACGGCCGGCATGGCGAAGTGTATCATTGTTATGACCGCCGGGCCTTTTACTTCAGCTACGACCACGCGTTTCGAGGAGTTGAACCGGGCGCTGAGCGGATTTTCACTCCAGAGCGCGTTTTGCGCCGCGGTTCGTCCCGGCGTCAGCCTGGCCAAATCGTCGAGGCCCGAAACCTGCCCCGATACCGGTGATATTGCTAATGTTATTATTAAGACGTGTATCAACGTGCGCAATGCCATAAGCCACCTCCACTGGTCGACAGAAGATGCCGGGATTCTTCAAACCCAATTTCCAAATCGTGCCCGGCTAAGCACAACCAAATTCTATTTATTTATCGTGGCTGTGTCAATAGCTAAGCTAACTGCGCAACATGGATACGAAATTACAACCCGTGCCCCCCATAAGCTGTCCCTTTTGGGATTCTATGACTTTATTAGATGATCTCAAAATAACCGAATAACAAAAACAACCGAAATAGCCGGATTATCATATATCACCCAGTTTGCCGTCATTGTGATATGGGCTGCTGTCCTTTACGATGTCCCCTTCATCAGCATCAAAGTTCCAGTATCCCACTAATCCCGGCTCATTGCCGCTCAATCTCCCAACATTCTGATAAACCTGTTGGATTTCAGAATCGGTTAAAGCTCTGTTGAATATTGCAACTTCGTCGATTATGCCCTTGAAACTTGCAATGTTTGATACGGTATCTCCTCCAATCAATATTGCTTGTGGTTCATTAGTAGCCGAAAAGCCGGAACTTGAACTATCCAGCACACCATTAATGTAAATGGCTACATCTCCGGAGGACCAACTGACAACCGCAATATGATACCAATTCCCCGTCTCTATCTCACCGTCGCTGTCGAAGCAATTGCTTCCGCTAAAACCTGCCCTGACCTCCGGAACTCCATTCCCATCTGAATCAATTAATTCAATCCAGTTATTGTTACCACCTTCATCAATCAGGTAAACATCGTGTGGCAGCGGATAAGCATCCATGTATATCCATAGCATTTTTGTCTGTTCCACACCCAGACCGGAAATAGCGTTAACTTTAATATAATCCCCATCTCCATCGAAGTAATATCCGTTGCCTGATGCGCCTTCAGTCAGAGTTGGGCCGGTTGCGACCATTTCACCGGTCATAAGATAAAGCTGCCCAACCTCTTCTTCGGTCAATGCCCGGTTAAAAAGCGCCACCTCATCGAGCATACCTCGCCAGAAGCCGCCGTTATGCATGTCGATACCACCGATGTAAGCCGTCCCTGTAAAGCCCTCTGCTGGTATATCACCCTCTTCTTTCAGTTTGCCATTCCTGTAAATCCTGCCGGTAACTCCATCGTAAGTGACGGTTATGTGTGTCCATGCGTTGGATTTAAGCCGCCAGTCGTAGTCACTGAACTGAGCACCCTCGGCCCAGTTCGATCGTGCCCAAAGCTGTTCTGATGACGGTTCCCCTGTGTTTTCCGCACCGCTAACCGCTGTCTCCCCGGCCTCTCCCGACGCAGTCTCGCCTGCCACATCTGTCGTTTTTGTCTCTTTGCCACCTATTTTTTCGGCTCCAACGGATATTCCACCTCTTGTGTTTCCCTCAACGGCGTAGCAGTGTTCTTCCTCGTATAGTGTAAATATTCGCCGATTATTCATCGAACCAGGTTCCGGCACTTTCACCCACGCTGCTATAGTAAATCCCTCCAGATAAATGTCCGGTATACTTATATAATCATCATCGCCGTCAAAAGTCATCGCCCCGCCGAGTATCTCGTCCTTTGCATATTTAGCTTCGTGTACCTGCCCGTGTAAATTGTTTCCTGAAATGTCGACAGCAGTATTTGGGTCCTCACCGGTGTAAAATGAGTAGTAGAGGACCAGATTTTGATGCGCGCTTGGCGGCACTACTTCCGCTATTGAACTGCCGTCTCCCTTTATTGGATAACCGTCGGCTACCTCTTTGGCCTCCCTTGGTTCGCCCATAATAAGCCCTGACAATCTCAATTCGCTCATGTCCGGCCTGCTACGCGAAATCTTTTCTGCTCCGGTTTGTGTCTGCATCGCCACAGCGCCCATAATTCTTTCAGCCGTTGTGCTGCTGTCTGCTTCGGCCGCAGCAAGATTTTTAATTGTCTCAACCGCGCGCGCAAAGGGATTGTCCGTACCATCGGTACTGTACTCACCCCTTAGATACTCTAACGGTTCAACTGCTTCTATCGCACCCAGCCTTGCCAGATAATCGGCGGATGCAACCTTGCTTTCGAGTTCACCTTCCGCCAGCACTGCTACTAATCCGTCAACGTTACCGGCCTTGAACATCTGTTCGATATTCCCTAATTCCTTCTCAAGTTCCCCCCCTCTCCCTCGTTCTTCAGATTTGACGTTCAAACCCAGGTTATCGTGCGATCCCCTTTCAGCGAAAGTTTTCTCAAGGCCTCTCTCATGTTCTGCAGCGATTTTGTTACCTGCCTGCCGGTCTGAGCCGGAAAAAAGATTAATCCCAATCAAGGTCCCGATAATTACAACTGCGGCTGCGGCTGATACACTTATTTTAATAGTTTTTCTCCATATATTGGCTCCTGATGCGGCCGTCGTTTTTTGAGACTGCCCCAGCGCTCTCAAAGAATCCTTAAGAACTCTTTCATCCATATCAGCATTGGTTCTATCTTCTAAATCGCTAATCAAATTCTCGACATGTTTTAACGATTTCATTTTGTCACCTCACTATTTAATAAGGACCGCAGCTTATACAATCCATAACGGTACCGGCCGTGAATCGTCCCGATTGAGACACCCTGTAATTTTGCCAATTCTCTGAATTTCATCCCGCCCTTAAGATGCAGCACTACTGCTTCTCGCTGCTCGTACGGCAATTGGCTCATGGCCTCTCTTAATCGCGTTAATTCCTCTCTTTCTATTACCTGTTGCTCCGGATTGTCTGAATCTGAACTGGCCGTATTCGCCGAGTACAGATTTTGTACTTGTTGTTTCCTTAACCGTATTGTGTCGATGGCAAGATTGCGCACGCAGGTGGCCAGATAGTTCCTGAGATTTCCTGTGAGTTGGAACTT
>JBARPZ010000475.1:0-8082 GCA_049643445.1 Sedimentisphaerales bacterium
GAAGGGAAGTGAGACCTGCTTGCAAAGCTTCTAATGTTGAGCTATCCGCAGGTCTCGAACAATACAACAACGTTGACATTGTATCTCCGGTAGACTAAATTGATAAAAAAAGTGTTTTGGCATAATATTGGCTTTAATTGGGTTTGATTGGCTTTGAATTGGCTTTGAATTGGGTTTGAATTGGGTTTGAATTGGGTTTGAATTGGCTTTAATTGGCTTTGAATTGGCTTTGTTTTCCTAATTGACCAAGTGTCCATTTGTTCGTAATTCTTTGTTAATACCTTATTTACGTTCACTTGACTTTTTCGGAATTTGGGTTCGTTTTGCATAAAAAGTTTATAATTTCGTACGTAATCTTTCGTACTTCGTATTTCGTTAGTTAAGAGTGGGTTAAAGTGCCTAAAGTGAGCTAAAGTTGGATTCTTGATGCCCATGATTGGTAATTAGCAGCTGATTCCTTACTTTTAACTTCCCAATTTTACATTCTCAATTCTCAATTGCCGTTTATATTATACCAAACTGCTTGCAAATGTTCAATAATAATAGAACATTTTTTATAAAAAAAGCGTTTTTTTTTGGCCGGGGATTTTTGTTGCAAGCAGCGCGGAAAAGGGCTGTGGATTCTTGAATACGCTATTTGATACGGCTGCTTGGTTTTTTCCTCAGCAGCAGGAAAAGGTGAACAATAGCTATTCCGGCCGTTGCTGCAAATACGAACTAAACGCAAAATCATTGCAAGTTTTTCGCTCGCGGACTTTCAACTCAAAACCAATGCTTAATTGCTTAACGCTATCAACTGCCCAGCCAGTGTGAGGCCAATATGAGTAAGTCTTCCCAGTTCGTGCAGCAATCGCTGTCCAGGTTAGCAGTGGGCCATACGGTCTGTTTAGGCATATAGGGCGAACCGGAGTTTGCCGGAATGAGGTTTCCATCTTGATAGGTGTGTTCCTTATTTAGGATTTTGTCTATAAACTTGTCACCGTTTTGCAAGCCGAGATTTTTGTAAGTAAAAGTTTCTTCTGGAATGGCCTGGTTTAATTTCAAATTAGTATAAATGCATTCTCTTTCATTATCGAGAACCGCATTTTCTCCTTTAAAAGTTTGAGTCATTGTTCTTGTCGGCAGATAGACACCATTAATTGCCTCATATTCCCAAGTCACCTTATTGTACAATTTGCCGTCCGCAGTCCGTGTTTCACTCAATGTAATATTAAAACCCTTATCGCTGTTAAATATCATTGTCGTAAATATAAATTCACCAGGATTTTTCTGGGGGGATGGAATTTCCATTCGATATTCAGTTGTGGTTCCAGTGACATGTTTTTCTATACGCAAAGTCTGCCCATCAATACGAAATTCGCCATGTTTTTCAATATAATTAATTAGGAAAAGAAAAGATCCGCGGAATGCCCTTCCATCTATTGCCTCAATTCTCGGGTCAAAAATATCTTTTCTGCATGTTGGACAGTTTTCTTTGAAAGCTCTTTTTTCTTTAACAGCTTTGCGAGTTATAATTACATCTTTACGCTTTATGAATGGAACGTTAGTAATCCGATATTCAGGGGTAGCAATCGTTGTAGTACTGCCAACAATCGACTTCGTACCAAGCACTATTCCGCTATCCGGTTCTATGTATCTCAGTGGACTCCGATAAAACTTCTTATCAAAAAACAATCCCTTTTCAGAATTCAAAGCGAATTCAACTGTACTTTCGTTCAATCTTTTTACTTTCTTGGGGACTTGCCCTACACCATCTGTTTTATTCTTAAACACACGCTCCGCTTCAGTTCCTTCATATATTATCCCTATTGTAGCATCTACTTTTCCCTGCCATATCTTAATTTTATCGTAATTACTCTGTGTTTCATTAGATATCATCGTTAAGATACCAGACATCTGGTCAGGAGGGACGAGCTGAAAGTTGTTTTCAGTATTATCCCCCAAACCTTCAACAAAAAAGTTTAATAAGGTAAGCAGGACAACTGTACATAGTTTTGTTTTGTTCAATATTCTTTTTTTCATCGTTATTACTCCTTATCAACAAGAACTTTTTGTAATTCGTTTCAAGACACTCAAATGTCTTTAATATTTTAATATAAAAAGTACTCCTTCAAAAGTAATCTTATCTATTCCGGCCAGAGCTCAATGGGGCAGTCGCCTTGAGATTCATATGTTGGGACTCCAGCACTGAACGAGTTAGCACAAGTATAGCAACCGGGACCGGGAATGTCGAGGTTGAGTGTACAACTGCTCGGCCAAGGTGCGGGTGGCGGTGGCCCAACATCATTGCCAATACACAAATGTAAAGGCTGATAACTTCCGGAGGTTGTACAACTTTGATATGTTGTATAACACAGCACATTGTCAGAGCCACAATTGGGCCCTGTACAGGACTTAAGAAAATTGCCACTATATGATACTGACTCTTCCGCCGAAGAACATGGATTGATGATATTAATCGAACAGTCGCATTCAGTAGTATTATTCGCAGTACTGCATGTAGTAGTGTCCTCTTCCTCCTCCACATATTCGCACTCCACACAGGCACATGCGGAACCACAATACTTTGGAGGATCGCAATCATCGCAGGGATGTACACATTTGTGAAAGATACACTCTTCACATAATTCACAGTGCAAAACATCTACACATTCTTCACAACTACCTGTATCAGAATCACAATGTTTTCCAAGGGCTGGACATCTATCTTCACACTCTCCATCATTGCAATCCTGACAAAATCTCCAACTACACTTGTGATCTGCGTCCACGCACGTGCCTACACTACACCTCTTACAACCCGAGCATTTACTCTCGTCGTCCAAGCACCAGCAGCCCGAACAAGTATAGCATTCGCCGCCACAGCCTGAACAGTCCCCACAATCTGCTCCTGTGTTTAATTGGCAAGAGCCACCGGGGACTGGGCCTTCCCAATGACAACAACTGCCACAGTAGGGCGGTGGGCACGCTATCGCCGGCATGGTGAAGCCGGATAATAAGAAACAAACCAGTAAAAGCAGTATTGATTTTATCCTCATTGCACCTCTCCTTTCAATTGTTCAAGCTGGATTTCTACACTCTCTATACGAGGGTCATTCGGGCGAGCCGTCGCTAAGAATAGTGCGAAGTATTGAGCAGCCTCAATGTGCCGGCCTCAACATCTGAAATTGTCAAAGAGCTAATCGCTTTTCAATTTTTGTTGTAAACCCCGTTAGAAAGCTCACCCCGTTAGAAAGCAGAGATTTCTTTCTAAAGGGCTAAACCGCGCGGAAAAAAACTGTGGATTCGTAAATAACACTATTTTTCGTATATACTTACCCTATTCTTGATGAGTGCTGCAGACAGGAGATCAGCGGCATAAACACCGTTCTGGATTTAACTGTTCTACTTCCCAACTGGCTCGAGTGTTTTTGTAGCCGCCTTATATCGATAATCCTTGTTCAATATTTCATCGATAAATATATCCCCCTCTTTAAGGTTCAAATTTGTATATTCAAACGTATCAGTTGGTATTTTTTGGTTGACCTTATTATTGGTATAAGTTAAATCCTTTTCTGTTGTCACCTCTCCCTTTGAACCGTAAAGTTTTATTATTGTCCTTTTGGGTAAATAAACACCATCGATAAGCTCATATTCCCAGGTATATTTTTGAAACACCATACCGCTTCCGGTGGCGGCTTCCCAATATATCATATTAAAGCCACATTGGCTGGAGAATATCATGGTTAATATCGCATAGTGTTCCGGCTTGCTTCTTTCCATGTTCACAACCGATGGCGAGATTATTTTATACTCGATAGTATCGCCTTTCATGCGTTCTTCCATCTGGAATTTGTAACCATCAAATTCTATCTTTCCGAATTTATTGAGCCTTTTGATTGACCAGTCGAGATCTTCCCAGGTAAAACCAGCGCCTGGGAAAAATGATCTCCTTGGATCATAAACATCCTTATACTTATACCACCCCGTTTGCTGCTCTCGCTCCGATGATTTTTTCCCCACCCTTTTGTTGAGTAGACGTCCAGTCCCTTTTTCAAAACTGTGTGCATCCGCTTTGAGAAGAAAATCTGGCTTGGCAATTACGGTCGACCAAATGGGGCTGGGCCCACTATTGCCCACGTAGGCTCCAGTATTATAGTTAAAGTATTTACTGGGCTTATCTCGTAAAGTGTCAACATAAACAAAGTTATTATTCGCATCAACTGCAAAGGTAATCTTATCTTCCGAATTTTGCAGAATGGCTTCAGGCACCTCTCCTTTAGTATCTGTAGCGTTTTTAAAAATATCTTCAGCTAAGGAGCCAGTATGTACCCAGGTCATTTTTTTTTCGATTTCTCCCGACCAAATTTTAATTCGCTCGTAATTTTGGCGAATGTCGTTGGCAATCAACTCCAGAATTATCGGCATTTCCTCTTCTGGAACGATTCTTATGGTTTGATTGGGCTCTTCAACTGCCAATGCCTGATAAGCAAATCCTAAAATCATAAACCATACTAAAACATAAGCAAGCACTGTTTTTATTGAAAGTTGTGTGTAAAATTTCATTTTTCTTTTCCTTTCCTTATCTATTTACAACTGCATGTTTCTTTTTTATGTGTATATACTGTATCTCCACCTCCTGATTCACACTGGTAACAATTTTCAATTATATCACAAACGGTTGTGACTATACATTCGCCTATAGTTTGACACTCGGGCGGTTCTCCAAATTCCAATCGGAGACAAAGCATCTCCCCTTCGCATTCAAGGCACAAACTATTGCTGTGAAACATAGGGAAACATTCTTTAACTTCATAACATATTTCCTCTGAATTATTCCAGTCAAACTGTGGACACCCGTCATGGCACGTTTCTATTACTAGGCCGGTGTAATCTTGGTATGTGCCACAATTTGATGGTGATGTTATTTGTTGACAACCTTGGCATTTGAATGCATCTTCATTATCTTCGCTACAACTTGTCGTGTCGGTGACCTCATCCGTGCATGGTGGGTTACAATAATAAGTAAATCCCCCATCAAAATACCAACAACATACCTCATCCGAATTACAGCATGTCTCACCTCCACAACAATATTGATTTGCTCCACAACACTCGGTACCACAACACGGATTATCACAGCACTCATTATCGCAGCACGATTGTCCTGAGCTACAACATACGCCGTCACAGCAGTAATCACAGCATGTCCCATTACAACATTCCTGGAGCGGGCTGCAATCCCAATCACAGGAACCACTCTCACAAGTATAGCAATCATCGCAATCGTCCACACACACGTCATCATCACAACACTGGCCGGTAGTACAATCCCAATCGCACATTTCAGTTTCCGTGTTCCAAGTCTCACAATCATCACAGTCGGGCGGGGGACACGCTATCGCCGGCATTGCGAGGCCGGATAATAAGAAACAAACCAACAAAAGTAGTATTGATTTTATCCTCATAGTTCCTCTCCTTTCAATTCTTCAAGCTGGATTTCTACACTCTCTATACGAGGGTCATTCGGGCGAGCCGTCGCTAAGAATAGTGCGAAGTATTGAGCAGCCTCAATCTTCTGATCTCTTTTCAGATTCAGATAGCCCAATTTTAGAGATGCAGATGGAACCATTGCAGAATCCGGATATTTTTCAACGACCGCCTTATAAGCTTGTTCTATCTTAGGGTATGCTTCTGATTCCGGCAAACTGCGTAAGTTTTTCAACTTCTCATAACAACTGCCAATTAAGTATTGGGCGCTCCATGCGTATTGATAATCAGGCCAATTATCAACTACCTTTTGATAGTGCGTGATGGCCTTTTCGTATTCACCAAACCGACGATAACAAACAGCCGTGAAATATTGAGCATGCTTGAGTCCGATGGATTGCGACTCCGGACATTGTGTTATAATTCTTTCCCAGATATCTTTGGCCTTGAATAGATTCTCTTCAGACTTGACCCTTCGACATTTATTCGGGTCTTCAAAAGCCTTGTAATAATATTGTTCGCCAATCACAAATACGGCTTCGGGCAAATCCGGATGGTCGTTAAAATCGGCGATTAATGTATCAATGACAGCTTGGGCCGCGGCGTCATCGCCAAGGTCAATATTGATACCGGCAATACCTACATGTGACAATATCATGAACTTATCATCAGGATACTTGTCAATAACGTGCTGATAAAGCAGGCTGGCTTTTTCGTATTTCTGCAAGGTGTGATACTGTTTTGCAATATCGTAAACGGCTTGGGCGATACGCCCCTGCTTGGAGAAGTCAGCAAGCAATTTATCAACACCAGCTTCAGCAGCGGCGTTATTACCGAGGGCAAGATATGACTTTATAAGGTCGGCCTGTGCCAACATCGCGTGCTCGCCCTTAGGCCAGTTGTCGATAACGAGGTGACAGATTTGGTTAGCCTTTTCGTCCTTCTTAGACCGGCGATAAGATTTTGCCATTTCATAAACGACCCCTGCTATGTGCGGATTTTTGGGAAACCTGGTAACCAATTTGTCAATGGCAGCTACAGCGTTGGGGTCATCGCCGATAGTAGCATATGACATTGCCGTGTCTAACTGCGACCATATTGCATGGTCAGCAGTGGGCCAGTGGTTTAGAATATATTGGTAAAGATTAATAGCCCTTTCGTATTTTGCGCGATCGCGATAGTACTTGGCGATTTCATAAAGGTTCCAGGGGATATGTACATGGTCGCTATAATCGGCGATTAACTTATCAACGGCTGCTTGCGCGTTTGGGTCATCACCGCGGTCGACATTTGACATTGCAAGGTCTCTCAATGACCACATCGCGTATTTCTGCTGCGGCCAGTTGTCTATTATGTGCTGATAGAGGCTGATAGCTTTGGGATGTTTCTTTGCCTGGCGATAGCAGCTTGCCATATCATAAACTATCTGTGCTATAGATGGATTGTTGGAATAGTTTGCCAGCAATTTTTTAACAGCGGCCTCAGCATTGGGGTCGTCACCAATGGCAACATAAGACTTCGCCAGGTCCATTTGTGACCAAGCCGTGTAATCAGCAGCAGGCCAGTTGTCCACAACGTATTGGTAAAACTCAATAGCCTCTTCGTATTTCTTTAACACGCGATACTTTAGTGCCACTTCGTGAACACCCCGTGCTATCTGCGAATTGTCGAAAAATTCAGTAACCAATTTATCAATCGCTGCCTGAGCAGCAGCGTCATCAACCTCGATATTCGACATTGCCAGGCGTACTTGTGACCACATCGCATACTCGTCGCCGGGTTGGTCTACAACATCCAGTTGCCTGCGACATATCGATAAGGCTTGATAATATTGAAAACGCTTATCAGGCTCTTCGTGTTTCTTTAACCGGCGATAGTAGCTTGCCATATCCTTAATGGCCGCTGTTATATCCGCACTCACGGAAAGGTTGGCCAATTCCTGGAAGGCTGCTTCTGCCTGCGGCTTCTTGCCCCAGGCAATATACAGGATAGTAAGCTTCTTTTGTGCTTGAAAGGCAAAGTCGCTGCCAGCGTGCTGTTTCAGGATGTCCTGATAGACCTGCTCAGCTTTTGGGTAGTCTCCGGCTTCGTAGTAACTTTCTGCCTGCTCAAGTTGAGCCGATGCAGAAGCAAAACACAGGCCTGCCGCGGCAGAAAGCAAAAAACCGAACAAAACTGAGGTTATGAGAAGTGTTTTCGTAGACATTGAACTTACCTCCTATTAAGACGTAATACGCCTCATCGTCCTTTTCCTGACAATTATCTCTTTACGTACTCTGTACAACCCCGAGAAGCCTGTTGCGTTTTCAAAGCTTCCATGAATATAACCTTTTTCAAATAAAAGTCTATTGAAAAGTACCTGATTTTCAAAAAAAATACCTGCGTTTTTAGGCCGAGAATGGAGGTTTCCACATTTTAATTCTTTGGGTTGAATCAGGAGGTGTTAGTTTTCAGTTTCCGGTTGCCAGTTTCCAGTATTTAGGCGGCGTTTTTTCCTTTTCTTTTCTCAATGTGAATGCGAGAGCTACGAGGTTTAGAAGAGGCAATCCAGAATATATTAAGTAGGCGAAAAGGGCCATGTCATCGATTATTTCATGGTGAAACCAAATAAGG
>JBARPZ010000476.1:0-2453 GCA_049643445.1 Sedimentisphaerales bacterium
GCTATTGCCTTGCTCCTGTCAGAGATTGGTAGTATTCTTTAGGGCAATACCTAAATAGCCGGGCGACACATAGTTGAAAAATCGGGGTACTGACTCGTATAAGCCCTTCAACAGCAGGCCTCGAGCAGGCGTGTATGCCAATGATTGCGGATCATAAATTATTTGGAAGGTTAAAACATGGACCCGAGTGCCAAAGATAAGGCAAATCGCCGATGGCGTGAAGTCGTGTTTGAAATCATCTTTGAAGCAGAGACGCCGGCAGGTAAATGGTTCGACATAGTGTTGATTATATGCATTTCACTGAGCGTCTTAACGGTCATGCTGGACAGCGTAAGCTCCGTCAGAGCAAGATGCGGCCGATTCTTATACGCAGCCGAATGGTTCTTCACAATCCTTTTCACAATAGAGTATATCCTTCGATTACTCTGTGTCCGAAAGCCGACTCGATACGCAGTCAGTTTCTTCGGCATCGTGGATTTACTGGCGATACTACCTACGTATACGAGTTTACTGTTCTTCGGCAGCCGTCATCTGGCTGTAATCAGGATTTTAAGAGTGCTGCGCATCTTCAGGGTACTCAAGATGGGTCACCACACAAAGGAAGCTGCCCTGTTGAAAAAAGCCCTGTATGCAAGCCGCCGAAAAATCCTCGTATTTCTTTTTGTAGTTATGACTATGGTCATCATCATTGGCTCGGTGATATACATCATCGAGGGAGAGGAAAATGGCTTCACAAGCATACCGCGCAGCATGTATTGGGCTGTTGTGACCCTTACCACGGTCGGCTATGGTGACATATCACCAAATACCGCCCCGGGACAATTCCTGGCCGCTATCGTAATGATTCTGGGATATTCGATAATCGCCGTCCCGACGGGGATTGTGACGGTGGAACTATCGCAGGCCTACACCGACAAATCCACCTCCCAGGCCTGCCCCAACTGCAGCGCCGAAGGCCACGACAGGGACGCTCAATACTGTAAATTCTGCGGAGCAAAACTATAATGTTCAATCACTTGCCACAACAGGATTCACTATAACGAAGCAAGCACTATCGCCACTACGCCTGTCATCTGCCCTCTGTCCTCCGTCCCCGTCATAAAAAATCTAATTGCCCTCTACCACTCTTGATGCTAATGTTGTCCTAAATCTGGCTATAAAAATGCCTGCGGGCAAACACCTAAATGGCTAACGTACCGCCAGGAGTTGCAGAACTTATCGAAACGTTTGACCGTAACATCGACGCCTACGGCGGCTGGCTAATAAAATAAGAGTAGTAAAAAATAAAGGAAACTTCTTTTTTAGGAGGACAGATCATGGCCTTTACACTATCGCTTGGTTCAGAGGCTCCGGACTTTTCACTTCGAGCTACCGATGGCAACACTTATTCGCTCAAAGATTTCGCAGATGTGAAAGTTCTGGTCATCTTTTTTACCTGTAATCACTGCCCCTTTGTGATCGGATCAGATGAGGTGACCCGTCAGACCGTAGAGAACTTTGAGTCTAAAGGTGTTAAGTTTATTGGTATCAACTCAAACAGCCCGAATACATACGAGGAAGATTCATTTGAAAATATGGCCAAACGCATGAAACAATATGATTTTCCCTGGCTGTATCTTTACGATGAGACCCAGGATATAGCTCGGGCTTATGGTGCACTGAAAACGCCACACTTTTTTGTCTTCAACGAAGCCGGAAAACTCGTTTATACCGGCCGGGGCGTTGACAATCCCCGTGAGAGCAGCAAAATAACTGTAAATGATTTGGAAAATGCCCTTGAGGAATTGCTTACAGGCAAAGAGATAACTAATCCGATAACTAACCCAATTGGCTGTAATGTAAAATGGGACGGTAAAGATGCCCACTGGATGCCGCCTGAAGCTTGCGACTTGGTATGACGGCAATTACATAAGCAGAAACCTGTTATGTGGCACACAAACGGTGGCGATCGGACTTTAGAGGGTGCTGAGGCAAGCCTCTTTGCGTTAATTTGACGGAATAAAAGGCTACAAGATGTGTGAGTTCTGTCTAAAACATGGCGAAGGGAAGAAGTGGTATTTGCAGGCAAGGAACTATTCTGAAGAGCTGTTGAGTGACATCCGTCGGCGTAGGATGATTGAAGAATTTTTCTCAAATCCTGACCGACTCACAAGAGGTATAGGGTATCTCAACCGCCTTGAGAAGACTCCTAAGTTTATAAGGAGTTTGATTGCCCGCATTATTACCGGCCGGCAGAAGAAGACCCACTTTGGACAAGTAGTGCCAATCGAGGAGATTGAAAAGATATTCGGGTTTGTCTGCTCTATCGTCCGTGTGGCTTGCATCTGTCGCCACGTTACATTGAACCAGGAAAAGCGCTACTGTTACGGAGTCAGCATGTCGCCCAATGGTGGCCAGTTAGCCAATATCATAAGGGGCCTCGATAAGAGCTTTCTTACGGGGCCGGATACGTC
>JBARPZ010000477.1:0-3033 GCA_049643445.1 Sedimentisphaerales bacterium
TAATTTGGGTTGAGGATAGATAATCAATTGTGATTTTGTTCTGTGTTTATCATGGGATATCATGATGGATAGCCGCTGATTTGATTTGGGATTGTCAGTTGTTCAAGGGTGAGGTTTCTTTATGAGCGTTAAAGTTCTTGGCATCTCAACAAGCCCCCGAGTGGACGGCAACAGCGATTTACTTTTGCGCCAGGCCCTGGCCGGTGCCGAGTCCACAGGTGCAGAAATTGAATATATACGTCTTAGTGACCTCAATATCGCGCCCTGCATCGAGTGCAATTCCTGCTACAAAAGCGGTGCCTGTGTCGTCGAGGATGATTATCAGATGCTGTCTTCGAAGATGCTCGAATCCGATAGGCTGATTTTCGCAACGCCGATATTTTTTATGACCGTTTGTGCCCAGGCAAAGGCCCTCATTGACCGATGTCAGTGTCTTTGGGCCCACAAGTATGTCCTCAAGAAACCGCTCATAACCGCCGGCCGCGACCGACGCGCAATGGTCATCGCAGTAGGGGGCACTAAAAGCAAAAAGATGTTCGAGAGCATCCGTCTGACGGCCAAATATTTTCTTGATGTCCTGGAAATGAACTACGCCGTCAATCTATTTGTCAACAAAATCGATGATCCCGGCCAGATAAAACAGCATCCTACCGCAATGGACGAAGCCTACCGCCTCGGCCGCGAATTAGCTTCAACCGATACGCCTCCACCCGAAAAGCCGGTTAGCGTCGAGTTGGTCTGACTGCATTTGCCCCCACAATCTCATCTAAATAATCAATTCATTTCGTTGGCCCGGGGCCATCGCCGGCGTAAAGGGCTTTTATCTCGGCTTCGCCAAGCGCATAGCTGTAAATCCGCACGTCGTCAATCAGGCCGTTCCACGATTTGTCGATTCCTATATCTTTGCCGCCCTTGCCAATAATAACAACGCTGTTGAAAACAACAAGCTCCGCTGAGCCGGCACAGGGTCTTCACGCAGCTATTCCATGCCGATCTCATTGCTCACGCGATAGTAGTCGAAGTCCACGAATCCGCCTGGGGTTTTTGTCGCGAAGTTAAACAGCCCAAAGCGGTAGCCCATGAAGTGCGGCAGGGTGTAGGCCATCCGCAGAACCGTGCCGATCTTCGTCCATGTCTTGCCGTCCAGGCTGTAGCAAAAATAAGCCTTGTCCGTACGGTCCCTGAAGTCGCAGTCGATCTTGACATACACGGTTTGCTGTTTGAGTGGAACGCTTTCGATTTCTTCGGGTGCATTGGATTGGGCACTCACCATGACGATCGACTTGCTGTCTTCTACCATCTTGACACCGACAAAGCCGTATTTCTTCTGCAGGGCGATCAGGCCGGTGCAGTCACCGTCTTTCATATTACCTACCTCGATTTTCGTGGTCGCGGAACTCACCGGGCCAAAGGTACGCTGGGTAAGTGTATTACGGGCCTGCACGACCTCCCTGTCCACCCGTCCGGTGGTCAGCCGCAGGTAACCGTTCCGTTCGCCGATCGACCAGTAACGGTTGTCGTGATTGTGGTTCCACTGCCACGCCAGGGGTAACGGTTCGCCGGGCTTTCGATTGAATTCGTCGGAGGCCACGATATTGGCCAAACCGCCCTCGCCGGCAGGAATATCCAGGACCATCGGCACCTTGCCATCCACACCAAGAACGGGCCAATCATCCTCCCATGTAACCGAAACCAGGTAGGGAATTCGTCCAACCGCACCGTGATCCTGGAACAGAAGGGCATACCAATTACCCTCCGGAGTGTCGATGAGGCAGCCCTGGGCAACACCTTGGTCATGAAGGACAACCCTACCCTCATAGGGGCCGGTGATCTTGTCGGCCCGATGAACAATCTGCGTACGCATATCATTTCGCGGCCATGTGATATTCATGACATAGTATTTGCCATTGATCTTGCGCAATTGCGAACCCTCAGCCGACAAACCAATATTGCGACCGGCCACGGCACTGGCATTTCTGATCACCACTTCGTTTAAGCCGCCCGGCTTGATTCCCGACAGATCCGGCTTAAGCTCTATGAGTCTAAGGTCGCCGACGCCATAGAGCATATAGATGCGTCCGTCATCATCGAAGAACAACGAATGGTCGTGCAGCGAAGGCGAAAAAGATGTTTCTTTCCATGGGCCTTTTTCAATGTCTCTTGTGGTATACACATGAGTTCTGCCACTCGTTCTGGAAAACGTTGACACATAGAATGTTCCATCGTGGTGTCGCAAGCTGCTGGCCCAGGATCCCGCACCGTAGGCGTTTCTGCCTTTTTCCAGTCTAAGGGCCTCGTTATCTGTCAGTGTGTCGTAGGCATAACCAATCAGTTCCCAGTTGACCAAATCCTTTGACTTCATAATAGGCAAGCCGGGGCTCATGTGCATGGTGGTGCTGCTCATATAGTAGGTGTCGCCCACGCGAATGGCCGCAACATCCGGAACATCAGCCCAGATGATGGGATTCCTGGCGGGCTTTGCTTGTAAGTTTACACCTGCGAAAATGCTGACATATATTAATGCGAGGAGCAACAACTGATATCTCTTCATGACTTACCTTCATTTTGAACGGTTATTTCTTTATGTGGAAAACTCGTATGGTGTAATTATAGCCTATCGCAAAGTGCTTGTCGAGTAGGGACTTACGCGCCCATAAAACCACTGCTCCTTGAGTGGCGCGATCTGA
This sequence comes from Sedimentisphaerales bacterium, assembly GCA_049643445.1. Classification (GTDB taxonomy): domain Bacteria; phylum Planctomycetota; class Phycisphaerae; order Sedimentisphaerales; family Anaerobacaceae; genus CS2-K091. The sequence goes on from JBARPZ010000477.1 coordinate 2,688, forward strand.
ACATTGTTGAGTTCGACGCCTTCCGTGTGGAAGACAAGCTTCTTCAAAGTCAAATCAGGACTATAGGAAATCATCGTACGTTGTCACGCGATTTCCGCATCCACTAGAGAGCCCCCTCACAGCCTTTGACAATCACGCGAACCGTGAAGGACCGGCCAACGCTCGGGTTGCGTCCCCGCAGAGCCCTATCCTTTGGCCGGCAATCATAGAGTATCCCCAAGCAGGATCAACGCAAGGAAGATACCAAAAAGTAACCATTGAAATCGGAAATCCTACCCATTAAAATGGCCCTAAAGTCAGGAGCGTCTTGACTCGCGAATCTGAGCTCAGACGGACATGGGCCAAT
>JBARPZ010000478.1:0-7170 GCA_049643445.1 Sedimentisphaerales bacterium
GGTGACCAGGAAGAAAAAAACAGGCGTGGACGACTGGCCATCAGGTATATTTTGCAAAGCAACACCGTGATACCTATCCCCGGATTGAATAAGGTGAGTGAGGTCGATAACGCAGTCAAGGCGGTAAAGGAGCGCCGGCAACTTGACTTGAAAGAAATGGCGGAACTGGAAAACAGCGGCAGGCAGACATGGGCTAAATTACCGCCCCACTATCAATGGCTCAAGGACTGGGAATACGTTTAATCGAAAATGTTCGACCAATGAAGTATTCGCGTTGAGAGTGAACAGCGGTTTTTGTCTAACCACTTAAATTACTATCAGGGAAGAAAGCATGAAATACAGTTTCTTGATGTTTGTTCTGGCAGCAGCAATTGCTGTCGGAACAGGCTGTGAACAAATGGAAGCTAAGCAAAATCTGGATACAAACACAGAATCCAAGTCCAGCCAGAAATCCATAACGAATGAGGAACCCCTGCTGCTTCTTGACGATAGTGAGGAAGAGCTTGTCCCGCCGACCGGTCCAGTAGCTGATAACAGTCGCTGCTTCGTTTGTCATGTTAACTACATGCAAGAGGATATTGCCGTAACTCATGCACAAGCCAACATCGGCTGCTCGCACTGCCACGGTGAGTGTGATGAACATATCGCCGACGAATCCTGGGCCTCGGGCGGAAACGGTACTGCGCCCGATATTATGTATCCCCGGCCAAAGATTAATCCGCTCTGTATGGATTGTCACCCGAAGGACGAAATCGACACTGAACAGCACGAATCCCTCTTTGCCGACACTGCCGAGAAAAAGGTATGCACCGATTGCCACGGCAAGCATCGTCTGGAAATTCGCAAATGTAAATGGAAGTAGGTTTGCCAATATGAGCAAAATATTTCAAGGTGTTTATGCGGTACTTTGCACGCCGTTCACGCAGGATGATAAGGTAGATGAGACAGCCTTGAGAAAACATGTCCGGTTTCTTGTGGATGAAGGGAAAATCCACGGCATTATCCCAAATGGAAGCACCGGCGAGTTTACCGCCCTTTCTGAAGCGGAACGCAAAGTAATAGCCGACATTGTCATTGATGAAGTGGCCGGCAAGGTGCCGGTGGTGGTTGGTACCGCCTCAGTTTCCACCAAAGAGACGGTCATGTACACCCAGTACGCTGCAAACAGCGGTGCCGATGGTGTGATGATCGTCCCCCCTTACTACTGTCACCCTAACGACGAGGAAATCTTCGGCCATTATAAAACCATTGCAGAAAATACGGAAATTGAGGTTGTCGTTTATAACAATCCGGGTACTTCCGGAGTAGACATGCAGCCGGAGCTGCTCGCCCGCCTGGCTGAATTTGAAAGACTTTCATATGTCAAGGAAAGTTCAGGGGATATGACCCGCGTTGCTGAGATACAAAGACTCTGTGGTGATAAAATGAGGGTCTTCTGTGGCTGTGATAATCTGTCACTGGAAATGTTCGTCATGGGAGCGGTTGGCTGGGTGGCACCTGTGGCAAATATAATACCTCAATTATGCGTTGAACTTTATGAACTCGGCGCGGTCAAAAAAGATATTGAAAAAGCCAAGGAATTGTATTTCAAATTGCTGCCACTATTCACCCTTTTTGAATCGACCGGACAGTATATCCAACTAAGCAAGGCCGGCCTGGAGATTCTTGGCAGACCTTTTGGCATTCCCAGAAAACCCTTATTGCCACCTACAGACGAACATAAACAGCGACTTAAGGAAATATTGGCAACCCTGCCGATGTAAAGTCCTTCCGGCCACATTGACAAAAAAGATTTTGTCTTCGTGCCGAAATCTTTTCAATTTGCACGAAAAATTACAAACGGATATTTTCCCAATCATCCTCGAGCAAATCGAAGAAGTGCATTGTTGACTGTTTTGATTTGTGTTTGCCAATAAGAATCTGACACCCTTTTGCCGCCATCAAACTTGCCGCTGCCGCAGCGGTAAAAGGTGGGGTCCCGAGTTCTTTTTCCAAGCCCTCATGCTGGCCCTGGTAATGCTTCTGAAGCATTTCGCTGCCGGGCCAAATGACGCCCACTTCACCATACCATCCTGCGATGGCACCGTGAACCAACGGACAATTTGATGCCGAGCATTTTTGTGCGAGAGCCAGCCTGTCGTCAATGTTATCCATGCAGTCAAAGACAATATCAGCCTTGTCCCAGACATCATCCGGCAACTCATCAAAACGGCACTGAAAACCTGTAAACTCAACGGCTTTATTAATCTTTTCCAGACGCTCCTTTGCCTCATAAGTCTTCTCTTTTCCGAGGTTAGCCTCATTAGATAACAACTGCCTGTTCAGGTTGGTTTCATCGAAAACGTCAGGATCTACTGCAATAATTTCCCCAATGCCCATCCGGCCAAGTTGCTCAATTAATTGTCCTCCCAGACCACCAAGGCCCACTAAAACCACTGTGCTTTCAAGGAGCTTCAATTGCCCCGCGTAGGAGAAAGTACCCAGATTGCGTAGATAGCGCCGTGGAGCAAAATCCTTCTTAATAGCGAACCATTCGACCTTCCTCAGGCAGATACCGGTCTCCGCGGAAATGTTTCCTGCCCACCGCATAGTAATCTCTGAAGCTTTACATCCCGCGAAATACGGCTCCAAAAGCCTTTCTTCTTCCGGGCTAATCATGCTTGCACCTGATTTAAGTAAAATCAACCTCCTCCTATTGCAGGAGGGAATATATAGACCAAGTCCCCATCAGACAGGACTTTATCAAGGTCTTCCTGCTTGCCATTTACGGTAATGATCCGGACGAGCTTGACGGGCAATCCAAGATTTTCTGACAATCCTCGCACAGTTGTGCCCTCTTCCAAGTCTATCCTGCCGTCCGGATGATTCTTCAAGTACCTGGCAAACATGCTCATCAGTTTTACGTTAACAAGCATCAGATATACCTCATCGAACTGTTTTCAACTACGCCAAATTCAGGCGTTTCATCGTTTCCTTTGTCGGTGCCCCATTTTCATCCCAGCCCCGCAAGGCATAGTAGTCTTCCATCAAGTCTTCAAATGGAATCGTCTTGCCGGCACGGAAACCTTTCTTAGCCGCCTGGAACAGCTTCTTTGGAAGAATATCCGTGTCCTTATTATAACCATCCCGAATATTGTTAAGCCTCTGCACAGTGAAACCTCGCTGGCCTGCGAGCATCAAGTCATCGACAGAATAATCCCATCCGGTAATTGCGTTAAACATCTCGGCAACATCGGTCATAGACCAGTTTCCACCATCCACCATAAACATGCAAAGAACCAGCGAATTGATCAACACTCCAAGGTCCTGGCACTTTACGGCCAACCTGCTCTGATTCTCCCTCTCAAAGAACTTCACCGTTCCCTCTTTGATGTCAACCTCAGGAATGAAAAAGCCACCCATTTCTACATCCTCGCAAGGACCGCGGAAATGACAGGCACCCCGTGTTCCCGTAGCATAGGTTGGTGCAAGCGAAATACAGGCCCTCGGGTCGTGCGAAGGGAAATCCAGACCCTTGCAATGTACCACCTCAGCCACGGAGTCAGGATGAATCTTCTTAGCCGCCTCCACTGTGCCTTCAGCAAAGATCGCACCGAAACCTTCCCGACGGCCAATCTGTTCGACCAAAGTAAATAATGCCTTCGAATCACCCCACTTCAACTCTAATCCATTAGTATCATCAGTCGTTATCAATCCTTTTTCAAAGCATTCCATAGCAAAGCCAACCATGGCCCCGGCACTGATAGTATCCAGTCCGAGCCGATTTGCAATATCGTTGCCAATAGCAACGACCCTGGGATCATCAATCAGCAGATTTGTACCCATCAATCCGAGAGTCTCATACTCGGGCCCTATCCCTTCATACCTGTATTCTTCAGGCTCGGTTATCGTAATCTTACGATGGCATCCAATCGGGCAATATTTACAAGGCAAGGGCTTAGCGTTTAATGCTTTAGTGTAATTCGGCCCACCAAGTTTTTTTGCCCCTTCAGGCCAAACGTCCTGTTCCCAGTATTTAATCGGCATATCGCCTAAGCCTTCGGCAGTCTCACAAAGCCCCGGCGTTCCATGTACCCTGAATTCATTTTCTATGACTGTTTCATGTATCTGTTTCTGAACCTTTTTGATCAGTTCACGGGTGGCTTGTGGGTCATGTACTTCAACCTTTTTGGTTCCACGCACGGCCACGGCTTTGACATTCTTGGCTCCCATGATGGCCCCCAGCCCACACCGGCCGGCAAAACTATGTTTATCCACGGCGATACAGGCAATCGCCACATTACGTTCCCCGGCGGGTCCGATCGTTGCAACACTAAGTTTCTTATCGCCGCTCTGTTCGTGAATTGCATCAACTGTTTCAAATGTATCCTTACCCCACAGACCAGATGCATCTTCGATCCAGACATCATCATCCACAATCCGAATATAAACAGGACCCTCAGATACTCCTTCCAGGACAAGTACATCATATCCTGCGTCCTTCAATGACGGCCCCCAGTCTGCACCCGCCGCAGTATCTGCAAACGTCCCGGTAAGCGGGGATATGCCAACAATGCTGAATTTGGCCCCGCCAGACACAGCAGGTCCCTGGAATGGGCCTGTCGCAAAAATAACAAGGTTGCGGGGGTCATAGGGATCTATCTTCTCCGGTAGCTGCCTCCGAAGGATCTCAGCGCCCAAGCCGGCACCTCCAATAAAATCTTTCAGGTCCTTTTCAGCTATCGGTTCCACTGTCGATTTGTGGTTGGTCAAGTCCACCCTCAACATCTTTTGCCAATATCCGTTTTTCATTGTTTGTGCTCCGTATTTCCCTTCTGTCTTGGGCCGGGAGTTAAGTTTTCCTTCAAATATCCGGTCAGCAATTCATAGAGGTGGCGCCTGGTATTTTTACCCTCTTTTATACTGTGGGTACGGTTCGGATATGACATCATCGAAAAATGCTTGTTGTGCTTAATCAGCTCATTGACCAGTGCCTCAAAACTCTGATAATGACAGTTATCGTCAGCAGTGCCGTGTACAATCAAAAGATTGCCCTTTAACTGGTGTGCAAACGTTATGGGCGAACCGTTTTTGAAACCTTCTTCATTGTCATCGGGCAAACCCATGTATCGCTCCTGGTAAATCGTGTCGTAAAATCGCTGGTTGCTTATAAACGCGACTGCCATAGCCGTATGATACAGGTCGGGATACCTGAAGATTGCGTTAAGGCTCATAGAACCACCGCCGCTCCAGCCCCATATTCCGATTCTGTTTGGATCGACGTACGAACGGCTCTTGATGATGGCCCGCGTTGCAGCGGCCTGATCCGCAGAGGCAAGAATGCCAATCTGTCGGTAGACGCATTTACGCCACGCACGACCACGGGGCGCCGGAGTGCCACGGTTGTCCACGTTCATTACCAGATAACCCTGCTGAGTAAGCATAAGATGCCACAAGTATCCTTTTCCACCCCATGTATCCCGAGCCGTCTGACCGGCAGGCTCACCATAGACATAGAAAAACAATGGATATTGCTGATCCGTATCAAAATCAGGTGGTTTCATACACCAGCCGTCAAGCTGAACACCTTCGCCTATATCAACGCGGAAGAATTCTGCCGGCGTTCTTTTAAGTTCGTCCAACTTCGACCGCAATTCCGAGTTGTCCACCAACACCTTTTTAGTTTTATGGTCGGGTAAACTGACCAGTTCAATTATCGGTGGTGTACCGAAGGATGAGTATGTATGAAAGGCCCATTTTGAATCCTTCGACACCTGATATTTATGCGTTCCTTCCAGATTAGCTGGTGTTACTCTTTCGACCTTACCGCTGCCATCGAGTGGTGTACGATACAAATAGCGCTGAGTCGGATTATCCGGTGAAGCGATATAGTACACCCAGCCGCCCTCTTCATCGATGCTCTGAATACTTATTACGTCGAATTGGCCCGGTGTCAGAAGTTTTATCTCCCTGCCGGACCGCGAAACCAGATATAAATGCCGCCAGCCGTCCCGCTCACTCACCCACGTAAAGCTCTTGCCTTCGTCCAGCCATTTCAGGTCGTCATGTACGTCAATCCATGCTTCGTCGGACTCAGTTAGAACAGTTCTGACTCGTCCTGTGCGTACATCACCCAACATAACTTTATTAGTATTTTGCAGGCGATTTAGCTGCTGTAAGACTATTTCCTTTGAGTTCTCCGCCCATTCCATCTTTGGAATGTAATGGTTTCGTGAATCACCCGGCACCTTGAGCCATCGGGTTTTCCCTCCACCGGACTTTATCACTCCTACACGACAGGCGGAATTCATTTCTCCGACCTTCGGATACTGGAATGTGGTGATCTTCGGGTAGAGAGAATCCGTGTAATTTATGAGATGGAACTCACGCACCCCCTCCGTATCGAACTGCCAGTAGGCGATTAGCTTGCTATCGGGACTCCAGCAAAAACCGTCCCTCAGAGAAAATTCTTCTTCATAGACCCAATCTGATGTGCCATTGATGATGGTGTCTGAGCCATCCTTGGTCAATTGTTTGATTCGAAGGTTCTTAAGGTTCTGGACATACAGGTTTTTTTCACAGACATACGCGACTCGCCGGCCATCCGGTGAGAACTTTGCGAACATAAGTGTTGAAGGCCCGGCATTCCCACCCAGCTTTTGGAGTTTCCAATTTGTCAGGTCAAGTACCCAGTAATCTCCCCGGGTGTTCCTCCGCCATACGCGTTTGGTGTTTGTGAAAACCAGCAGCTTTTTTCCATCGTCCGACCAGGAGTAATCATCGATCTTGAGCGGCTCTGATTCACCCGGCGGTATCAGTCGAGTTGAGGGAACTATTATTTCACGTCTGCCGGTGTCCGGAGCGTATCGAACTATGTCCTCTGGCTTTTCATCGTCCGACTCATCGCAAGCTGAAGGTTCATTACACTCCTGCTGCGCTTCCGTGTCCTCCAAAGTTGTGTACCCGGAACCATCTTCCAGCCAACGGGCCGGGCCGAATTTCTCAGGTTCAAAGTCATTGGAGTCAAAAATCCTTTCAATAGTAAGAAGTGAGGGGCCCGCTGTCTCTTCTGCCTGAACATGCCCGAGAAGAACAGCCGCAATGCAAGATATAATTAAATAATCTCTAACTACCGTTTTCATGAAACAAGTCATCTCCGTTTCTTCAAGTTGTAACTTTCACAGTCCCATC
>JBARPZ010000479.1:0-11666 GCA_049643445.1 Sedimentisphaerales bacterium
GATTCAGTAATTGACACACCCGAGAACCGCCAAATTGGAAATATTACCTACGTGTACTGGAGCTTCTCGGCAAATAAGGCAGAAGCAAATGGGAAGACCTGGCGCGACCCGAAGTTTTTCTACCCTCGCCAGCTATTGATAGACGATATCCAATGGTTGGCCGAACCCTACGACGAAATGCACCCGCTTCCTCAGACGCCACTTAGCGAGCGCTGGGTGGTAAGTGATTTCTGGCGGAAGAAGGCGCCTTTCCCACATGGGCGCAAAGCTGGAAATCAAGAAGGCGGCGTTAATGTGACTTTCCTGGACGGTCACGTCAACCGTGTATGGAAGAGTCCCAAGGACAACTGGCGCTGAACAGCAGAGAACAGAAGACAGGGGACAGAGGACAGATAATCTGACTTCTTTTTTGAGAGCAAAGAACAGAGTTTGAAGTGATTAAACTATTTAGACCAGTTATAGTGCGGGGCCGACACAACGTAGCGATTTTGCGTTTGGCAGTTTTGGTTTGCCTGTGGAGCTGTTTACAAACTCATCTTGCATTTGCCTGCAGATATAACGTCCGTGAGGTTGGCTTCGTCGACCTGCAGACCGAGCCCTACTATCTTTTCGGCTATGTCAACGACGAAACCAGCGAGGACGTCGTATCCAAGTTCAAACAAGTAGCGGGCGTTGGTCTTGAGAACAGCAACATTGTGTTTGAAATAATTAATACGGACCAACAGCAAGGCCATCCGGCAATGAAACTCCTTGATTTGCAGCAGGCAAAATCGCTGCATGGCGCAGTACTGGTCTCGCCCGATGGACAACCATATCCCCTGCCCCTTGCAGAACGTGACCGTCCCTTCGAAGAGACACTGCGGTCAGCCGTTGAAGATATTCTGACCTCGCCTAAGCGGGAGGAAATCCTACGGAAGGCTATCGAAAATTACGCCGTTGTCTTGTTGATTGAAGGAACCGATGCCCAGGAAAACCAAAGAGCTAAAGAGGCTGCCTCCGGCGTCATTGAGCTAATAAGCTCGCAGATGGATATGCTGCCAAAACCTATCGCTCATCCACCTGTGTTTGCTGTGATGGATTCTAAATCTTTTAGGCATGAAAGAATTTTACTTTGGAGTCTGGGGCTGGATGGTGAAGAGGTAAGTGAGCCCCACGCGGCGGTAATCTATGGCAGAGGGCGCTGGATTGGGCCAATGTTCAAGGGAAAAGAAATAACCGAAGACAATCTGGCCAATGTCCTTTTCGTCATAGGTCAGGATTGTGAATGTGGACTCGACCATAGGTGGCTGCAGGGTACGATGCTGCCAGCCAGATGGACTGATACAATGCAGGCCCAGGTTGCAGAAAATTTAGGATTTGACCCCGAAAATCCTATGGTAAAGATGGAAATGAGCCTGATAGTAAGAAGGGGTTCTTACTCCTATCCCGCTGTACCTTTTGGATATCAGGAAATTGTGATTGAACCGAATTCCGCTATGGAAGAGAGGCTGAATTCACCCGACAAGGTCGAATACATCGCGATGCTTAAGTCAAATCAAGTGGAACCAGTTGCAGAAAACAACCCTTTAGCTAAAGGAAACTCACCATTTCAAAACACGATACTTCTTCTTGTCGGATTATGTGTTTTGGTCTTGACCTCCGGCATTGTAATACTTGTCAGGGCAAATAAAACGTGAACAGATATATTGCATGCGCTTTCTTCTCTCTGGTTTTTATCCTCTGCGGACCAGTTTCAGCTGAGGATTGGCCTACATTTGGGGCAGACCGTCGTAGAAGCTGTGTTACCAGTGAGCGGTTGGAATTACCACTAAAGGAAAACTGGGTCTTCAAAACAACATGTCCGCCACAACCTGCCTGGCCTGAACCGGCAAAGCAGGACTTCTTCCACCACCATTACAATCTGAGACCAACAGTGACTTACGACCAGGCGTTTAGCGTGGTTGGTGCAGGTGATACCGTGTACTTTGGTTCGTCTGCCGATGATAAAGTATATGCCCTCGACGCGATAACGGGACAAGTGCGATGGACATTCTTCACAGAAGGGCCTGTGCGATTAGCACCGACCATCAGCGCTGGCAAAGTATACGTCGGTTCCGACGATGGCTGCGTCTATTGTCTTCGGCGGCATAATGGCTCACTGGTATGGAAGTATACGGCTGCTGAGCAAAACCGCATGGTACCGGGCAATGGGAGAATGATATCGGAATGGCCGGTACGAAGCGGGTTGGTAGTAGACGAAGGAAAAGTATATTTCACGGCGGGATTGTTTCCAACCCAGGGGACATATTTAATTGCACTTAGTGCTGAAGACGGAACAGTACTGTGGAAACAGAAGGTTAATATTTCACCACAGGGTTATATGCTGGCTTCAGATGAGCAGTTGTATGTCCCGACGGGTCGAACGGGCCCCGTGGTGTTTGCACGTTCGGACGGCAAATTCAAGGGCCAGTTCCCCAGTGCCGGAGGCACATACGCGCTGCTGACAGAGGATGTGATGGTAACCGGCCCCGGCCGTGGCCCAAAAGAGCTCAGCGCAGACGATGTGAAAACAAAAGATAGAATTGCAACTTTCGGCGGCTTACGGATGTTGGTAAACGGGCCGATAGCTTATATGCAATCAGAGAAGAAGCTGTCGGCGTTCAATCGAAGCCGGCATCTCGAACTGTCGAGACAAAGAAACAACCTGAAGCAGCAGCACGAACAAATTAAGAAACAACTCGGCAGGCTGAATAAAGACACATTAGAGGCACAACAGCCCCAGAATAATTTAAGTAAAATCGAGGCAGAACTTGGAGAGATATCACAGCAATTAAAAGACTGTTACCTCTGGACGGTGGAGTGCGAATATCCGTATTCAATGATTATGGCTGGCGATGTTCTTATCGTAGGGGGTGAAAATAAGGTGGCAGCATTTAGCACCAAAGACGGTAAAGAGATTTGGACCGCACCTGTTACAGGCACAGCACATGGATTGAGCGTAATCAACGGTGGTTTATATGTCAGTACGAACAAGGGACATATACATTGCTTAAGAGACGGTGTGAAAAGTAAAGTAATAACCGCGGGAATAGATACCAATCCGTATCCGCAGGATGAGCTTACAGAGCTATATGCCGAGGCAGCCAGACATATTGTTAAGCAAACGGATATTCGAAAAGGTTATTGCATGGTTCTGGATTGCGGCGAAGGACGACTTGCATACGAGCTGGCCCGGCTAACTGATTTGAAAATCATTGGGGTGGAAAAAGACGCAAAAAAAGTTGCTACTGCTCGAAAAGCCCTCGATAAAGCAGGACTCTATGGCAAAATAGTTATTCATCAAGGCTCTTTTGAGAAACTACCCTATACCAGGTACTTCGCTAATCTGATAGTCTCGGATGAGGCACTGCGCATTGGTAAACTGCCTTCCGGGCACCAGGAAGTATTTGAACTTGTCAGGCCATATGGTGGGGTCATTGCTTTGGGCTTGCCGTCAAACAGGCGAAATAAGAGCAGCCTAAAAAAATGGATTCGAAAATCCACTGCCGACTGGAAGATGTACGAACGTAAGAAAATAGTCTGGGCGATGTTGAAACGGGAAAAACTGGAAGGCGCAGGTGAATGGACACATATATATGCCGAGCCAGGTAATACAGCCTGCAGCAGGGATGAATTGATTAAGGGCAAGATGGCTATACAGTGGTTTGGTCGGCCCGGACCGAGCGAGATGATTGACCGTCACCATCGAAACGTGCCGCCACTTTTCAAGGACGGGCGACTATTCGTACCGGGTGACTGTATCGTCTTTGCGGTTGACGCCTACAACGGGACGATTCTATGGGAGGCTGAAATTCCAAATTCACGTCGGCTTGGCGTATTCCTTGACTCTGGAAGTATGGCCGTAGACAAGCAATTTCTGTATGTAGCAGCCCAAGACAAGTGTCTCGGTTTCGATGTCCAGACCGGCCGGCGCCGCCTCACATTCAAAATGCCGCAACTCATCAAGGACGAGCCGCGTGAGTGGGGATACATCGCCTACAGCAACGATATTCTGTTCGGAAGTGGTCGAAGGAAAGGCGCTTCTTACACCGAGACGAGCTACGATGCCGACGTTGCGCTGTGGCACAGAAACATGAAACTTGTTGTAAGCGATTACGTGTTCGCTATGAAGAAAAACAGTAGCAAGTTGCTCTGGAAATACAAGGACGGTCTCATCGTGAACACAACCATTACCGTCGCCGACGGACGGATGTACTTTGTCGAGACTCACAGCCCAAAGGCCCTGGCCGACAAGGTTGGTCGCATGCCGGTTAAAACGCTGTTCGCGGGGGGCGAGAAGTTTCTGGTTGCTCTGGATATGCAAACCGGACGGGGCGTGTATAAAAAGAAGATTGATGTCAGCAATTTCGAAGAACCCGTATATCTAAACTATGCCAAAGAGATACTCCTGCTAAGCGGGTCGAAGTTAGTTGGAGATTCTATTCGTTATTACTACAATGCGTTCGACGCCCGCTCAGGGGAAACCTTCTGGGATGTAAGTCACGACAGCGGCCTTGCGAAGGATGGCGGCCACGGCGAATATAACCGTCACCCAACAATCATTGATGATATTGTATACGCCTGGCCCTACGCGTATAATCTAAAAACCGGAGAAAAGGCGGCAGGATGGAGATTTGATCGACGCGGGCACGGCTGCGGAGGTGTTTCAGCTTCGGCACAATGTATGTTCTGGCGAGGCGGCAATCCCTGGATGTACGACCTGGGGCCAAACTGCGGACCAACACGTCTTAATACCGTAACCCGTCCCGGCTGCTGGATAAATATCATTCCGGCCGGTGGGCTGGTTCTTATTCCCGAGTCCAGTTCAGGCTGTACATGTGGCTTTGCTTTGCAGACTTCTATGGCCTATATTCCAGTTGATACACTGAATTCAAAGTCGGGAACTGAATAAATTATTTGGCTTAATTCAAAGTGTGGTACAAAAATACATGATAATACCTGGCCTTATCTTTAAAGAAATACGTCATCGAAAGACAAATTTTGCACTTGGGTTGCTGGCTGTGATGATGGCGGTTGCACTATTTATATCATTTTTCACTGCGGCCAAAGCCTCCAATCGCGAAACGGCCCGTCTCATGCTCTCTCTGGGTTTTAACCTGCATATCATACCTAAAGATACGAATATGAATGAATTTCTTCTCACCGGCCTTCCAGATAAAACTATGCCTGAACAATACACAGAGAAACTTGCTTCCCAGAAGAAGATTTCCTACAACCACCTGATGGCTACGCTCCAGAAGAAAATAACCTGGCGCGGTCTTGACGTGGTTTTGACCGGCCTGGCTCCCGAGGTTAGTCCACCGGGGAGGAAAATGCCACCTATGAAAGACCCAATTGAACGCGGCAACTTGTATGTTGGATACAGGGTGGCAAAAGCCCTTGGACTAAATGAAAGTGATGTTGTGGAGGTAAAAGGCAAAACATTCAAGGTGATAGAATGTTTGTCTGAAGCCGGGGGAGTTGATGACATTCGAATTCAGTGCCATCTGAATGATGCCCAGGATATTTTAAACCTGCCCGGACAAATCAGTGAAATTAGAGCAGTGGATTGTCTTTGTTTCGCCCCAACCGATGATCCTGCGTCTATCCTGCGAAAGGAAATTGGTCCCCTCCTACCCGAAGCCCAGGTATTCCACACCAAAGCAATAGCCTCGGCACGGGCAAAGACAAGGCAAATGATAAGAAATCTGTTTGCCGTTATCGTGCCTTTTGTTTTCATTGCCTGCGGGGTGTGGATTGGTGTCCTGGCGGTAATGAACGTCCGGGACAGACAGCAGGAAATTGGTATTATGCGTGCACTCGGGTATAGCTCGGGAAGAATCACTATGCTTTTTTTGGGCAAGGCGTTAACAATCGGACTTGTCGGAGCACTTGTTGGTTTCCTTCTGGGTACAGGCCTGGCACTGAACTTCGGGCCGGATATTTTCAAAATGACAGCTAAAACGATGATAAGACCCGATATGTCTTTGCTGCTTTACTCTCTTGTCTTTGCACCTGTATTTGCCGCGGTTTCCAGCTTTATTCCGGCAATGATTGCCGTGACTTACGACCCGGCAGTTACGCTAAGGGAAGATTAGATATGATTTTCCTTGAAAATGTTGTGAAAACTTATCGAACCCGAAGGGGTGATGTCAAAGCCCTGAATGATATTAATCTTCGAATCGAAAAAGGCGAATTTGTAGTTATCTGTGGGCCCAGCGGCTGTGGAAAAACAACTTTACTGATGACTATTGCGGCGATGCTGCACCCAACCAGTGGGATAGTCTCCGTGGAAGCAAACAGCCTCTATGCCATGAGCGTAAAGGCCAGGGCAAAATTCAGGGCTGAGAATATTGGTTTTGTTTTTCAAATGTTCCACTTGGTACCCTATTTGAATATTCTGGAAAATGTCCTTCTTGCCGGTGGAACAGTCAACAAGAACAACAAGAATGCCAAGGCCCTTGAACTGATAGAACAATTTGGTCTGGCTGGGAGACACTATCACAAACCTGCTGAACTCAGTGCCGGCGAGAAACAGCGCACCGCTATAGCCAGGGCATTGTTCAATAAACCGAAGATTATTCTTGCCGATGAGCCTACTGGCAATCTGGACACCGATAATGCAACTTCAGTGCTCGAGTACCTATCGGAGTTTCATAAAGCAGGCGGCACGGTAATCCTTGCTACTCATGGCGTTGAGGCCGAGCAGTTTGCCGACCGAATAATTAGTCTGCATAATGGTAAAGTCGCGAATCCGGACAAATCCTGAATTCTATACGTGGCGATAGACTTCCCAGCCCATGTAGTTATCCAGAGCTTCGACGATTGCATCCGCTTTTTCTGTCAGGCTTACAGCAACGTGGTGTTCGAAACCCATTTTGCAGATGTATTCCATAAGGAGCTGAAGGTTCGCAACTTTCATCACGCCGTAGCCGCCAAACGTATCAAGTTTATCATTTGTGAATTGACCTTCACCCACATAGGCACAGATGATTCCCGCGGTATCGTCGGTAGTGGTCCTGCAGAAAGTTGTTTTATTGGCGGCTATCCTGCCATCGACCGTGCCGTAAGCGTTTTCTTTCCCCATAGCTCCAGCAATAATCTCCTGAAAGTGCATCTTTAAAGTCTTGAATATTGACTTGGGAAGATTGCTGCAGTGGAAGACGACACATTTGTCAGGGTCGGAGCCATAATTATTATTCCAGTCCAGAAGAGCACTCGGCATACCTCCGGCCAATTGGAGAATATACATTCCTAACACACCAGTAATATCAACCTCACAGGCACTGGGCAGCAGGGACTCACTCATCATGCTCATAAGCGTACAGGGTACTATGCCAAAGAATTCTTCCAGACTCGTCCAGCACTGAACGGCTGTGCCGTTAAGCTCCATATCCTTGACCCATCGGTCTATCACAAGACCAAACTTGGCCATCTTCAAAAGGCTGTCGGTGGGAATTGATTTGGTTGAAATGTATTTCCTGATGGCATCTAACTTTCGCTTTACCCCCCTATCGTTATCAGAAAGCCGTGCTACTCTTCCAAGGATTTCAGATAAATCTATAGTCTCAACGGAAATACCTGAAAGTTCGAGGATTTTTTCACTATAGCGGACTGTATTAAAGGCTGCGGGGCGGGCACCAATAGCACCGAATCTGGGATTCTTCAGACCGTTAACAACTCTGCAGATGGAGGCAAAATCGTCCAGGTCCTTTTTAAATTCAGCAGAATCAACTTTCACCGTATGCGACATGGTCAGCGTATAGGGAATAGCCGCCTGTCTGAGATTATTGCAAACACTAATCTTTCCGCAAAAAGAATCACGTCTGTTCGAAGCGCTCATCCTGCCCTGAGTATCCGGCTCGGCTTGAATCAGGATGGGCACACTAAGGCCCGAACGTTTTATTGTCTCAGCCACCGCCTTTTCGTCACCGAAGTTAGGCAGGGTTACAATTATGCCGTCAATCTTTTCGGCGTTCTTTGCAAAAAGCGCAGCGCATTTCTTGGCGTCGGCAAATGTTTCAACGGCACCGTATTTCGTTTCCTGCATTGGCAAAGCAACTGAATTGAAGCCGTTCTTTTTGAGTACTTCAAGTATGCTTTTTCGCCCTTGCTTAGCTAAGATGTCGGGGAAAAACCCCCGGTTTCCAACGATGACTCCAAACGTGTTTTTCTTCATTTTCGTCTCCTTTTTTGACGATGCCAAAAGTATCATTCCGCTTGTGGTTTCTGTTGACCGTAATAAGCATTTTTGCCGTGTTTGCGTAAATAGTGCTTATCCAACAGCGCCTTGCTAATCGGGCCCTGACTGGAATTTATAGTGATAGTACCCAACGCCATTGTTGCGATGTGTTCCAGCACAACCATAGCTTCGACAGCTTTAGCGGGTGTCTTACTCCATGAGAATGAACCGTGATTGGCAACCAGGACGGCCGGTATTTCCATTGGGTCTAAACCTGAAAATCGCCTGACAATAACTTTGCCCGTGTTCAGCTCGTAATCACTGTGTATTTCATCCGGTTTCATTACTTCGGTGACAGGCACGGAGCCATAGAAATAGTCGGCATGGGTGGTGCCAAAGCAAGGAATTTCCTTACAGCTCTGCGCCCACATAGTTGCAATAGTTGAGTGGGTGTGACATACACCTCCAATGGTTTCGAAATTTCTATAAAGCTCAAGGTGTGTCGGCGTGTCTGACGAAGGATTGAGGTCACCTTCGACAACGTTTCCGTCCAAGTCAAGTAATACTATTTTGTCGTCTGTAAGCTCATCGTATGCCAGACCGCTGGGCTTGATAGCCACAATACCTGCCGAGCGGTCAATTCCACTAACATTACCCCAACTGCAGATGACGAGCTGTTGTTTGTGCAATTCAACATTTGCATCACAGACGGCTTTTTTCAGTTCTTCGTACATAATATCGCCTTTAAGGCTTTACGCTGTCTTTGATATTCAGCAGGTCTTTCATAACATTGGCCAATTTGCCGGATGAATCCCGCAGGCCAAAGGCATCATGCAACTGCATATAAAGAGCATATAGTTTTTGGTAAGCCGTGTTGTTTTCGAGAATAGGTTTATAAGTGACGTCTTTTATGCCACACATAGCAGCCTGAGCATCAGCAAAATCATCGTAGCCACCGGATTTTCTGCCTGCTACAACAGCACCGGCAATACATGCACCCAAAGCACAACTCTGAGCAGAGCGGGATATCTTCATTTCTCTTCCGGTTACATCGGCGTAAATTTGCATAAGCAAAGGATTCTTTTCGGCAATTCCGCCGCAATTTATCACTTCTGAAACCTTGACGCCATACTCCTCAAAGCGGTTGATAATCGTAAGGGCTCCAAAGGCAGTTGCTTCAATCAAGGCCCTGTATATCTCTTCCGGCTTTGTATGCAGCGTCTGGCCTATCAGCAGTCCGGTCAGTCTTTGGTCTACAAGTACCGTGCGGTTGCCATTGTTCCAGTCAAGAGCTAATAAGCCGGACTGGCCCGGCTTCAAGTTTGCCGCTTTTTCTGTAAGGGCCTCATGAGAGCCTGCTGATTCACCGCCCGGCTGGACGTAGTTGACAAACCAGTTGAAGATATCACCCACAGCGGATTGGCCTGCCTCCAAACCAAAGAAACCAGGCAGAATAGAACCGTTAACTATACCACATATCCCCGGTATATCGGCCAATTCAATGTCAGATTTAGCAACAAGCATATCACAGGAACTTGTGCCAATTATTTTGACCAGCTTACCGGGAGCAATACCAGAACCGACGGCGCCTAAATGGGCATCAAAGGCCCCTACCGCTACGGGAATACCGGCAGGGAGTCCAAGTTTATGCGCCCATTGTTCTGCCAGTTTTCCTGCCGTTGTCTGAATGGTATAAGTTTTATCGTAAAGCCGATCGCGAAGCTCACCAAGTTTAGGGTCAAGCCTGGACAGAAAATCTTTATCGGGCAAGCCTCCCCATTGGTCATTAAAAATAGCTTTGTGGCCGGCAGCACATCTGCTTCGTTTGATAATATCCGGCTTTGTCGTGTCCGTCAAAACAGCCGGTATATAATCGCAGCATTCAATCCAACTATAGGCCGCTTCGAAAACGTCAGGGTCGGTTCGCAAACAATGAAGAACTTTGCTGAAAAACCATTCAGATGAATATGTCCCGCCGCACTTGGCAAGGTATTCGGGATGTTCTTTTTCGGCCAGTTCCGTGATCTCAGCGGCTTCAGCGTGGCCGGTGTGATCTTTCCACAGCCATGCACAGGCGTTTGGATTACCTCTGAATTTAGCTAACATACTCAAGGGTGTGCCGTTCTTATCGACCGGAATTGGCGTCGAACCGGTAGTATCAATACCGATACCTATAACCCGGCTTACATCAAAATCCTTATCAGCATTCCCGGCTTCAGTAACAGCAGCTTTGATGACAGCTTCGGCGCCTCTTAGATAATCGGCCGGGTTCTGTCTTGCCAGATTGTGGTCGGTCGAATCAAGAATGATACCTGCTTCACCAGTTTCGTATTCATGGACTGCTGTTGCCAGCTCATTACCGTTAGCAACATCAACTATCAAAGCCCTGACAGAATTAGTCCCGTAATCTAATCCAATCGTATAAGCCATCGTTTAAGACCCCATACAATATTACTATCATCACTAACTCGAACACCTGTTCTAATAAAAACACTATCCCCTGAAGTACAGATATGCGGCAAGAATCACGGCCAGCACTGCCGCAGAGGCAGCTACTTCGCGCCAATCCCAACTGCCTCGTGACAGACGGCGGTGCTCCTCGTTAAGCGTGCCGTAAGTAAGGCCGCTAATCCGCTCGTAGGACGGCTCAGACGTCCTCAAGCTAACCACTATCATTACAAGAACACATACAATGAAGATGAAAAGGCTATAGTACTGGAAGTAAATATTGCTCACTATCCAAAGCAATGATCCCTCCTGATACTGAAATCCTTCAATCAGCTTGACAGGAGTATCGACAGCCAAACGAAAGACACCAAGCAGAAATCCGACAATCAGTGTGGCCAGGCATCCCTTACTGTTCATTCGTTTGCTGAATATACCTAAAAAGAAGACCACAAAGATAGGCGGCGCCAGATATCCCTGCACAGCCTGCAGATAGTGGTACAGACCCCGTGCACCCTGAATCACAGGCACCCAAAAAAGACCAATAACCACCATAACAGTGGTAGCGATACGACCCATCCAGACCAGTTTGTGCTGGGATGCATTGGGCCGGAACTTCGAATATAAGTCCATAGTGAACAAGGCCGAGGAGGCATTGAACACACTCGACAGCGAGCTCATCAGGGCGGCCAACAACCCGGCCACAACAAGACCTCGCACTCCCGGAGGAAGCACGTGTTTAACCAACAAAGGGAAAGCCGCCTGGCATTTTTCATTGTCAATCGCTCCCGCTGTATACAAAGCTTCCTGAAGTCCCGCCATCTTACCACTCTTGGCCAATGCAAAGCAAATCATGCCGGGAATAATAAATATGAACACTGGTAACAGCTTCAAAAAGGACGCCCATATACTACCTCGTCGAGCTTCACGCTCGTTCGGAGCACCCAGGGCACGCTGAACGATATATTGGTCCGTGCACCAATACCACAGCCCGATGATAGGAGCACAGAAAAGCATCCCA
>JBARPZ010000480.1:0-2865 GCA_049643445.1 Sedimentisphaerales bacterium
CTGTAACCAAAACATCCTCATACTCACGATGGATCGCCTTATACGGCTCGCCGGCCTCCTTGTAGATGTCGAAATCCTTCTCCGGCTTCTGTCCCTGCACGGCAAACGAATACACCCGCTGGCCGACACCGGTGATCCCCGTAAAGCACTCGGCAAAATGCAGGCGGACGGTGTACTTGCCGTTGGGAAGATTGAACTCGTACGCGCTCATGCTGTACCGCTCGGTCCGGAATATCTGCGGGAACGCGACATCAGGAACCTCGAACTGTTCGGCCCGTTCGATAGTCATCCCGTCCAGCGGGTCCAGCGATGCGCCGGGAGCCTTGACCTCATCGGGCAGCCAGACGTTGCCATTCCTGTCAGTGTAGGGCTGATTGGCCCCACACGCCACCCGGATCACCAGCTTGGCTGCAGCCGGAGCCAGCGGAGGTGCGGGCAGTGTCGGCGCAGCCGCCTTGAAGATGTGTTGGACGAAAAGATACAGGTTGTTGGCCCATTCGGTGGCGTCATGGCCATTGGAATCCACGTGCCAGATGTGCGGCACGTTCTTCTCTTTGAGGTAGTTGTGGAGGCCCTGGCTGATGCGGATCAGGCCGTCCTTGTTGCCACAGGCCAGCCACAGGAGCTTCAGTTTTTTCTTGGCGGCTGCGGGATCAGATACGAGTTCGGCGGGGGGTTTGGTATTGGGGGCTGATGAGAACCCGCCGATCCAAGCGAAAACGTCGAGGTGACCGAGGCCGAAGTTCAAGGACTGACCGCCGCCCATCGACAGGCCCGCCAAAGCCCGATGCTCACGGTCGGTGTAAATAGAGTACCTGGTCTCAATGGCTGGAATCACGTCGTTGAGCAGATCACCTTCAAAAGCGGCGAAAGCCGGCGCGCTGGCGAAGACATTGCCTTCGGCCCGGTCGTTCTCCCGGGCGCGACCGTTGGGCATGACCACGATCATCGGCTCGACCTTGCCATCGGCCAGCAGGTTATCGATGACGTTCTCGGGGTGGCAAAAGCGCTGCCATTCCGTCTCGTCGCCGCCGATGCCGTGCAGCAGATAGAGCACCGGGTACTTGCGGTCGGCCGAGTAGCCGGGCGGCGTGTAAACGAGCATTTTTCGACGGGTGCCGACCGTCTTCGAGTCGTACTCAACCATCGTCAGCTCGCCGTGAGGGATATTCTCACGCCTGGCGTTGAAACCGGCGGGTGGATCGGCGAAGACGGGTTTATCGTCCGGACCCAGTTCGATCGGTCCGCCGAATCCGCCTCGTCCTCTGCCTCTTCGGGCGTCCCTTGAAGGCGGGTCATCGCGTGCAGGTGCATTGGTGGAAGCAGGCTTGGAATCGTTTGTATCCAGTACGAGATGGTCACGCTCAAGGCTCAGCAATCCAAGTCTATAGGGTAACTGGTCGTAGCGTCTGTTAATGGCGGGATCGCGACCTTGATAGAGGAGTTGAAGATTGTCGGGGTTGATGGTCAGCGTTTCATCATATCCGTCGCGGATCAGCTCTCCGTGGCTGATGTCCCTTGTCCAGGGCGCCACGCCGTCTTTGAAGGTGACGTTGTTGATCCCCGCAAAGGGCTTCTGCCAAGTGTCTGCATCTGAAACCAGCGTCCATTCGCCGTTGAGGCTGTCGGATATCCAAGCGCGGTAGTACCGTGCCGGGGTCATGGCCTCGACCAGTGTCAGATAGGTGCCGGCGCCCTTGATCTTGTAGGTCATACTTCCTTCGAAAACGTCATTTCGCGGGCCCTCGATGACAACCTCCGGGTCACTCATGCCCCTGGGAAAGTCCTCGATCCTGGTCCGGCTGCGATACACACGGCCGTTATCGCCGGTGAAGAACAGGTAGGCGTGCGTGTCGTCGCAGATCATCCAGTAGTCGATCCAGAGCCTTGGGGCACTGGCCGGCTTAGTATCAAAGAAGTTCTCAGGCCTGGTCCAGGTTTCCGGCTTGGAGATATCATCAGTGGTTGAATACTGCGGGTGCTGGGACTGGTAGATCAGATACCACTTCTTGTGCGGGCGGAAATAGAAAATGTGCGGAGCGCAGTGGTAGCCGCGCAGGTTCGGATTGTTGTCAATGTAGTAGGGTTTGGCATCAGCGGCATCCGACCAATCCGCAAAACTAAGATAGACCATGCTCCAACTGCCTCGAGTATTGGCGGTGGTCGCGTAGACGTGCCATTTGTTGTTGTAACGGACAACCGTTGGGTCTTTCACCGATACGATGTTGTGCGTTTCGTCGGACACCGGCGCGATCAGCACCCCTGTAGATTTCCACTGGAGCGGTGTGGCGAAGCCCAGCGTGGGAGCGTCCGCACGCGCCGCTGGCGACGTAGCGGACTGAGTCTGAGTGGCTGACTCGACCGCCAGGATTACAGGGGAGCCGCCTGCCATCAGCATCGAGATGACAAGACAGGTGAGGATAAGTTTGTTCATTAGTCGGCCTTTCATAATAACGAGCTTGCAGGAGTAAGCCGGACGCTAGCATTGGCCCATGTCCGTCTGAGCTCAGATTCGCGAGTCAAGACGCTCCTGACTTTAGGGCCATTTTAATGGTTAGGATTTCCGATTTCAATGGTTACTTTTTGGTATCTTCCTTGCGTTGATCCTGCTTGGGAATACTCTATGATTGCCGGTCAAAGGATAGGGCTCTGAGGGGACGCAACCCGAGCGTTGGCCGGTCCTTCACGGTTCGCGTGATTGTCAAAGGCTGTGAGGGGGCTCTATAGTGGATGCAAAAATCGCGGGGCAACATACGATGATTTCCTATAGTCCTGATTTGACTTTGAAGAAGCTTGTCTTCCACACGGAAGGAGTCGAACTCAACAATGTTCAGATCGCGCCACTCAAGGAGCAGTGGTTTTATG
>JBARPZ010000481.1:0-3268 GCA_049643445.1 Sedimentisphaerales bacterium
GCATATTCCTATTCTGTCGGATGCTGATGTGTACAAAGGTGAGGCAGAAGGCAGCCAGTGGATTAACCTCAAGGACTACAGTCTCATAGCAAGTAAATACCTTGAAGAGATACTGTGGCCGACTGAATAATAGCCATCGTTAGTGTTTGGTTGGCCACTTGGCTTTGCATCAGTTCGGGGCCTATACTGATTGATTCGGTATAGGCCCCGATTGTTTTTTGGGCGGTAATAAACGCAGGGACCGGGACTATGAAAGTCGCCAGTTGTCGGTTGCCGCCCCCGTGAGATAACGCTTCGTTATCTCACGAGGCAGACGGGGCAAGGGCAGAATAACATAAACAAATCAAAAAGAAAATATAAAAGATAGCGTTTAGCGTGCATCGGAGCAGGTGAACAAAGATGCACCTAAGTTCTTATTGTTTTACAGCAATGGCCCAGTCGGAATTGTAAGGGGCTAAAAAGACCTGGTTTGGTTTAGCTGAGAGGTACGATAGTCTGATTTCTTTGTATTTTTTGCAGGTATCGACGGCGACTGCATCGAATATGTCTTTTAGCTCGCTCAGGTTCATTTTGATTGAGTCCGCGTTCTCTTTATAGAAGACAAGCAGCTTGCCCGGGACCTTTAGACACACACCGTCGGTTATGCTGTTATCGCGGATCATCTCTTTTTTGAAACGGTCTTGCCAGAACAGTGAGCAGGTCTTGATTTGTTCTTTGTTCGGGTAAGGATGTGATACACCATCAGGGCGGGGATTGAGCAAATTGCCCCAGATATTTGCTGCGCCGCCGGCCATCGTGGAGTGCCATAAGCCACGACGAGTCATCTCGAAATCGTAGTCCTTGTCGGGATAGACATTCTTGCGGACGCGGAATCGGTCTTCCATAAAAGTGGGTTTATCGGGGTATTGATCGATAGCCTTGACGTAGATATCGTAGTCAGGCCGATGCTGTTGATAAGAAGAATAATCCAGACCATCACATATCTGAGTGAGATCAGGTGCCCGTCCGCCGAGGAAATGGAACCAGCCAAGGTGGCTGTGCATATATTCGTGCCAGGTGCGTAGATCCTTTTCATTCACCCATTCCTGCAGGTCAAAGCCGTATCCCATTGACCAGCCGGGCAGCGGACCAAGTCGAGCGCAGATGTAGCGCTGCAGGCGCCTGTCAACCTTACCGTTGAGACCCCATTTCTTCGGTGTCATTCTGCGCTGCTCATCTCCCCAGGCCCAGATGAACACCACACCATTGGCCGCGTGTACCTTCCGAATAAGTAATTCAAGTGCCTCGAAAGTGCGTGGATCGGGATTCGGATCGGCTGCGGTTATTTCATTCGAGCGGGTCTTTTCAAGGTCGAACCATCGACCAAGAACACCGATGTGAAAGCCATTGAATCCGTGTTCGACAAAGAACTTGTGGATATCAGTGTCTATGCGATCAGGATTCCGGTAAAACACAGGCGGATCACAGTACATCACATACTGTGGCACAAAGGCCTTGTCGATTCCAAGTCGTCCCCATTTGCTGCCGTAGTTTGTCATAAAAGCCGGTACGCCGGGATTGGGGCGAACTTCTATATCACCTTTCAAGCCATTCAGCTCAGGATCAGAGCTTTCGGATACAAAGCGCCACCGGCCTGTGTGTGTTCCCGTGAAGCGCAATTTCCAGGTGTCACCGCTGTCGTAGAAAAACTCTGTCTGGATCTTCCGACCGCTGGATGTGTGGGTGAAGGACGCCTTGACTACAAGGTCAAACGGATTACCGGAATAGCTCGGGTTTCGAAAGTTCCACGTCACCGGCTCCCAGAGCTTTGCCTGTTTTACCGGCGAAGCCGAGACACGGCTGAATCCTATTAATAGAATAAGAAGCCAGAAAACCTGTGATTTGGGGCTACGAGAGAAAGCTGGTTGATAAGTACTAATTGCTGTTTGCATAAGCGTTCCTTTCTTCGGCCTGCCCTGTAACATTGGTTCAATACTCGAAGTCTTATTATACACCTTTTCTGCTATTTCTCACACATCTGGCGACACTTAAAAAAATGTTAACGTCCCAAAAGTTGTGGATAAAACAGCGTATCGAAAGACATAGGAAAATCGTCCGGGGCTCCAGAGGCCCAAATTTCCCCAGCCCTGAGCCTCTGGTGCGACTAATCTCAGATATGCCTCATGGACTAATGCTGTTACCAGAAGTGTCAGGCCAGGTGGTTCTTGCGACATTTTCTGAGCAGCCAACAAACGTAATTCTTCATACACCAATGGAAGAAGTTCATCTGAAGCCCGAGCATCTCCTTGCTCAAATGCGTTCAAAATACGAGTGACATCGCTCATGTCTGCCCTCGGAATCAGATATCTTCTTTCTATTGGCCGGATATTAACTGAAGGTTCGCCAAAATTGGCTATATTTCTTCGGCTATATATGCACCAATTCCAACTATTTCATCAATGGACATTATACATAAGACATGATGATCCTTCAAATAGTCATTCTCAACTCCCGTTAGTCCACCTCCTAGTACAGGTTTTGAGATAAAAGCTTGATCGATAAAGTCCCGGTAATGTCGGTGCTTTTAGCCTGCTGTATGGCTGCATTAGGCTCTTCGCCCGGACTGTTATTGGCTAAAGGGTTCTTGTTGGTGATGATCCGGGTTTTGGTCTTTCCAGCAGGTTCAGCACTGGCTATGGGTCGCTGTTGATTTCGACTGCTGCTGGTGACGCAAAAGGGGCCACTTGGTTAAGAACCAAACTAATTAAAGTGCATAGTATGACCAAAGAGGTTTCTTTGCGGGGACGGATTTGGTAATATTGGGGCTGTGAATTTGGCCGAACGCAGTGGAATCAATAGTAAATGGTGAATCTCAGCTAATGTGATAAAAATGCCACTGAATCACCACTCGATTTACGAGGGATAGTCGAAATGAGACGTTTATTAGAGCAATCGTTCGTCATCGTCGCATTTATCATTGCGGCTTGTTTGTCGGGAGTATGCCGAGGCGGGGCTGCGGCGCCATTGCCTAAAGGTGTAAGCGCTGTCTGGGGCGTTGAGAAAGCATATCGGGAGTCAACGCCCACGCGAGAGCGGATATGCATCAATGGTCTGTGGTGCTGGCAGCCGGTCGACGAGGACACGAACACCGTGCCAGCCGACAGGTGGGGCTACTTCAAGGTCCCGGGGAGCTGGCCGGGAATCACCGATTATATGCAGAAAGACAGCCAGACACTCCATGCCCATCCGAGCTGGAAGGACCGGAATCTGCGAAACATCACCGCGGCCT
>JBARPZ010000482.1:0-3567 GCA_049643445.1 Sedimentisphaerales bacterium
TAACTTCGTATGACATGGGACATGGTGACAAACCACTTAGCCCGGCCCTGGTCCCGTAGTCGTGAAGCTCCAGACCGCACCTGTGAATGTGCCGTAGGCACCGACCTCATCGATACGCCAGTAGTACACAGTGCTATAAGCCATCGTGCCGGGATCAAATGTTGTACCAGTTTGGTTCTGGATGAACGGCGGTGGATTGCTCGTCCCGAAGTATACATCGTGCGATGTGGCACCACGACCGGCCGTCCAGCTTAAGTCAGCGGTTCTACTGACAACTCTTGCACCATCGCCTGGATTCGGATGACGCGCCGGAAGTTCAAAATTGTGGGCAAAAATCGCGAAATCGATGAAACTGACAATACCATCTCTGCTCAGGTCTTCAGGCAGTAAGATAGCTTCATAAAGCCATTTGTCTGTGAGCAGCTTCACGTCTCTTGAACATAAAAGCCTATCAAAATTTAAGTCCGCAATATTGCCTGCATCCGACAATGACATGCTTGCCTCCGGTGTGCCGCCATAAGCTCCCATATTTATGCGTTCGCCGTGAGGCCAAAATTCCGCGGTCCAATCGGAATTGGGTTCACCTGCGTCGATGCATGGGCTGTTGACATCATCCTGAACCCAGCTTTGGCTATTCGGGTCCCATCTGCCGGCCCGTGACTTCAGATGATAATCACCATTATTCGCATCCGCAAAACAAGGATCGGCAACGATATTCCCCTCGCCCCAAACCAAACCTTCACACGGGTCATATACCGACATCTGACCGCCATGCACGTCGCTGTATGTAAGAGTAATTATTGAGCCGCGCGGATTCCAGATTTCGTTCCCACTATCCCACATGATACAATTAGTGAGTTGAACGTTGGACTCGTAACTACAAGCCAACATGTTTCCATTGGGTGCTTCATTACGATAAAACGTACAATTGCTCACCTTAATGTTCTTGCCCACATGGCTGTACATTCCGCCGCCTCCATTCGCAGCCGAGTTATCAACAAATATGCAGTTAATCAGCGTGAGACTGCTATTTCCGTTCGACGTACCGCCTCCGGAGACATCGGCCGAGTTGCCGATAAAGCTGCATCCAATCACTATCGGATTGCTGCTCTCCAGCACTGTATCCAATCCACCACCGAACAGTCCTGACCAGTTTCCTTCGAACGTGCAGTTGGTCAACATCGGGCTGCTGTCACGGTTGTACATCCCCCCGCCACCTGCTTCTGCCGAATTGTCGATGAAAGTACAGTACTTGAACGTTGGGCTGTTTCCACCATTGTAAACAGCGCCCCCAAAGTGCAAGGCTGAGTTGTCGATGAAGGTACAACCGGTTACTATTGGATTACTATCTTCGTTACACATGGCACCACCACTCTCTCCGGCTTTGTTCAAGCTGAACTCGCAGTTGGTAACAACAGGGTCACTAAAATGTGTATTGTACATCGCGCCCCCGTCATTTGCCACGTTGTCACTGAATGTACAGTTGGCCAGTGTCGGGCTGCCGCCGTAATTATACATTCCAGTCCCTCTGCCGCCGCTGATAGTCAAGCCGTCCAGAATCGAAGTCGTATTGGTCCCGCTGCCTGTAACGACACGATAGCTATTATCGTCTGTATTGTGTGGGTAAATCGGAATGTCATCACCGTTCAGGTCGCCGCTCAGGATGGTTTTGTTGGTTTCCCAATCGCGCTCGTCCAGAGTTGTTTCTCCGCCCGCAAATCCTCCGTAAAGCCTCACACCTGTTATAAGCTGAAACGTGGCAGTTAGCTCGCCGGTACCGCTTGGATTAGCTGAGTTTTCATCAGGTTTGTATGTACCATCCGCTACCCAGATATCATCACCGTTTGTGGCATCATCAAGAGCATCCTGGAGATATTTGTAAGCATCGGCCCAGCTCGACCCATCATTTGCACCATTGGCATCCGCATCAACGTAATAAACCGGCCGCTCGGGGCATATCTCCCACCAGAGCCTGGGGTAATATGGACCATCACACATTTTCCAGATAGGCGTGAAGAAATCCCAGCCTGCCGAAGTAAACGTACTCTCGGTCTGCATTTCGGTAGTCGTCTTACCTATCCCACCGTCACTGCTTATCTGCCCGCTGGTATTAACATCCCAGAATGAAGATGAAATTGTACCGCTCGTAAATTCTCCAACCAGTCCACCAACAGAGGAATTGCCCGTAACGCTTCCAGCCGAGAAGCAATTCAATATCTTTCCATGATTTCCACCAAGAGACGGAATGACATTCATTCCCACCAGCCCGCCGACATGTGAATTACCCGAAACGCTGCTTAATGTATAACTATTGTATATATGACCACCATTCCATCCCACCAAACCGCCGACTAAATAATCTGCGCTAACGATACCCAGTGAATAGGAGTCTTCAATTATGCCGGGATTGCCTTGATCTCGAAATGAATTATATCCCACAAGTCCACCAACATAACGTTGAGAAGCCTCTGCGGTGCCGTTTACATTGCTCGTGGAATAGCAATTAGATATCGTACCTGTATTTCTTCCCACGAGACCACCAAATTGTTCACCTGTGCAAATAACACTGCCCGTTGAATAGCAGTTGGATACCATCCCCCCATTGATACCTGTCAGTCCACCGGCGTGCATAGGTAAAAACCCGGTTGCCACAATACTGCAGGTTGAATAACAATAATCCATAACCGCACTCTTGTCGCTAACGTGTCCGACCAATCCTCCTACCATCTGATGTCCTGAAACAATGCCGCCCTCGATAGAACACCTGGACAGTCTACCTCCGTCATATAATTTGCCGGCCAGAGCACCAACAATGTTCGCTGTTCCTGAATTAACATCAACATTTCTTAGAACCAAATCTTTAACTTCTGCATTTTCGCCAATAACTCTTGTAAAAAGTCCTTTGTAAAATGAGTTTGATTGATGGGTAAAGTTACTAATTACTTTTTTATTTCCATCGAAAACACCGGAGAATCCGGCGTCAAATATTGTTCCAATGATATTGAAAGACGGCCTGCCATCTTTCCCGTCAAAACCGCTCAGGTCGATATCAACCATCAGCCGAAAGTGCTTGTCCCAATCATCCGAATTTCCACTCAGCCCAATCTCATTCATCTGTTCAGCAGTGTAAATCAGATATGGATCTTCCGGAGTGCCACTACCACTCCCGTATTTGGCTTGAGCGGACAAGCCAAATACACACATCACAATCAACACTGAGACGAAAAGGACTTTTTTGAGATCCGCAATTTTTCCCATTCTTTCCCACCTCAAAATATTGATGATTTCCCCGTTTTAAGCATTATCAAGCCTCGCTAATTGTATAGCTATTCAGGGGGAGTACTAAAAAAAACGCATTTTAGCCATCCCCCGCTTGGATAGCCGAAAAACATATAAAAATAGCATACCAGATTTTCGCAGAATTGCAAGGGGAAAAGGGGCCGTGCGCGATGTTTTCACGCATGATATGTCTTTACGGCCAAAAGGCGGCGACTGCGATAGTTGCCCAGATGACAAAGCCGAGAGTGATTTTGATAGTGATGCCCAGCAGTTCACCTATGCCTGCGC